>DAOURK010000006.1 GCA_030625085.1 Pseudomonadota bacterium
TAAAGGGTTAAACACAACAGGCAAGATAAATATTACTTAACTAAAACGGACAAATCAAAAATTATTTTTCGATTTTTGCTCAAAATCGCAAATAAGGTGGTATGAGCCTATAATTTTTGACCTTGTTTTAACACCCTTTTAGAGAGGAAATTTTTTGATATTTTTAAGTTATTCCTACTTATAAATTAAGGCAAAATTTCCTTCAAAGGAAAAAAATTAGCAAATTGACTACGAAATGCCCTACTTAATTAATTGATGCGTCACAGTTGGCTAAAGATCAGACAACTTGACTTTTACTCATAATTATATTAACCTTCGGCTTATATTTTTATTTACTAAACATTCACCTAATTTAATTATTCTTAACTGCATTGAGACGTTCTTATGAAAGGTCTTGGCTGTAAAATAACTATCTTTTCCGTTGCCTTCTCATTTATTCTCTCTCTCTTAGCTGTTCCGGCAACTTCTTTTGCTTATTCACAACTAAAAAAAATCCGGTTTTCCTCTGCAAACAGTAAAACAAGAATCGTTTTTGATCTTTCAGGAGCTACTTCCTTTAAAGATTCCCTTTCTCAAGATAAAAAGACCCTTAATATTGAATTAAAAAATTGCCGGAATACTTGCTCCCAAAAAACGCTTAAACCCAAAAAAGCCCTCATTAAATCAATCCAAATTAAAAAACAGGCAAAATCGAAGCTTTTGATCCAAATGAGTTTACAGAAAATGAATACCACGTACAAAATTTTCTCCCTTAAGCCATTTCAAGAAAAACCCCACCGGATTGTAGTAGACTTTTCCCCATTGAAAAATCAGCCAAAAAAAAATACATCTGTAAAAAAAACTAAAGAAAAAAGCAGGAAAAAAATTATTGTCATTGATCCGGGGCATGGGGGGCAGGACCCTGGAGCTATTGGATACAGAGGGATTAAAGAAAAAGATGTCGTCCTGAAGATTGCTTTGCAGTTAAAAAAACTAATCGATGCAAAAATTCCCAATACCAAAGCATATCTAACCAGGAAGGGAGATTATTTTATCCCACTTCATGAAAGAGTAAAAATTGCTCAGCAATACCAAGCAGATTTATTTATCAGTCTTCATATAAACGCAAGCAAAAAAAAATACGTGAACGGTGCTTCAGTTTATTACCTATCTGAAACAGGGGCCACTGATAAGGCTTCAAAGCTTTTAGCTGCAAGGGAAAACTCTTCCGATCTCAATGCAGGAATTAACCTCAGTGAAGATAAATTATTGAATACTATTTTAATTGATTTGGTCCAAACCTATACTATTAATGAAAGCATTCGCCTTTGTCAGAAATGTATGGCGGGATTGAAAAAAGTCGGATTTCATGAGGAAGGAATTAAATGTGCTAATTTTGCCGTATTAAGATCTCCTTCTATTCCTTCTATCTTAATAGAACTTGGTTATGTTACCAATAGAGGGGATGCTAAAAAAATCAATAGTCGAAAAAATCAAAAATATATCGCCAGTCAACTCATTAGCTCTATAAAGGGTTATTTTGAAGGAGATAAAGAAGAACGACAGAGACTTACCCGGTCTAAAATTGATAAAAATGCCGGGTCAAACAAAAAGGCAAAGGTTATAAATTAGTATCGTCTTGCTTGTATATTCGCTTTACGTAGATCTTTCTTTCAGCAAAATACATATAAAGAATAAGAGCTATATCCATAAGGAGAGAAGTTATTTCAATACTTGCCCTAAACCTTTCAGATGCCCCGGGAATAAAATAACTTCCTATAAAATTCACGGTAACAAAGAAAAAAAAGCTGGTAAAGGGTATGGCAAAAAGAAAGATACCCAGCTCAAAATAAGAACCAATCCTTTCTTTTTCTCCTTCATGATCCCATCTTTGAAATTTAATTAATCCCTGTCTTCTTCTCATAGCAAGCCAAACAGGGAATGCGACCCAAAGAATAAAAAATAAAAATGAAGGAAGATTATAAAATTCACCCGGATTTATCTGCATATTATTCTCTTCTTAAAACAACATAAGGTCATTTATGGACACTTTATTATAGCAAAATTCTCAAAGGGACAAAAGCATAACTTAACAGTTATTTTCAAAGTCATCAAAACTTCACTTCGCTAGACGGTCGGCTTTTTTAATCTTTTAGGCTTGCTTCACTAAATTGGCGAACTCGCTTCGCTCAAGCAGCGACAATTTTTAACGCTCCCCTTCGCTAAGAAGCTTTATAAAAAGCCTCCCTATGACGCTTCAGCGAAAATTTGCTGACTTTCTTCCTCTACTTTAAATAATGAGATTATTCCAAGGAGCGAACAAAAAACCAAAATGAGAATAGTGTGAAGATTAGATTGGATAAAAAAAAGGGCTATCACATGCTCCCCAGCAAGCTCTGATAGCCCTATAATAAGCATTTAAAAAGAGGGGATAAAAGGCTACCAGATTCTGCTCCCCAGCATAGCTACCTGGTAGCCTTAATCCTAAATTTTAGAGGATCAACTCCTCTTTTATCTGTGTATAGTCGTCTTCTTAATTCACTAATATGTTAGACTGTTTTCTTTTTTGTCATTCCTTATGCTGATTTATAATTGCAACTTCAATGCCAGACCGTATTGTGGAATAATTATAAAAAACTTCTTATAAAATAAATTTTTTTCGCGTCTATTTAAATATAATCTCGCTCATAGGCCCTTTATGGACGGGTTGCCGGCTATTTTTATGGATATGATATAGCAAGGATTGCCGATAAGAAACTTAAAAAATATACAAAAACGGCCTATGAGCTGGTTCTCGTTTCTTGTTTCTTGTTTCTCAGTTTGTTTGTAGCATAATAAACTATTAATCGCAATTATGATACAAATTCCCGTTTTATATTATATTTCTTGAGCCACCGGTAAAACGTAGCTCGACTTATATTTAGCTTCCTGGCGCTCTCATTTGGGTTCCAGTTAGTCTCATTAAGGACTTTAAGCAAAATTTCTTTTTTCAAGTCACCTATATTTAAATCCCTTTGATCAAAAGACTTCTTAAATTCCTGCCCTTTAGCCTGACGAATGTCCAGGGGCAAAGCTTCCGGTTGAATTACTGTACCATCACATCTCACAAAGGCATGCTCCATAGCATTTTCCAGTTCGCGTACATTGCCCGGCCAAGCATAAGCCATCAATACATTTATTGAGGAACTACTAATTGATTTTATCGGTTTGCGGGTCTTTTCCCTAAATTTTTCCATAAAATGATTCGTTAACAAAGGCACATCTTCTGCCCGCTCTCTTAAGGGAGGAATATAGATTGGCACAACATTGAGACGATAATATAAATCTTCACGGAATTCTTTTGTTTCTACAGCATGTTTCAGGTCTTTATTGGTAGCAGCAATAATCCTTACATTAACCTTTCTTATTTTTTCTCCACCCACAGGAATAAATTCCCGCTCTTGAATTACACGAAGTAATTTGACTTGCGAGCTGAGGCTTATGTCTCCAACCTCATCCAAAAAAACACTCCCGTCGTTAGCCATTTCAAAGCGGCCGATTTTATCTCGTATCGCTCCTGTAAAGGCCCCTTTAACATGACCGAACAATTCGCTTTCCAGTAAATTTTCAGATAAAACCGAGCAACAAACCTCTACAAAGGGTTTGTCATGCTGAGGACTATTATAGTGAATAGCTCGAGCAATTAACTCTTTTCCCGTTCCGCTTTCGCCCAACAATAAAACCGTTGTAGTGGTTTGAGCAACCACCTGGATAAGCTCATAAATCTCTTGCATCTTCGGGCTTTTACCAATAATATTCCCGAAGCGATATCGCTCTTTCAGTTCTATAATACGCCTTTGCTCTGATTCGATTAACTGGCTTTCTAATTTCTTTCTTTCAGTGATATCACGCACCACTTCAATGATTGAGCGCCCGCCTTCATCTGTATTTAATACAGAACCGGCGATTTCTACTAATTGTTTTTTTATATTTTCCTTGATAAAACTGACGGATTGATGATTCTCCAAAAAAATCCTGTCTAAAACACAAGGATTACAAGGTTTGTCTCTTCCCATAAAAATGCGGTAACATTTCCGATTAATTTGATTACCATAAAGATCTATAAGGTTCTGATTCATAAAAAGAATATTATGTTTTACATCTATAACTCTCAGACCATCATTCATATTGGTGAGAATGGTATCCAATAAATCCAATTTACTTTTAATTTTTTGCTGCAATCTCATTCGTTCGGTTATATCTTTAGAGGTTTCCACTACCGATATAATATTTCCCTGGCGGTCGCGAATGGGGGAAGAGCTGGTTAAATATAAAATACTCTTCCCGCCTTTATCTATTAGGGCAAGCTCTTCGGAGGAATAAATTTTTCCATCTTTAAAGGTCTTCTGAACGGGACAAGTCTTGCAAGGGCCGGGTAATCCCTTATATACTTGATAACATTTCTTACCAATAATATCTCCATAATTTTCATAAGCGACCCGGTTAGCCCATGTAATCTGTAAATTTTTATCTATAATTGAAATTCGATCACTGGCAATTGATTCCAAAATGGCTCGTAATCGCTCTTCAGATCGACAAATTTGGTCCTCCATTTCTACTTTCTTTTCTAAAAAATTAATCTCTTCCTGAGCCATTATTCTTTTTCTATTTACCCTAAAAGCAATAAATCCCCCCAGGCTAACCAAACAAATAAGGCTTATCATTAAAATAGCAATATACAAATGGAGGTGCTCGATAGAATGAGCCTCTTTATAATCAGCAGTAACTATTACTGCCCATAATTGTTCATGAAATTCAAAAGGCGAGTAAGCAAATACTTGTCCCTGATTTTCCAATTGGGGCAGATCTTTACTTAGCCCGTTCTGTTTTTGGTTAATTTTTTCAACTAATTTTTGCCTATATTGATACAGCCGTAAATCTGAGGCATCTTTCGGTCCTGACAGGAATTCCTCTCCTATTTTTTTCCGGTCAGGATGATATAAAATAATCCCGTGTTGATTAATCAGCAAGCTAAATTCATTATTATTATGAGAATCGTTTTTCCTGAGAAATGATTCAGCCGTTGTAAATAAATCCATCTCAACGATAATAAATCCTTTTTTCTTCCCTTTAAGTGACTTGAGCTGATTTTGCCTTTTTAGGCCTTTTATACTAAAGGGAACAAAAAGAAGGGGTCTCGAGTTTTCAAAAGATGATGTTTGAACTAAAGCGCTGTGAATTTGTTCCGGTGATTCTTGATAAATGGAAAAATAATTTTCTATGTCATTGGGAAGATTATGAGGTATATCACCCTTCCCCTCTATAGTGCCATAATGAACAAAACCGCTTGAATCTATAAGCCGAATGCTGTAGATAAATTTATTGTTAAATTGATAAATTCTATCTAATTCACGCTGACACCCTTCTCCCAAACTTTGAACTACTGGGAGATGGCTAAGAAATTTAATTTCATTTTCCTTCTCTAAAATAAACTCCCTAAGTCCGGTTGCCATACTTTGGGCAATGATAAGTTGGTGATGTTGAAATTGCTCAAAGACATGATTTTCAGACCGCTGATGTATTTGATCTGCGATAAACACCATTCCAACCGCTAATAGCCCAATAAAAATTAAGGTTAGCTTAATTATCCAATGTGTTTTTAAATGGGCTATCTTTTTGTGTTTTGTAATATATTCCCCTCTATCCACTGTATTAACAAATAAATCACTTGAATCATTGATGTCTTTTTTTAAAGAACTGCTTGAT
This sequence comes from Pseudomonadota bacterium, assembly GCA_030625085.1. Classification (GTDB taxonomy): domain Bacteria; phylum SZUA-182; class SZUA-182; order DTGQ01; family DTGQ01; genus DAOURK01. Next base: position 5,725 of record DAOURK010000006.1, read on the forward strand.
TCTATTACCTTTTCCGCAGATATATACACATTATTAGGTAAAGCTTTTGGGTATTTTGAGGTCACGGTAATCTTATCATTGGTAAGCCGAAGGTATTTTTCTTGAAAACCGAATTTAATTAAGCGACGAATCCAATACTTATTTTCTCTAATTACCTTTGAGGTTTTATTTTCTGACTTTAAATAATCCTCAAGTTTAGATAGAATAGCGGAAAAAGAATTCTCCTCAATATCTTGCCCTTCATTTATACCATATGCCTCATAAAGTCTTTTTAAGGCAGATCGAAGCATGTATATTCCTGATGAGGTAATCTCTCCGGAAGTTGAATAAATGTCAAATAGTTGATATAAGTTCATGGATTGAAAACTCCTTTACTCTCAAGGCAATATAAATTTTTCGTCATGAAGGTTGATGCAAATCGTAAAAAGTCGTATTCATAAAAATAGTATCTAATAAAATCAAATAATTATAATAGCTAAACCAGTTAATTTAAGACTTTTTACGAGATCATCAAGGTTGCCCTGCAAATGTCTTAGCATTGAGAATATTTTTTTCCCTAAAATCTCTACAGACAAAATAATGTTTTCTGTTTAGTAAAATATTTACCATAAAAAGTGCTGTTTGTCTATATTTTTATTGACAAACAGACTACCCCTCTCCTCTTTTTCCCATATTTTGTCTCATTAATCCTTTTGTCTCACCCGGTATTTTTTGACTCACAGATGATTGAGACATGTCTCTTCTCACTTTTTTTGCTTTCATGGTGAAGCTTATGTAGCCAGCCAAAATGCAGGTCTACAGCCCCTGCGCTACAATTCTGTGAATATCGAGTATGAAATTATTTTGCTGAATAACTATAGTATGACTGGATGCAACTTGATATTAGAGGATGTATAAAGAGTGGGGCGAGAGGAGGGATGCAGTTTATCGGGGCGAGAGGATTTGAACCTCCGACATCCGGTTCCCAAAACCGGTGCGCTACCAGGCTGCGCTACGCCCCGATATACAGATTTAATCTTTAAAATGATGTATGATTATAAAGAATTTTATGCTAAAAAGTCAATGATAATTCTGAAAAAATTCTCTTAATTTGGCTAAAGCCTGAGCGCGATGACTGATTTTGTTTTTTATTTCAAGCCCTAATTCAGCAAAGGTCTTTTTATATTCAGGCAGAAAAAAAAGCGGATCATAACCAAATCCTTCAAATCCTTTAGGCTCAAAAGTAATTATCCCCTCACAGGTGCCTTCCCAGGTATAAACCTCTCCCTTGGGAAACAATAAAACCAAGGTGCATCGATAGCGAGCTGTTCGTTTATCAAAGGGAATTCCTTGAAGGGCCTTTAATAATTTACAATTATTGTCTTTGTCCGAAGCCCCACACCCCCCATATCGGGCGGAATACATTCCCGGCTTCCCTTCTAAGGCGTCCACTTCCAAACCCGAATCTTCCCCCAAGGCAGGTTCACCAAAATGATCTACAACACTCCGCACTTTTTGTAAAGCATTTTCATAATACGTACGGCCATTTTCTAAATGAGGATTCTTCCAATTAATATCCTTCAAAGAAAAAATTTGAATAGAAAAATCCATTAAAATTTTTCTCATTTCATCTATTTTATGTGAGTTATGAGAAGCAATAATAAGCCGACTCAAATAATTCATTTTACTATTCCAATGATAAAATAATATCTCCAAGGACTTTTTTTTGTTTTTCTATAAGAGCATTAATCCCTTTTTTCGACAGATAAATCATGGTCTGTAATTGTTCCTGTGAAAAAGGAACGCTCTCGGCTGTTCCCTGGATCTCTATAAATTTTCCCTTACTTGTTAAAATAAAATTCATGTCAACCTCTGCATGAGAATCTTCTTGATAATTCAAATCCAGTAAAACCTCTCCATTAACTATTCCAACACTTGTAGCAGCAACATAATCTTTTATCAACAATTCTTCTATTTTCCCCTTTGTTTTTAATGTGTTTAAAGCTTCTACTATGGCAATAAACCCTCCGGTAATGGCCGCTGTTCTCGTTCCACCATCAGCTTGAATTACATCGCAATCAATCCAGATAGTTCGTTCTCCAAGGCGACTCAAATCTACCACACTTCGAAAGGCCCTGCCAATAAGTCTTTGAATTTCATGAGTTCGTCCACCAACCCGCCCCCGAGAAGACTCTCTTGTGATACGAGTTGCTGAAGATCTCGGTAACATTGAATATTCAGAAGTTATCCATCCCTGACCCGTATCTTTCAAAAAAGGTGGGGTTTTGTCCTCTATACTTGCCGTACAAATAACTTTCGTGTCCCCAACCTCAATGAGGACCGACCCTTCTGCATATTTAGTAAAATTGCGAATAATATTTACTTCGCGCAAGGCATCGTTAGCGCGCCCATCAATCCTCATTATTCCCTCTCCCTTCTCTCTTATTATAATTTGAAATATCAATATGCTTAACAGGAAAAATAGCCCTTTTTAAAAATAATTTTCCTAAAGAATAAAAATGCTCCGGCATGTCGGTTACAAAAAAACGTAATTCACCGGTTGTTTTCTGTTGGTTCAATAATTCTTTATTTTGAAGTATCATTTGTAATTCCCTGGCCAGGAACATAGCTGAATCTATTAATGCTACCTTTGGCCCCAAGATATCAGAAATAACCTCTTTTAATAAAGGGTAATGAGTACACCCTAAGATAAGGGTATCAATCTGTTTTTTTTTGAAAAATTCCAAATAAATTTCCGCAATTCTGTAGGTAACGGGATGATCAATCCATGCCTCTTCTACCAAGGGCACAAATAATGGACATGCTTGACTAAAGACAACAACCTGTGAATTAATATCTTTGATAGCCTGAATATAAGCCTGGCTGGAAATAGTACCCGCTGTACCGATAATACCGATTTTTCCGGATTGAGTGGCCTTGAGAGCAGCCCGAACTCCCGGAGCAATAACTCCTAGACAAGGCGGTGTAAAAGAGCCCTGCAATTTTTTCAGAGCAAAGGCGGCGGCGGTGTTACAAGCAACCACAATAAATTTAATACCTTGATGTAAAAGGAATTCGGTGTTTTGAAAAGCATATTTAGTAACCGTATCAGGAGATTTAACACCATAAGGCACTCGAGCCGTATCTCCCAGATAGACAACACTTTCATGGGGTAAGGTCTTGATAATTTCTCGAACTACCGTTAGCCCCCCTAATCCTGAATCAAATATACCGATAGCTTTATTTTGATCATTACTCGATTCATGGTTGGAATTTAACAATATTTTCTAAAAAGCCTCTCTTCGAAACGTCTGTTTTAATGCTCTCATAAAAAGTCCCTTTTGGCAAATTTGTCATTTCGACCACATTCACTCCGTTCAGTGTAAACTCCGGGAGAAATCTTATATTTTTCAACATATTGTGCAAGAAGATTTCTCACGTTTGTTCGAAATGACACGTTGATGAGACGTTTTACGAGACCATCCTGTTAATCTTTAAAAAAAAGATTGGGGATAGGATAATAATTCATTAAATGAAAAGGCCCTACGCGTATCTAAATGACCATGTAATGTTTCTATTTCTTCACCATTAATCAATAACCTTACTTTATAAATTTGTGGAAAATTTTTAATTATGGTATTAGCAATTGAATAAATAGTTATTACCTCCGCCCAACATCCTCCAGGATGATTTTGAACTAATTCGCTTGAAAAGTCGATATACCCCACATTATTTTTATCAACGTAAATACTGCGTACTTTTGTATCCGGTGGAATCGTTGGGGCAAGATCTGTATTTGGACCATTTATCAATTCTAATATGGCTTGGCGCATTTGCTGATGTTTATCGATTTCTCCCTTTTTTATTTCTCTCTCCTCAACAACCAAAGTGGACTGATCTTTACCTCCAAAAAATAGCTTTAAAAATAAAGGCTCTTCTTTTAAGGCCTGTTGTGTTTCGTTCAAAACTTGAGAAAGAAGGCTGTTTTCTTTTATTTGGGGTATAGGGTTCTTTACTTCAGACCATAACCATATCCCAAAACCGGCTATAATCAAAATCAAAAGAAGAATAAAAAATTGCTTAATAAAACCGCGATTATCAATTCTTCCAAACATTATGCTTTTCCTTATCTTGAATATAAAAAATAATGCCTCGATATAAAATGAAGGCCAGCTCTTGTCGATATTCCTCTGTGTTCAATTTTTCAATGATTTGGGGATTTGATAAAAAAGCATTCTCAACCAATACTGCCGGCATATGAGCCCCTTTTAAAACAAAAAGAGGCATTTCCAGTAATTTTATCGATTCAAATCTAAGGCTGTTGAGAGCTGCTTTTTCGATTCTTAAGGCCAAATCTCTACTATCTGCCAAATACCTGCGCTGTGAAGCCTCCCAGTTCATTTTATCCCTAGAGAAACGTTTTATTTCCTCATTGGAATATGCAGTAATATAAATTTGCATCTCCTTCAACGAAATATCAAAATGAGCATTAAAATGAAGACTGAGGAAAAGATCCGCTTTGTGATGATTGGCAAAAGTTGTTCTATCTATCAATGACAGCGCATAGTCTCCCGTTCGAGTTAGTAATACTCGATGCGCTGTATTTTCTGAAATAAGATTTTGTAACCTTTTGGCAAGATCTAATGTTAAATCTTTCTCTAATATGCTGGATTCAGAACAAACGACGCCATAATCATCGCCTCCATGTCCAGGATCAATAACAAGACAGTAAACTTTTCTCCTACCAAAATCAAAGGGGAAAAATAACTTTTCTTCTAAAAATCCTCCTTCTTTATTCTCACTATGATTTGTATTTGAATCTGCATCAAGGATGTTTTTTTTTAACCTTATGCCGGGTAAGATATCATCGGGGTTCGGTGCGCTTATACTCGAGGAAGGAAAGCTGCTAAAGAGAAAGAAGTTGACTAAAAAAAGGGTGGCTAAAAAAAAAGATTTACGCCTAATTTGTCGATTTTTCATAGGCTTTTTTTCGCGTTAACGCTCCTCGATATGACCCTTGATGGCGATTTTGTAGAAATTCTCAGTATTCTTTATTAAGGAAAGGAATTTTTTTATTAAAAAAAACGGAGAGGGAGGGATTCGAACCCTCGGAACAAGTTTCCTCATTCATTCGCTTAGCAGGCGAACGCCTTGAGCCAGCTCGGCCACCTCTCCATAAATTATACGGGCTTAACAAAATTAACTACAGTGCTTCATAAATAAGATAAAAATTTCCATACTCGTGGATTATACAGCTCGGATGGTAAATATTCTATGTTCAATACGGAGGGAGTAGGATTCGAACCCACGGACCTTTCGGTCAACGGTTTTCAAGACCGCCGCCTTAAACCACTCGGCCATCCCTCCAAAATAGTATTACTCTATTTATTCTTCTTTTATTTCTGTTACTCCTCCTAAATATTGTTGAAGAGGGCCGGGAATTTCTATTGATCCGTCCTCTCTTTGATAATTTTCTAAAATAGCCACTACTGTTCGACCAATAGCCAGGCCGGAGCCATTTAAGGTATGCACTAAATGGGTCTTTCTTTTCACATTATCCCGGTAGCGAATTTTTCCTCTTCGTGCCTGAAAATCTTCAAAATTACTACACGACGAAATCTCTCGAAATAGTTGTTGGCTTGGCAACCAAACCTCTATATCATAAGTTTTGGCGGCTGAAAAACCTAAATCTCCCGTGCATAAAGTTACTACTCTATAAGGAATATTTAAAATTTGTAATACCTCTTCAGCATCATTAAGCAATAACTCTAAATTATCGTAAGATGTCTCGGGAGGAGAAAACCATACCAACTCCACCTTATTAAATTGATGCTGTCGAATAAGTCCTCTGGTATCTTTCCCGTATGAACCTGCTTCCCGTCTGAAGCAGGGCGTATAAGAAACATATTTTATTGGAAGACTGTTTTCTTCCAAAATTTCATCGCGATGGATATTGGTTACAGGGACCTCTGCTGTTGGAATTAAATAAAAACCATCTTCTGTAGTTTTAAAAAGGTCTTCTTCAAATTTTGGCAATTGGCCGGTTACAAACATGCTGGTAGCATTAACCATAAAGGGAGGAAGGACCTCTGTGTATCCATGTTTTCTGGTATGCAAATCCAACATAAAATTGATTAATCCTCTTTCCAGCAAGGCCCCTTTACCCTTATATAAGGCAAACCGCGATCCGGCAATTTTTGCCGAGCATAAAAAATCCAAAATATGTAATGATTCTCCTAATTCCCAATGAGGTTTTGGCTCAAATGAAAAATTTTTTTTTATTCCCCAATGACGAACTACCGTATTATCCTTCTCGTCTTTGCCAATAGGGACAGTATCATGAGGTATATTAGGAATTATGTGTAAAATTGATTCCAGACTTTCTTGTATATTTTTTTGTCTTTCATCCAGGCCTTTGATTTGGGCCGAGATTTCCTTCATTTCCAAAATGCTTTTTTTTCTATCTGCTAAAAGTGCCAAATCCTCTGACTGCGCCTGTCCCTTTTTGTTCAAATCTGAAATTTTTTTTGAAAAAACATTCCGCTGATGTTTTGATTTTTCTGCTTCCTGTAACAGTTTTCTTCTTTGTTGATCATATTCAATAAATTTTTCTATATTTGCCTCTTCTCCTCTTTGTTGAAGGGTATCTTTAACTAAGGCTATATTTTCTCGCAAAAATTTGATGTCAAGCATGTTACCACTCTTTATTCTTCTTCATTATTACTATTTTCTTCTTCTTTGGTATCTTCTTCATTATCGGTTTCAGCTTCAGGAGCCAAGGCAATAGAGACAACTTTATCATCTTTTAATTCTATCAATTTAACACCCTGGGTGTCGCGACCTATAACACTAACGTCATCAACACGTATCCAAATTAATTTGCCGTTTTTGGTAATAATCATTAAGGTTTCATTCGGTAAAACCTCTTTAATACCAATAACTTCTCCATTTTTAAACGTAAGATGTATATTCCTATAGCCCTTTCCGGCCCTATTTTGGCTCCGGTATTCTTCAGTATTGGTTCTTTTTCCAAAACCATTCTCAGTTACTGTAAAAATAGTTGAGTTTCCGGTTAAAATCTGCATATCTACCACTTCATCATTATGCCCGACCTTAATCCCCCGACATCCTTTAGCAACCCTGCCGGTAGGTCTGAGCCCTTTTTCATTAAAACGGATAGATTTACCCTTTCTTGTTCCCAGAAAAATATCTTTTTCCCCATCAGTCATTTTTACTGCTATCAATTTGTCACCCTCAGCAATAATTAGTCCGCGTATTCCTCTTTGTCCAAAGCGCTCAATATTTTTAAATCCTTGAGCCTCTGTTCTTTTAACTAATCCCTTTTTCGTTGCCATAACCAAATACTGACCCTTCTGCAGTTCTTTAAAGGGAAAAAAGGCAGCAATTTTTTCGTCGGGATGCAAAGATAAAAGATTAACTATCGGCGTTCCCTTGGCATTTCTCCCTGTTTCCGGAATTCTATATACTTTAAGACAAAAAACCCTGCCTGAATCAGCAAAGAAAAACATACCGTGATGGGTTGTGGTAACAAAAATATTTGTGGTAAAATCTTCCTCTAGGGTTACAAGTCCTCTAACCCCTTGTCCTTTTCTCCTTTGAATTTTGTAATGATCAAGGGATGTTCTTTTAATATATCCACGATGGGTTACGGTAACTACCATATCCTGTTCAGGAAAAGTATCTTCATAATCTATTTCATCTTCATTATCTATAATCTCTGTAAGACGATCATCTTTATAAGCGCCTTGCAAATCAAGCAATTCTTTTTTGATTATTTCCAAAACCATGTGATCCTTTGCTAAAACGTCGCGATAATAGCTGATTTTTTCATTAAGTTCCCTTAAATCCTTTTCCAACCCTTCTCTTTCCATGCCGGTAAGTTTCTGTAACCGCATTTCTAAAATTGATTTGGCTTGGATTTGACTTAAGGAAAATTCACTGATTAATTCTTCTTTTGCTTGATTAACCGTTTTGGAAGACCGAATGATCTCAATAACTCTATCTATGTTATCAAGAGCTATTTTTAATCCTTCTAAAATATGTACTTTATCTTCTGCCTGCTTAAGTTCAAAAATGGTCCTGCGAGTAATAATTTCTTTTCTATAAGAAATAAATTTATGAAGAAAACCCTTTAAGGTTACAACCTTGGGCTGATTTTCAACCAAGGCCAACATATTCATACCAAAACTCGTCTCAAGTGTTGTGTGCTTATATAAATAATTGAGTATGACCTGAGCTATTTCATGTTTTTTTAATTCAACAACTATGCGCATACCGTCTCTATCCGATTCATCACGCAAGTCTGATATGCCTTCAATCTTTTTTTCATTAATCAACTGAGCAATAGTTTCTAATAATTTTGTTTTATTAACTTGATAGGGTATTTGGAAAATAATAATTCTTTCTTTGTTTGTCTTTTCATCCTTTTCAATTTCCGCTTTACCCCGTACTTTAATAATTCCTCTTCCGGTTGTGTAAGCATCTAAAATTCCTTTTTTCCCATAAATAATCCCACCAGTAGGAAAGTCCGGTCCTTTAATAAGTTGAAAAATTTGTTCTTCAGAATATTCAGGGTTATCAATAACATAGACCAATGCGTTTATTACCTCATTTAAATTATGAGGAGGTATATTTGTGGCCATGCCTACTGCTATCCCGGAAGAACCATTAATAAGCAAATTAGGTATAATAGTTGGCAAGACAACAGGCTCATCTAAGGATTCATCAAAGTTTTTTATCCAATCAACGGTCTCTTTTTCTATATCAGTCAAAAATTCATGGGCTATCCTGGCCAATTTTACTTCTGTATATCGCATAGCTGCAGGAGAATCACCATCAATAGAACCAAAATTGCCTTGTCCTTTAATAAGAGGGTATCTTAAGGAAAAATTTTGAACCATTCTACAGAGGGCATCATATACAGAGGCATCTCCATGGGGATGAAATTTTCCCAAAACGTCACCCACAATACGAGCGGACTTTCGAAAAGATTTATTCCAACTGAGGCCTAATTCGTGCATAGCATATAATATTCGTCGATGCACCGGCTTTAATCCATCTCTTATATCGGGTAAGGCTCTGCCAACAATTACACTCATGGCGTAATCCATATAAGAGCTTTTTAATTCATCCTCAATATCAACTATTATATTTTTTTCTTCTAATAACATTCCTGTTTTCCTCTATCCAAAAACGATAGTACTACTAAACATCTATATTTTTTGCATTGAGAGCATTCTCTTCAATAAACTTTCTTCTCGGTTCAACCTGGTCTCCCATCAATATACTGAACATTTCATCCGCTTCCACACCATCTTCTATCTTAACCTGAAGCAATGTTCTTATTTCAGGATTCATTGTTGTTTCCCATAATTGGTCAGGATTCATCTCTCCCAAGCCCTTATATCTCTGGATAGTCATACCTTTCTTAGCCAACAATAAAGTGATATTTATCAGTTCGTTAAAACTATTTACTTTAATTTTTTCTGAAGCCTTTCTCACTTCATAAGGCGGGTATCCAAAATTAATTTGGTTAAATAAAAGTTGTAATTCCCTAAATTCCGGAGAAAAAATAAACTCCGAATCAACTATTATTTTGTTATCCTTTTCTTTCTCTTCTTTTGGTATAAAAACTATCTTATAACAACCATGTTCTTCATCAAATTCAATGTCTTGTTTAAATTTTGCTTCATTTTTTATAAAAGACTCAAAAATGTTCTTCATCTTTTCTAATCTATCTTTAAGAATTTTTTCATCTTTAAGAGCTTCTTTCTGAAAACTTTTATCTATTACTAAAAATCTTAAAATTTCCTCATCTATATTTTCTTTCTTTACTATATTTATTAATTTTTCAAATTTTATAATGTTATTGATATAATCATGTAACTCTTCTTTTTCTAAAATTTTTTCCCCAACAAAAATCTGAATACTTTTACTTCCCTTTTGCAGTAGTAATTTTTGCATTGATTTTTCATCTTTGATATAAAGTTCTTCTTTAGCAATTTTAACTTTAAAGAGTGGTGGTTGGGCTATATATAAATATCCTTTTTCCACAATTTGGAGCATATGACGATAAAAAAAGGTTAATAAAAGAGTTCTAATATGGGCCCCATCTACATCTGCATCTGTCATAATAATAATTTTATGGTAACGGCTTTTTGATATATCAAAATGTTCCTCTCCAATTCCCATACCTAAGGCTGTAATTAAATATTTTATCTCATCATTACTTAATACCTTATCAAAGCGAGCTTTTTCCACATTTAAAATCTTTCCCTTCAAAGGCAAAATTGCTTGATATTTTCGATTTCTTCCTTGCTTGGCGGACCCTCCCGCCGAATCTCCCTCTACTAAATATAATTCACAAAGAGCCGGATCCTTTTCTGAACAATCCGCCAATTTTCCCGGTAACGAATGAGAATTAAGAACATTTTTTCTTCTCGCTAAATCACGAGCTTTTTTGGCAGCGTCTCGGGCCCGTGCCGCACTAATCATTTTTTCAATAATCTTCTTGGCCTGATCGGGATTTTCTTCTAAAAATTGACTCAACTTCTCTGATACTATGGAATCAACTATTCCTCGTATCTCGCTATTTCCCAATTTGGTTTTTGTTTGCCCTTCAAATTGAGGATCTTGAAGTTTTACACTTATTACTGCGGTCAATCCCTCTCGAGCATCTTCTCCGCTTAGGGTATATTTAAGATTTTTAAAATAATTATTTTTTTCACCATACTGATTCAAAACCCTGGTTAAAGCGCTTTTTAACCCAACAAGATGGGAACCACCTTCCTGTGTATTAATATTATTGGCATAAGTAAATATTTTTTCATTAAACCCATTATTATATTGTAGGGCCACTTCAACAGAAATATTATCTTTTTCCCGAAAAAAATAAATAGGTTCGGTATGTAAAGGAATTTTATTTTTATTAAGATGCTCAACAAAAGAAACTATCCCACCTTCATAGAAAAAAGTGCTCTTTTTCTCAGTTCTTTCATCTTTAATGCTAATGGTTAATCCTTTATTTAAAAAAGACATCTCTCTCAATCGATTGGCCAGAATATCAAAACTATATTCAATTGTTTCAAAAATCATTTCATCCGGAAGAAAACTAATTCTTGTTCCTGTTTTTTTTGTTTGTCCTACTACTTCCAGTGAATTTATTGGTTCACCCCTTTTAAAGCGTTGTTGATATACTTTTTCGCCACGACGAATCTCTAATTTTAGCCATTTCGATAAGGCATTAACAACCGATATACCCACACCATGGAGCCCACCGGACACCTTATAGCTTTTATTATCAAATTTTCCTCCAGCGTGCAGCCGAGTCAAAACTAATTCTGCGGCTGATATTCCTTCTTCTTCATGAATATCTGTAGGTATCCCACGACCATTATCAATAACAGTAATGCTATTATCAATATGTATTAAAACTTCAATAAGATCACAGTAACCGGCCATAGCTTCATCTACGCTGTTATCGGTGACTTCAAACACTAAATGATGAAGACCGAGAGAAGAGGTGTTTCCAATATACATCGACGGTCTTTTTCTGACTGCTTCCAGGCCCTCAAGAACCTTTATATTTTGTGAGGTATATTCATTTGTATTCATAATATTATTTCTTTGCTTTAATAGATGTTTGTTGTTTTTTTGTTAACTTTTTTATGTGACCGTTAAAATACAATAAAAAAATATTAATAATTGTATTAATACTTAGTTGTAGTAGGTACTGTTACTAAAGGTAAAAGGTGTTTATTTTATTGAAAAGAAATATCTTTTAAAAATTTTTGTTGTTGTACACTATGTTTATATTATGTGATTATATTTTTATTTTTTTAAAAAAAATATTTATACAGAATTTATTCACACTTTACTAACAATTTATATACAAAAATGTTAACATTTTTTTTAAAACTATTTATTTTTGTATGAGATTAATCAGGTGATTTATTTTATAACGTAAGTTGCTATCCTGTTCTATTATTTTATCTATTTTACCACATGCATGCATGACTGTCGTATGATCTTTACCACCGAAACAATCAGCGATTTTTGGCAAAGATTGATTGGTAATTTTTCGACAAAGATACATGGCAATTTGACGAGGAAAAGAAATTGCTCTACATCGGTTTTTTGATTTAATATCAGAGAGAGTAATTGAAAAATTTTTACAGACAATTTTTTGAATAGACTCGATAGTAACGAATTTATCATCAACAGAAAAAAGATCGTTTAATATATCTTTGGCCATAGCCAGGGTTATTTCTTGTGAATTTAGTGATGAATAAGCCCCTAATTTTACAAGACAGCCTTCCAATTCACGAATATTAGATTTAATATTATTAGCAACAAAAAAGGCAACATCGTCGGGAAGACCTATACTTTCTGCTTCAGCTTTTTTCATTAAGATAGCGATTTTTGTTTCTAAATCAGGGGGTTGGATGTCGCAAATAAGGCCCCATTCAAATCTTGATCGGAGACGTTCCTCAATAGTAGGTATTTCTTTAGGAGGGCTATCGCTGGAAATAACAATTTGTTTATGGGCTTCAAAAAGAGAGTTAAAAGTATAAAAAAATTCTTCTTCTGTTCTTTCTTTTCCTGCAATAAATTGGATATCGTCAATTAATAAAACATCAATATTTCTGTAATTATTACGAAAATTATTCATGTTGTCATATCTGATAGAATTAATAAGCTCATTAGTAAATTTTTCAGCTTGAGTATATACAATTCTAAAATTATTATGTTTATTAATAATAAAGTGCCCAATAGCATGTAAAAGGTGCGTTTTACCCAAACCTGCTCCTCCATAAAAAAAAAGAGGATTATAGGTTAATGAAGGATGTTCCGCAACGGCTAAAGCTGCAGCATGAGCAAATTGATTGCTTGAGCCGACAACAAAGTTGCTAAAAATATATTTATTATTAAGCGCCGGCATTACAACATTTTCTATGTTTTTCGAAGGTGTTTTTTTTTGCTCATCTTCTTTATATATAGAGAATGAAGCATCTCGGGTATCTTCATCGATAACTAATTCAAGATTTATAGCAAGGGGAGAAATATTATTAAGCGATTGGAAGATAATATCCATATAATGTTCAGTTAACCACGTTTTATAAAATTTATTCGGAACCTTAACCAGCAACAGGTTCTTTTCATAAGAAATAAATTCTGTTGGAAGAAACCATGTTTTAAAACTTTGATGGTTTATTTTCTCTTTAATTATCTCGAGGGTTTTTTCCCAAATATTATTCATTTATCCACAGCTTTATCCACAACTGTGGATAAATATTTAGATTTAGGGATAGAAAAATAGAGCAAGAAAAGAAAAATCACTATTAATTTAATACACAGGGATTTTTTTGTTTTTTCAGCCGATTTGTTTGTCATCCCTATGAGAAGAGTGATATAGTCTTAATAATAATGATTAATACTATATCAAAAACAAGATACATTTTCAATGTTTTTTTCTTATGAAAAGCTTGACAAAAAATAAGGGTAGAGATTATAATTTTTTAAATAAGAAAGTTTATTGGTTGTCTTGTTAAAAGGCGATCTAAGGAAATTGGTAATTTCGACCAGCAAGAAGGAATTTTATATTTTTTTTTTAGGGAAAGCAAGGAATTATTTAGAAGGAGGTAAAAAATAGTGAAAAGGACCTATCAACCAAAGAAGAGAAAAAGATTAAAAAAGCATGGATTTTTAAAAAGAATGAGTAGTCGCTCTGGAAGACGAATTATTAATAATCGGCGAAGAAAGGGAAGAAAGAGATTAACCGTTAGTGATTAATAGACAAAGAAAAGCTTTTTCCTTTCAAAAAAAGGAAAGAATAAGAAGAAAGAAAGATTTTGAAAAAATTTTTTTACAGGGAAAACGCATTAAAAATAGCTGTTTTGGGATTATCCTAAAAGGTAATACCTTAAATTGTCGAAGGATAGCAGTTATTGTTAAAAAAAAAGAATATAGAGAAGCGCATATTAGAAATAAAATAAAAAGGAGGATAAGAGAAATTTACAGGCTAAACAAAGAAAATTTTCCGGCAAACACGGATTGCGTCATAATCATAAAAGAATCCGCTCATAACTTGTCTTACCAGGAATTACAAAGCAAATTATTAAATTTACTGTTAAAATATAAGGCCTAGTGGTTTGGTTGATGATATGTATTCAAAACTAAAAATTATTATAAAGAATATAATTATTTTTTATATAAAACTATATAAATATACGGTCTCACCATGTTTTCCCCCATGTTGTCGATTTTATCCCTCCTGTTCTCAATATGCAATACAATCCATTCAAAAATATGGACTTGGGATAGGGATGTTTAAATCAATAAAAAGATTCAGTAAGTGTAATCCATGGAATAAAGGTGGATACGATCCGGTAAAATGAATCTTATGATTTTTTTCCTTTTTCCCAAGGGACATCTCACCATTTAAAGCTTGATAAAACAAATCTCTTTTAACTGAGATATTTTTAATTGTAAACCCGAGGAGATAAATGGTAATATAACTTCTAAAAATTTGGGGGAGCATTAATTAATTAACAAAACCTTTTTCATTTTTTAATTGCTCTTCCAGCGGATTACTTTTTTTGCCTTCCTCTCATAAATAAGGGATAAAGTCTATGCGCGAAAATATTGTTAAATGTAAAGAAAAAAATCTATTGACCAGAATAGTGAGCCGCATAAACTTATTAAACTAAGGATACAGGTATATGGAAAAAAGAGCTTTACTGGCAGTATTATTGTCTTTGCTGGTTATAATCATTTATCAATATTTCTTTATGCCGGAAATGCCAATAAAGCAACCAGTTCAAAAAGATACAGAAAAAGAATTAATAGAGCAGGAACCTTTTTTCCCCGAGTTTACAGATAGAGAAGAAGATAATAAAAAAGTAAAACCGGAACAAGACATACTTGATTTATTTGAGCAACAGAAGGAAACAAAGCCTCGGGAAATTATTATAGATACTGAAAAATATCATGCAGTAATCAATACAAAAGGCGCCATACTTAGTCACTGGAAATTAAAAAATTATTATTTAACAGAAAAACATGAAACATCTCCCTGGAAGATGAATTTTTGGAAAATGGTGGGAAAATCCTATATTACATATTTCGCACGCCTATTTGGGGGGGAGAAGCCAATATCCGAAAGAAAAGAAATAGATTTGTTTGCTTCTATTGAAGCAAATAGCGGCCAGGGCTTACGATTAATTGCGGGAAATAAACCAAACGAGGGGGCGGATCTTTATAGTGGTGTTTTTGAAACCGAAGCCAACGATGTTTATTTAGACAAAGAACATCCCGAGGAAACAATCAAACTTAAATACCTTACCCGTAATGGTTTTCAGATAGAAAAAGTTTTTACCTTTTATAATGAAAATTATCAGGTTGATACACAAATCGTTACCCAAAATATATCAAATACAAAGCTCCTTTCAAATTATAGCCTTCTTCTTGGTCCTGGGCTGGGAAACGCCTTCCAAACGGGAGCTCATAAATTTCAAGGCCCTATTACCTGGAAAGATGGGAAAAAAATTAAAGATAAACCAAAGAAAAAAATTCCATTCATTAGGCATCAAGAAAATGTGTCTTGGACAGCCATGACGAGTAATTATTTTTTTGCAGCTATTATTCCTCGAGAAAAAAATTCAGGGGTCTTTATTCATCGTGCCCCAAGCGAAGTTGAGGATGCGATATCTATTAACAGATCAACCACGATAGGAATTTATTATCCCCCAGAAATGCTTGATCCAGGAGGTACTCGACGTGATTTTTATGGGTGTTATTTTGGGCCCAAAAAATATCAAACAGTAAAAATATTAGGTATTAATCTTGAGCAAGTAATAGATTATGGATTTTTTAGTTTTCTGGCAAAACCGCTTATCTATACATTAAATGTTTTTTACAAATTTATTCCCAATTATGGAATTGCCATTATCTTGCTTACAATCATAATCAAAATAATTTTTTGGCCATTAACAGACAAAAGCTTTCGCTCAATGAAAGACATGCAGGAAGTGCAGCCCAAAATGGCTTCCTTAAGAAAAAAATACAAAGATGATCCCAAAAAATTAAACGAAGAAGTAATGGGCCTATACAAGAAGCATGGAGTAAATCCTATGGGCGGATGTTTACCCCTTGTGCTTCAGATCCCAGTATTTTTTGCTCTCTATGAAGGGCTCATGGTCGCAATTGAAATGAGAGGAGCACCCTTTATCTTCTGGATTAAAGATCTGTCAATTATGGACCCATTGCTTATTACCCCCCTTTTAATGGGGGTAACCATGTATATTCAACAAAAAATGACTCCAATGGCAGGTGATGCTGCGCAGATGAAAATGATGACCTTTTTGCCCTTGATTTTTACCGTATTTTTTCTTGGATTTCCTTCCGGGTTAGTTATATACTGGCTATTAAACAATGTATTAACCATTGGACAGCATTACTGGATCATGAAAAAGATGAAGGCATAACATTTCGGAAAAATGGATACTATTGTTGCCATTGCCACTCCGGTAGGTCAAAGCGCAATTGGAATAATTAAATTAAGCGGCCCTGCCGCCATTGAAATCACTCAAAAAATATACAAAACCAATAAAGGAAACAAGAAGTTAGCTTCCTCCCCCACCCATACAATTCATTATGGCCATATTATTAACCCCTTGAGTAACAAAAAAATTGATGAAGTACTTGTTTCAGTTATGCGTAAACCACACTCCTATACCCGAGAAGATGTGGTCGAAATTAATTGTCATGGGGGAAGGTGGTGTTTATATAAGGTTTTGGAATTAGTTTTACAGGCAGGCGCCAGGATTGCCGAACCAGGTGAATTTACGAAAAGGGCTTTTATGAATGGAAGAATCGACCTTACTCAAGCGGAAGCCGTTATTGATGTAATTAATGTACAAAGCGAGCAGGGACTCTCACTTTTATTGAATACCTTAGAAGGGGATACCTTTCAGCCTTTAAATGCCCTTCATAAAGAAATAAATAAATGGCAAACCCTCATTGAAACAGAACTTAATTTTTCTGAAGAGTTAGCTTTAGGATTTTCAGTCAAAGAACTAGTAGACGATATTAATCGATGGTCTAAAATAATCAATACCTACATTGATAATTATAAAAGGAGTAGTGTATTAATTAATGGATTACAAATGGCTATCGTGGGAAAAACAAATGTTGGGAAATCTTCCATAATGAATCGGCTTCTTAAAAAGAAACGCTCTATTGTTACCAACATTCCCGGAACCACCACTGATATTATTGAAGACAGCTTTTTTTTTGACGGGATTATTATTCGCTTACTTGATACAGCAGGCTTCTGCCGGTCAAGAAACAAAATAGAAGAAGAAGGCATTCGGCTCACGCGGCAAATCATTGGCCAGGCTGATATAATAATGATCGTATGCGACGGATCGCAGGATTTAAACCATTATGATCAATCCATATTTGATTTAGTCTGTCGGCACAAAAAACCCTTTTTTATTGTGCTTAATAAAATGGATTTAGGCGACAATGTTTCTTCTCATTCTTTGATAAAATACAGCAAACGGCAAATTCCAACACTAAAGGTCTGCGCTCTTTCCGGGAAAGGGATTGATCAAATTTCAGGCGCAATTTCAGCACTTTGTATTCCGGACCAGAAAGACACTCTTAATGTAAGCATTAATTTTCGGCAAAAACATATTCTTGTTCATATAAAAAAGGTATGCGCAGAAATTAAACGTTTGATCAAGAAAGAACAATCTGAAGAGCTTTTAGCTGAAAATTTTCGCAGCCTCAATAAATCATTTAATCAATTTTTTGGCCATCATGCATCAGAAGACATCCTCGATCAAATATTTACAAAATTTTGTATAGGCAAATAATAAATAGTTCGACAACCCATTGAATTATCGCTAGAAATAAAATCTTCCCTAGAAACCTCCCGAAAGCTTTTCTTATCATTAATAGTATGGTAAAGTAAGCACCAATCATTTTATATATAATTTAATGGCAAATGCCATAAAATCTAAAGCTTTTATTGGGTAGCCATTTTATAGTTAACGTGCTGGAAAAAAAGAAAAACCCGATATGTTTGGTTTAATGTACTACAGAAAAAGTTTTCACGTGAAAACTTTTTCTGTACATTACAAAAAAGGTTAAAAAAATATGGGAAAAATTATTGCTGTGGCCAACCAGAAGGGGGGGGTAGGCAAAACAACCACTGCGGTCAATCTTTCAGCTTGTTTAGCAATTGCGGAAAAGAAGACCCTTCTCATAGATATAGATCCACAAGCGAATGCCAGTAGCGGTGTGGGATATATGACTGAAGATGCGGAAAAAACTATATATCAAGCATTGATAGAGCAAGAAAAGATACATGGTCTTCTTTGTTCAACGCCAATAAAATGGCTTGATTTAATCCCTTCAAACATAGAATTAATTGGAGCGGAGATAGAATTAATTTCCGTCTCGAGGCGTGAGTTTCGATTGAAGGAAGCATTGCAAAAAATTCAGGATAAATATGATTATCTTATTATTGATTGCCCTCCTTCCCTGGGTTTATTGACCATTAATGCCCTCTGTGCTGCAGATTCGGTTATAATTCCTTTGCAGTGTGAATATTATGCCCTTGAGGGGGTTACAAAAATATTAAATACTATTAAACTAATCAAGCAAAATTTAAACCATGAGTTGCAGGTTGAAGGCGTTTTATTAACCATGTTTGATAAAAGAACAAACCTTTCTAAACAAGTGGTTAAAGAAGTATGTGAATATTTTAAAGAACAGGTTTTTGCTTCGATTGTGCCACGTAATGTAAGCTTAAGTGAGGCCCCGAGCCATGGATTACCAAT
Source organism: Pseudomonadota bacterium (assembly GCA_030625085.1). Lineage (GTDB taxonomy): Bacteria > SZUA-182 > SZUA-182 > DTGQ01 > DTGQ01 > DAOURK01. Next base: position 24,573 of record DAOURK010000006.1, read on the forward strand.
AGTTTTGTATGAAATTCGTTCTTCAGGAGCACAAGTATATTTAAAATTAGCAAAAGAGGTGATAGATCATGTCGAGAAAGGCATTAGGTAAAGGATTAGGTGCGTTAATATCCAATTTGGGACAAGCACCAATTAATGAAATTTTAGAAATTCCAATTGATCGAATCTCACCTAATCCAGCCCAACCCAGAAAATATTTTAATGAACAAAAATTAGCAGCGCTAGCTTCGTCGGTTAAAGAGAAAGGGATAATTCAACCTATTCTTGTAAAAAGAGATGATGACGGATATACCATTATTGCAGGGGAGCGAAGATGGCGGGCAGCTCAACAAGTCGGCCTGAATCGACTTCCGGTAATTATTAAAGATGCTTCTGAGAAAGAAGAACTGGAGTTATCATTAATTGAAAACATACAACGAGAAGATATTAACCCTATTGAAGAGGGAGAAGCATATCAGAAATTGCTGGAATCGTTTCATTATACTCAGGACTATTTAGCATCTATTTTAGGCAAAGATAAATCTACGGTTTCAAATATGATTCGATTACTCAGGTTAGAAGAACCAATTAAGGAGTATATTAGACAAGGCCTCTTAACAATGGGACACGCACGCACGCTTTTGAGTATCTTGGATTTTGCAGAAAGATTGCGTATCAGTAAAAAAATCATTCAAGAAGGGCTGTCGGTTCGACAGACTGAAAAATTAGTTAAGCAGCAGTTGACCGGTAATAAGAAGAAACAAATTTCCGGAGGCGAACCGAATGTTTTTATAGAGGCTTTAGAAGAGGATTTTAAATCATTATTTGGAACCTATGTAAGAATTAAACATAAAAAAGAAAAGGACAGAGTTAAGGGCAGTATAGAGATTAAATATTCTTCCTCTGATGAATTGGATAGGATTATATCAGTAATAAAAGAATAGAATAAGGTGGATGGATATAGTATAGGGACGGAGATCTTTAATGATGGAGTGGAGTATTTTAGCTTGAAAAAGGTTGAATTGGTAGCCCCGGCGGGAAATCTGGAAAAATTATGCTTTGCCCTGCATTATGGTGCTGATGCGGTTTATGTAGGGGGCGAAAGGTTCAACCTTCGTCAGCAGGCTGGAAATTTTACCTTCGATGAACTATGCATCGCCCGTGAGAAGACACAAAAACAAGGAACGAAACTATATATAGCGGTAAATATATTCGCTCGCAATCAAGACATTGAAAGCCTTCCTGGCTATCTGGAAAGATTAAATAATTTACATGTTGATGGTTTGATAATTTCTGATCCGGGGGTTTTTTTGTGTGCTCGGGAATATGCTCCTGATACCCCAATTATCATTAGTACGCAAGCTAATAGTTGTAATTGGAAAACGTTACATTTTTGGGAGCGTTTAGGGGCTAAAAAGATATGTTTAGCGAGAGAATTGTCTTTGAAGGAGATTAAACATATTCGTGAGAGGACTGTTTTAGAATTGGAAGCCTTTGTTCACGGCGCTATGTGCGTCGCTTATTCGGGTAGGTGTTTGTTGAGTAACTATTTTGTCCAAAGGAATAGTAATAGCGGTAATTGTGCTCAGCCTTGCCGCTGGAAATATCATTTAGTTGAGGAATCTCGCCTGGAGGATTCCTTGAAAATTGAGGAAGATAGTTTAGGGACATATTTCCTTAATTCAAAAGATCTTTGTATGATAGAGCATCTTCCGAAATTAATAGAATGCGGGATAAATTCTTTGAAAATTGAGGGGAGAATGAAAAGCTTTTACTATCTTTCGGTTGTTACTCGCGTTTATAGAGAGGCAATTGATAGCTATTATGAAGACCCCAAGGCATATTGTTTCAAAGAATCATGGCGAGAGGAGTTGATGAAGGTAAATCACCGGGGATATACTACAGGGTTCTATTTTGATTCATATCCTCAAGACACTCAATTGTATAGTCATTCTGCACATCGGTGTAAATATCGAATGACTGGCTTTGTTTGTCATAAGAGTGATAATCATAAAACAAAAATCGATGTACGAAACCAGATATCAATTGGCGATATCATAGAAATTTTCAGTAAATCCGCAGAATGCTCTTTCGTTAAGGTAATAAGGTTGTGGAATACTGAATTGGAGCCGGTAGAAACCTTACATCCGGGAACAGTGGGGTTTTTAGAAGCGGACAAGCCGCTTAAAGAATTTGATATACTCCGAAAAGCCATGGATTAACTAAATAGTATAGGCATTTTTATTTTATTTAAGCGGTTTTCCAGCCGATGCCGATCAAAAAGTATATGATTACAATAAGACAAATCGTTTCCCATTTGGGACAAAATGAAGCAAATATTTACCGATTATACAAAAGACTAAAAGTCCGCAGGGCGTTATACTTGGCAAAGCCATAAATTATGATTTTCAAAAAATGCTAAATAAACCACAGAGGACGCAGAGGACACTTCAGTTCAGTAATAAAATTTAAAACTCTGTGCTCTCTGTGTCTTCTGTGGTGAAATTTAAAAAGCGTAATTTATGCCCTCGCTGAGTATAAGTTCATAAAGAGAGAATGAAAAATGGGCAATTCCATAATTGCGCAAAGAAGTGAAAATGGTAAACCAATAGAGAAGATTCATAAAACGATAATTCAGGATCCTGAAGAGTTTTTGTCATATCTGCAGGATGAATCCCATTTGGGATATGGTCGAGCAGAAGCCGTTTATTTTCCTGAAAGTGAGGGGGAGGTCTGCGCTCTCCTATCGTATTTTCAAAAAAAGGGAACACCCGTGACCGTATCCGGTGCCCGCACGGGGGTGGTCGGTGGGGCGGTGCCACGAGGCGGTGTTATCCTTTCCATGGAAAGGATGAACCATATACTTGGAATATATAAAAGCGAGCAGGGAAAAACCTGGTATGTTCAAGTAGAGGCGGGTATTAGGCTAAAGAGTGTGCATACATCGATTGAGAGCAAAAATGTGGGTGATATGGAAAATGTTTCAAAAAAAGACGATTTTGTTTCGGATCCGATTACCTATTTTTATCCACCGGACCCAACAGAGGACTCAGCCTTAATTGGCGGGACTGCAGCGGCTAATTCATCGGGTGCTAGATCATTTGCCTATGGCCCAACGCGAAATTATATTCATCGTCTCAAGGTAGTATTAGCTAATGGCGAGCTTTTAGATATTTTACGAGGAAAGATTTTTGCCGATGAGTCCAACACCTTTGAATTAGTTACTTGTGCAGGAAAGAGAATTAAGATTCCTGTACCTTCTTACCGAATGCCTGAAGTAAAAAATGCCGCAGGTTACTATGCCAAGCCCGGTATGGATTTAATAGATCTTTTTATCGGCTCAGAAGGAACGCTGGGGATTATTACCCTTTTGGAACTTAAAATTATTCCCACCCCGGAAAATATTTTTAGCGGAATAGCTTTTTTTCCTAAATCAAAAAATGCTTATCAATTTGCCCAACAGGTTCAAAAAGAACGATCAAATCAAATGAGCCGAATCAAACCCACTGTTTTAGAATATTTTGATTCTCATTCTCTCGACTTATTGCGTCAAAAGCGCAAAGATGATGCTTCGGGTTCGTTAATCGGCGATTTTCCGGACTATGCTCGATCAGCAATTTTTTTTGAGCAATTTTGCCGAGAAAAAGACTTGGAAGACATATATGAAAGCTGGCAGAAGCTCTTAGAAGAAAATGAAGTGAGTATGGATGATACCTGGGGAGGATTCGAGAAACGAGAGCTGATAAAGATGAAAATTTTTCGGCATACCTTGCCGGAGATTTTAAATGAAATTTTCAGACAAAGAAAAAGACAATATCCGCAAATTCAAAAAATAAGCCTTGATATTTCTTTACCTGAAAAAGCCTTCCACGAAATGCTTCTTTTTTACAAGACCCGGATAGAAAAACAAGGGCTAGAATATGTTCTTTTTGGGCATATTGGGGAATATCATCTCCATTTAAATATCTTACCCCGGAATGCTGAAGAGATGGAGAAAGCCAAAGGTCTAAGCCTTGAATTTGCCCAAAAGGCAGTCTCCTTGGGAGGAACTATTTCAGCCGAACATGGTATTGGTAAAATAAAACATGAATTTCTAGAAATTCTCTATGGCTCCCAGGGAGTAAAGGAGATGGTGCGGATAAAATTGTTATTAGATCCAAAGGGAATATTAAGTAGAGGCAACATTTTTTCAGAAAGCTATTTACCAGGTATTTCTTCGTATGAGTAATAAACAGCACCTTTTAGAATAAGTCGTCGATCTGAAAATTCAAGAGTCTCGCCCTCCCGGTACCGCAATCTAAATATCCACGCAACAAAGAATTAATTTCTTGTTTCAATACCTAGCTAGCCGAACAATTTTCTATTCTTGCTTTTCGTTCCTTAACCCGGAATTTTTATTACAACTAAGCATACTGGGATCAAAAAAGGTCCTTAATAGCAAAGGTTTCTTTAAAGTTTTGGTGATAAGAGAACGATAAAGTGTATAGAGAAAAAGATTTCTTAAGCCAGAAAGAAGAAGAATGATTCAAACCTTAGCTGGACCCAGCCACCGATTTTTACAGCAAATACTTTCCTTTTTACCCTTAGCGGTTGTAATTATTGATAAAGATAGGCGCATTCTTTATTTTAATCTTATGGCAGAACAAATAACAGGATATTCTCAGGATGAAATCGTGGGTGAACTTTGCAGTCAGTTGGATATTCGTGATGGTCAGGATTCTTGTTCCTTTCTCAAGTCTGATGGAAGTCATAATCCTCGCCTTGCGCAAGCAGCCATTAGACATAAGGATGGGCACAAAATTTTATTACTTAGAGGGATTTATCCATTGAAAAATGATCAAGGGCAAGTAATTGGTGCCCTGGAGACCTTATTGGATATAAGTCGAAATCAAAAATCCTCTCATTGTATGCCTGAATGTTTAACCATCCAAAGCCTTGAGCTGTCCCATGATCGTCATCTTCGAGAGCTCATAGAACGGAGCAAGAGTAAGTTGCTTGGGATATTTGATGAAATTATTGACGGCCTTTTTATGATTGATCATGACTATCGGATTAATGCCATAAACAAAACTCAGGCTTCATACCTGAATAATGTTCCGAAAGCACTAGTTAAAAATTATTGCTATCAAGTTATGGCTAATCGAACCTCACCATGTTCAGCCTGTATGGCAGCGCAAGTATTTAAAGAGGGAAAAACCAATGCGGCCTTGAATATCCGATGCAGTAAAGATATTAGTTGTTTTCAAGGACGCCAGGATGGCCCTCGTTATGTCAATATGTATTATATTCCCATCAAAACAGACTTGGGTCAGGTTCATGATGTATTAATTTATATTCAAGACATTTCGAAATTAAAAGAATTAGAGGAAGGCGTCCGGAGAACGGAAAATTTGGCTGGTCTGGGGATTTTAGCTTCAGGCGTTGCCCATGAAATCAATAATCCCCTTCAGGTGATTCTCTCTGGGGCTAATTGTTTGATGAAGAAGAGAGAGAATCAAGATATTGTTTTAGACATTGCAACCCAAATAAAAGAATGTGCGGAAAAAATGGCTAATATTATTAAGGATCTTTCCTTATATTCTCGAGGAATTCGGCAAAAAGATGGAGGAACATTAATCCATATTAAACAAATATTGGATGATTCTATTTCAATGGCTTCACACGTCCGGAATATGGGAAAGGTTTCGATCACGAAAGATTATCACCAAACGGCCATGATTTTAGGGAATCCAAGTCAATTTCAACAAATTTTTGTTAATCTCATCATTAATGCAGTTGATGCCATGGAGGGAAAGGGGTCAATGGTGCTGAAAACATTTCAGCGAAACGGTTTTGTCGAAATTCGCGTAGAAGATACAGGATGCGGGATTCGAGATAATGATCTTCCCTATATTTTTGACCCTTTCTTTACTACCAAAGATCCGGGGAAAGGAACCGGTTTGGGATTAAATGTAGTTTATCGGTTGGTTAATCAATATAAAGGCAAAATTCATGTTAAGTCGAATAAGGGAGAAGGGACCTCTTTTATCGTAAAATTTCCAAAGGTTTTATCTAGAGAGGGGGAAAAATAGCCTAATGAATGATAAAATTTTACTTATTGATGATGATGTTAATATCTTAAAAATGCTCGCCAAGGTTTTTCAGTTTGAAGGGTATAACGTACTTACTGCTGAAAATGGAAAAAAGGGTCTTGAGCTACTGACCAAGCAAAAAGATACAGGAGTGGTAATATGCGATATTAAGATGCCTGAAATGGATGGCGAAAAGGTTTTGGAACAGATTCGATTTCGTCAGCCACTTATACCGGTAATTATGTTAACTGGGTTTTTAGAATTAGAAACAGCCGTTAATGTGATGCGAAATGGTGCTTTCGACTATATCACTAAGCCGGTAGATAATGATCAGTTATTGGCTGTAGTAGAAAAAGCTTTTCAACAAAGAAACCGAATGCTTGAAGAATTACGAAAAAAGGGGCAGGAGGAAAAAATGGCTGCCCTTGGCAGGTTAACTGCCGGGTTTGCTCATAATTTGAATAATCCATTAAGCTGTATTATTGCCTATGCTGAATTCTTAAAAGGAAAATATCCTCAGGAACCAAGATTAAGCAAAATATATTCAGCAGGAAATAAAATGTATACGATAATCAGCAGCATGTTGAATAAAACCCGTAAAGAATACCATAGAAACAAAGAAATAATTAATCTTAATCAAATATTGGTAGAAGAGGTAGAGTTTTTTGATGCGGATTTAGAATTTAGGCACCAAGTGGAAAAGAAGTGGAATCTGGCCAAAGATTTACCCGAAATCGAGGGAATTTATGCTGATTTTAGCCAGTGCTTTTCAAATTTGATCAAGAATGCCTTTGATGCCATGAAGGGATCAGCAAATAAAATGCTGGGCGTAAACACCGGATGGGATAAACATCATATATATGTCGAAATCAGTGACTCGGGCTGTGGAATAAAAAAGAAAGATCTTCCGAAATTGTTTGAACCGTTTTTTACTACAAAATCAGGGCGAGAGGGGAAAAGTCTTAAAGGAACAGGGTTAGGTTTGTTCAGCAGTTATCAATTATTAAAACAATATCAGGCAGCCTTTGATGTTCAAAGCGAGCTCGGAAAAGGCACTACCTTTCGAGTGTCTTTCCCTTATACTTTAGCTATTAAACCGGCGATGGCAGGTGCATGCTGAAAAGCTAAGATGAATAAATAATCGAAACGGCTATTTATCCTTACGACGACACTTGTTTCGTGAACCCCGGTATTATCGGTATTAAAGGCTATTAAATAAATAACAAAATTTATCAAAATAAGGTAAACTCAATCACCTCAATGATCTGAAAAAATAAGTGACATTGCAGGGTTATTTAGAGGAATGGAGGAATGGGGAAGATTTTTAATCTGTCCCTATTTTTTAAGATTTAGAAAGACAGGGATAGAGAACGAGAGGAAATTTAGGTGTGGAAAAGAATTGAAGTCCACTGCTATTCAGGGTATAAGGTAAATGAAAGTCCTCGAGAGATTATTCTGGAAAAAAAATTAATAAAAATTAAACAGGTCCTGGATCGTTGGTATGAAGGCGGAATACGGGCCGGTCAGCCCAAAATGGATTATTTTAAGATTTTAACAGAGAATAATCAACAATATGTAATGCGCTATAATTCTTTGTTTGACGCTTGGAGTCTGTGGCAAAATGAATAGAAAAATTACACTAGTGTCGTGTCAACCTTTAAATGTTGAATAAAGTAAGGATGTTTTTATTTGGCATACTTGATTGATAATAAGAAAAATAACTGATTGTTATACGACATTACAAAGTTTACATGATACTAGGTCGTTAAAAAATCGCTTCGCTAGACGGTTGTCTTTTTTAAGCTCCTAAGCTTGCAAAAGCTAAATTGCCGAACTCGCTTCGCTCAGACAGTGGCAATTTTTATCGCTTTTGCTTCGCTAAGAAGCTTTACAAAAAGTCTCTCTATATCGCTTTAGCGAAATTTTGGCGACCTATTATTTAATGTAGGACAAAATTTAGCATTATTGATCTAACAGGTGGTGATGTGAATTTTGATTGTTTATTATCTAAAAGGCTAATATAATTGAAGAGCAAGCGACATTAGTAGTGAAAAAAATAGAAAGGGAACATATACGTCGACAGGTAGACATAAACGATAATAAAATTTTCTAATATCAATTAAACATAGGTGATCACCAAATGAAAAATCAAAGATTAGGCATTCTTTTTTTTGTGTTGGCGGTATGCTGTATACTATCTGGAATAAAATCAGTGTCGGAGGAGGGTGTTTTTTTTGAGAAAAAAAGCCAAACTTTTATCGATGGTGAACCTGCAGGGCCTTCAAAAATTTTAAGGGTTTGGGTAAAAGGTAATCGACTACGGTACGAAAACGAGAACGAGAAGGATAAATATGTTCTTATTTTAATGGATAAGGGAAAGACCTATGAATTAGATAAAATAAACAAAACATTCAAAAAATCTTTAAATGAAACGGATAAACTAAAAGAAGCGAATGAGCGCTCTATGGTTATTTCAAAGCGAACGGGCAGGAAAAAGAAGATTGAGAAATGGAACTGCTATGAAGTTGTTTTGGATACGACAATTCAGGGAAAGAAAATGAAAGCTGTCTGCTGGCTTAGTGAAGACATTCATATTTCATCAAATATTATGGAAAAAATAGCTAAATTTAGCCAGATGAAGTTAATGGAGGAATTAGCAAAATTTTCGGGGTATCCTGTTAAGATGATTTTAGAATCCACCTTACAGGGCAAACATGTTAAAATTATAAGTACCTTAACCAAGATTAGTAAAGAGCCGATAAAAGCAAATTTTTTAAAGGTTCCTTTTGATTACAATGAAGTAGCTCCCTAATCGTATATTTTTACACAAAGAGCACGCAATTTGTGATTGTAAATACCGATTAAACCTCAGTTACAAAATTTACAAACCTTGTCATTTTGACCTTGGGGAAAAATTTAAAAAGGTTTAAAATTCCCCCTTTTTTTCAACAGAAAGGATAAATTTTGTATGGGAAAAAGACCGTAAATTTTGCCCATGCCGAATAAAATAGGAAAGGTTATTATCAATGCAGCAAGAGCAAAAAAATCAAAAAAGTAAGTATAGGTGTTTTTTCTTTTTCTGGACAGGCTTAGTATTGATAGGAATGATATTCCTGCTGTGTTCATCCATCAGGGCACAAGCGGATCAAGATGCAAGATTGGAATGGGTAGCAGGACAGAGAACAGATCCGGTGATTGTTTCGAGCCATGAAGCCTTTTTTCAAATAAAGCTTATTGATCCACAGGAACGAGACCCCAATAGATTTGGAGTCGAAGTCTGGATCGATGCTGATGAAGATGGGCCGGATGATGATGATGAGAGAAAATCATTAACGTCTACTTCCAACGAAAATCTCTCTGTAGGAAGGATTTATTCAACTACCCTTTATTTTTTAGAGGACAAGACTATTGGATCGGTAGCTGATCCGGATGGTAATCAATGTAATGAGCTAGAAAGTTTTGAGACTACGTTTCGCTTTTGTTGTAAAATCGACGGCAACAAAGTCACTGATGATGATAATATAATACCTAATAGCCCGACCGACCCCAATAATCAGTTAATAGTCTTAAATAAAAATTGTGATGTTGATGAAGACGGCATCAATGATTTGGAAGAGGGCGCTGACTCTTTACCGGAATCCTATTGCCCAGATCCTAACTATGCTTATAGGGATAAAACCTTGGTTGCTTTCAGGACCCCGGGGGGTAAAATAGCCATGAAAATCGATAAAGGTCGGTTTCGAAAGGTCCGTATAGAAGCCGAGAATGATGCCAACCGTCCGGAAGAGACTATTTCGAATTTAACGTTTCCCTATGGGTTTATTTCTTTTAGGATTGAGGGACCAAAAAAAGGAGTAAACTTAGAAGAAGTAGAATTAAGGATACTATTTCCAACCCAAATTACTAATTATGCTGAGTTTTGCCGTTATAGTTTGGGGGCATGGCGGGCTAGAATCGAATATAGCGTCTATGATGATAGTTATGTTGGAGGAGATACTTGGCGACACGAAGATTTTTCGGGAGCACCTGAGTGGGAAAAACGTAGCCTTATGGTAAAACTCACGGACAATAACCCCAAACATGACTCAAATGATAATTATGGTGTAATTGACGATCCTTGGGGTTTGGGTATACCAAGGGAAAGCAGCGGGGGTGGAAGATGTTTTCTCTCTTATATTATAGCCTTTTAATTTTTAAGAATTTTGAATATACAGCACCTTAATCGTAATATATATATTTAACCATACACCCTATGTCTTCAATTCAAAATTTGGTAATTTTTCCAATTGTTGGAGAACGAATTGACGAATTTTTTGGGGAGTGGGAAGAGGACGGACTATTTTCCCCTTGTGAATAAGCGGATGTAAAAGGGGTTCAAAGGCTGTGCCGCAAGAACAGGAGGTAAGGGCGGAGTTAGCTGGGACGGTGTGATTTTGAAAACAGTTCGCACAGTGGAATACTTGTTTTTTGCCGGATTTTTTACCTCGTTTAGCCAAGGGGCGGCCTTCTATTTCAATAATGTCAAAAGAAAAATCTAAGACGGGAGCATTGCTGATGCATGTTCCTATACCATAAGCATCAGCAACAGGATTTAAATCTAAAATTTGGTTTTCATCTACCCCGCCACTGACAAATAATTTTACTCTCTGAAACCCCCTTAAATTAAGCTCCCATCGAACCTCTTCCAGAATTTGGCGCATATTTCCCCTTCGGGAAGAGGGTGTGTCTAATCGAAGAGCAAAAAGATCTTGGCCAAGTTTTTGAGCCACTTTGATAGCCTCTTCTTTTTCATCACAGAAGGTGTCAATAAGAGCTACGCGTTTAATCTCAGGATCGATAATTTCGTGAAAGGCTTGACAGGCTTTGACAGTATCTCCTAAAATGAGTATGAGAGAATGGGGCATAGTTCCAACAGGCTTTTCATGAATCAAATCTGCGCTTTTGGTCACCGCCACCCCATTACATCCGCCGATGAAAGCGTTTCTTTCGATCATAGGGGCGATGGCAGGATGCATTCTTCTTGCCCCAAAACTGACCATTATACGATCTCCGGCAGCCTTTCGACAACGGGAAGCCTTGGTGGCAATGCCTGAAGCCTGACAGAGGAGTCCCAGTAAAGAGGTTTCATATTTGAGAAAGTCCAGATACTTTCCTTCGATATAGAGTACAGGTTGGTCAATATTGAATATGGTGCCTTCCGACATGGCGTAAACATTGATGGGAAGGCCTTTTAATAGATGAGCAACTTCTTCCAGGCCTGATAAAATCCCCCAACACCAATTTTTGGGTAAGAGTTTAAGACTTACCTCAGCTACTACATGTTGATCAGGGGCTTTTTGTTTAAGGATTTTTTCAGTGTGACTAAAATAAACATCGCTGATGGCTGCGGCTTTTATTTCGTCTTCCCCGGCAATATGAAACACTTTTAAATCCTTCAAACAAACTTTAATAATAGCTAATTGAATAGCTAGGAAGTTTCATTTAAAAGAAAAATCTCGTAAATCCTTTTAAATCCGCCTAATTTAATTAAGAGGAATTATTTTTACTACTTTTACCATTTTTTAGAGCAATTTTCAAGATTTCTTCCATGCGGTCAGCGAAAATAAAGTGCATATTTTGACGGACCGGCTTGGGGATCTCCTGAATATCATTTTTATTTCGGGCAGGAATTATTATATGGTGAATGCCCACTCGTTTTGCAGCCAGGACCTTTTCTTTCAATCCACCGACCGGCAAAACTCGGCCCCGCAGAGTAATTTCTCCGGTCATAGCCAAATCTTTGCGAACCAGTTTTTTCGTAAAGAGTGAAACTAAAGAAGTAGCCATGGTTACGCCGGCGGAAGGTCCATCTTTAGGAATAGCGCCGGCAGGAATATGAATGTGAATATCTTTATTAGAATAAAAATTATCTTCAAGACCTAAGTCTTCGGCTCTAGATCTGGCAAAACTGAGAGCTGCCTGAGCAGACTCTTTCATGATATCTCCCAGGTGCCCAGTGAGAATTAATTGTCCTTTGCCTTTCATGCTGGTAGCTTCAATATGTATAATCTCTCCACCGGCCATAGTCCAGGCCATACCTGTAGTTACTCCTACCTCCTCTGAGTCATATTCCATTTCTCTAAGATATTTGGGCATTCCCAATAAAAGATGAAGATTTCTGGGATTAACATTAAGCTTTTGGACAATACCCTCGGCTTTTCGTTTGGCGCGTTTGCGGCAGATGGCGGCTAATTCCCGCTCCAAATTTCTCAAGCCCGCTTCCCGAGTATATTCGTTAATTATTTTTAATATGGCTTGATCGGAAATGTGTAAATCCTTATCAGTAACACCATTTTCTTCAAATTGCTTTGGAATTAAGTATCGATTAGCGATTTTCAGTTTTTCTAACTCTGTATACCCTGTTAGGTGAATAATTTCCATTCGATCTCGAAAGGCGGGAAGAATCGGATCAAGAAGATTAGCCGTGGCAATGAAAATAACATTGGTCAAATCAAAAGGGAGTCCTAAATAATGATCAGTAAAGGTAGAATTTTGTTCCGGATCCAGGACTTCTAAAAGGGCGGCTGAGGGATCTCCCCGAAAATCAGCTCCGATTTTATCTACTTCATCCATCATATATACCGGATTGTTGGACCCTACTTGTTTTATTCCTTGAATAATACGGCCGGGCATAGAACCGATATAGGTCCTTCGGTGGCCGCGGATTTCAGCTTCATCTCTGACACCTCCAAGAGAAATCCGCACAAATTTTCGACCCAGTGCCCTGGCAATAGATTTCCCCAAAGACGTTTTCCCAACTCCAGGAGGGCCAACAAAGCAGAGAATAGGACCTTTCATTTTATCTTTTTTGAGTTTTCTTACTCCCAGATATTCCAGAATTCTTTCCTTGACCTTTTCCAAATCGTAGTGATCTTCATTAAGGACTTTGGTCGCCTGAGCAATATCCAGATTATCTTCAGTAGCCGTGTTCCAGGGAATCTCAATCAACCACTCCAAATAATTACGAACCATGCCGGATTCAGCAGCCTCAGGGTGCATTTTAGCTAATCGAGATAATTGTTTTTGCGCCTCTTTTTCAGCATCTTCGGGAAGTTTAGCCTTTTTGATTTTAGCTTTTAAATCATTAATTTCTTCAGTACGTTCATCAGACTGTCCCAGTTCATGTTGGATGGCTTTCAATTGTTGTCGAAGGTAGTATTCCTTATGGTCTTTATCCATCTCTTCTTTGGCCTGGGACTGAATTTTTTTCTGCATGCCCAGAACTTCTAATTCCTTGGACAGCAGTTCATGAACCCTTTTAAGCCTTTGAACAGGATCAATAATCTCTAAAACCTCTTGGGTTTTTTCTGTTTTGAGAACCAGATTAGAGACAATCAAATCGGCTAATTTTCCTGGGTCCTCTATATTACCTGCAATAGCTACTACATCTGGAAGCAAGGCCTTTCCCAGGGACAGACTTTTTTCCATTTGTGACTTGACATTTCTCATGAGAGCTTCTATTTCCAATGTGCGCTCAGGGGTTTCCTTTTCGACGATTTTTTTAATATTGGCCATGAAGCAATTTTCATTTTGTTTAAAATTGGTTAGTTTTGCCCTTATCAGGCCATGTATTAAGATTTTAAGTCTTCCATCAGGCAATTTCAGAATTTTCATGATACTGCCAATAGTTCCAAATCGAAAGATTTCTTTAGCAGTTGGATTTTCGGTTTTAGGATCTTTTTGTGCGGCAAGAAAAATTTTTCGATCGTATTCAGCTACGGATGCCTCTACCGCCTTGATAGATTTTTCTCTCCCAACAAATAAAGGAAGAATCATATAGGGATAAACGACAATATCTCTAACGGGCAAAAGAGGTAAGCAGTTTGGTATGCCTTCCAAAAGCAGATTCTTTTTTTCATCAGTCTCGACCACAACGTATCCTCCTCAGAAATTATTCGTCACCTTTGTGCTTTATGCCCAAGTAATCCACTGATAAACATCAATTGAAAAATATTACTCAGTGAAAAGGGGCTTTAGAAAATTTGATTCAGCTTACAATTTTTATCGGCACAACCCTTTTTTCTCCTCATTTATGAATTTGGATTGATCTTTTTTTAATTATTTTGGTAAAAATAAGCTAAGACGTTTTCGGGTTAATGTAATATTGGTAAGGATTTAAGATTAACACCGGAGCAGAAACAGCCTTTATCCAAAATTTATTCCGGATTCTGTATAGATTTTTTATTTTTTTTCTTATTGGGAGTTGTCAGTTGCAGACCGGCTAAATATTGGGCAAACTCTTTCCCTACATCTTGACTTTTCAAGGCAAATTCAACTGTGGCCTGCAAAAAACCTATTTTACTGCCGGCGTCGTATCGCTTCCCGGTAAATTCACAGGCATAAATAGCCTGGCGTTTAACTAATTCCTTTAGGCCGTTCGTGAGCTGGATTTCACCAGTTCGGTCTTTTTTTATATTTTTCAAGATGTCAAAAAGTTCGGGGGTCAGAATATATCGCCCAATGATGGCTAAATTAGAAGGGGCTTCATCGGGTCTTGGTTTTTCAACCATATCGAGAACTTGATAAATATTTTTTTCTAAATATCTGGGCTGGATAACTCCATATTTAGAAATATCATCATCAACTTTTTGTACGGCGATTACTGAGCATTTATATCGATTATAAATATCAATCATTTGTTTTAAACAAGGGACCTCGGCATCGATAATATCATCTCCAAGCAACACAGCAAAGGGTTCATTTCCTATGAGATCTTTGGCTATTAATATAGCGTGCCCCAGGCCGAGGGGCTCTTTTTGTCGTATGTAGCATATGTTTGCCATATTAGGGATAAGCTGCATTTGTTTCAGAATATTATGTTTGCCTCTTTTTTCCAGTTCATGCTCAAGTTCAAAGGATATATCAAAAAAATCTTCTATTGCCCGTTTTCCTCGGCCAGTGATAATGGTAATATGTTCTATCCCGGAAGAAACGGCTTCCTCAACAACATATTGGATCATTGGTTTGTCAACCAGAGGTAACATTTCTTTTGGGGAAGATTTGGTTGCGGGAAGAAATCGGGTTCCCAGGCCTGCTGCTGGGAAAATGGCTTTTTTTATGCTCATTGGATACGTCCTTTTCCTTAATAGATTTGCATTACCCAAAAACTAAATTATATAGCCGAATAAGTAAAATTTTATAGTATAGAAAAGGATTCAAGAAGTCAAGAATCCTATCTTAAAATCGTCGTTTTGGCAATCCTGATACGGTTT
Organism: Pseudomonadota bacterium; assembly: GCA_030625085.1. Taxonomy (GTDB): domain Bacteria; phylum SZUA-182; class SZUA-182; order DTGQ01; family DTGQ01; genus DAOURK01. Next base: position 39,874 of record DAOURK010000006.1, read on the forward strand.
GCTGAGAAATTAAGGTGTGGCTTTTGTCAAGTGAAATTTAGGTCTATTCAAGAACCCGCTCTGCGCAAAAATTTTTTCCGAAGACGGGCGTTTTTTTATATAATCAGAGAAGCAGGTTAATGAAGAATTTTGGCAAAACGGTTCCATCTAACCCAGTGACTGTCGGAATTCCAAGACCAATAAATGATAAAAGCCCTCCCTTTAATTAAATCTTCTTTTAATAGACCCCAAAATCGACTATCAAGGCTGCAGTCACGGTTATCCCCCATCATAAAGAAGTACCCTTCAGGGATAGTAATGGGGCCGAAATTGTCTCGATTGACCGGAACATAAATGGAATCATCGGCGCCTTGGTGAATAGTATAGGGTTCAGTGAGAGATTTTTCATTAATATATACTTTTTTATCGCGAATTTCTAAAGTATCTCCAGGTAATCCAATAAGTCGTTTAATAAAGTCTCGAGAGGGATCTTTGGGGTATTTAAAAACTATGATATCTTCTCGTTTCGGTTTTCCAAATCGGTAAATAAATTTGTTGACTAAGATATGATCGCCGATTTGTAAGGTGGGAAGCATAGATCCTGAAGGGATTTTAAAGGCCTGCACAACATAACTGCGAATGAAAAGGGCCAATATAACGGCGATGATAATCGCTTCACCGTATTCTCGATAGATTGATTTTTTATTAATCGATTTTTCTTTATTCACAAAAATATTGTTGTTTTATAAGACGGTTTTCTAAATGTCTATCTTTCCGGCATATTGTGTTCAAAGAGTCTATCCAACTTACAAGAACCATTAAATGATTTTTTTATTTTAACTATGACCAATTGGTTTGTCAAGAGTATACCACCCCGGGGGAAAAATATTTGACAGGACAAGAGGATAAACAAGATATAAATCCAGACTGCTATCCTGTCTAAAAATAGTTAATTGCACTGATGGAAAAAATTGTTTTTGTGCTGAGCTTACACGAATTTTAAAACAGGTTTTGATTTTTAGTGATAGGCTGCCTAGCATGAGTAAAATTCTTAGAATGAGCGTTATTTTATCTAACAATCAACAAAGAATAAATAGATCGGAAATATAGTAGATTATCATTGTTGATATATAAAAGTAGTATTTTTATTGACAAAAATAGAACGAAGTATTATTATGAACGTTTATCCTTCGGAGATAATCTCGAGGGCTCGTGAAATTAGATCGCTTAGCCTAAAATGAGAATATTAAGCTATGAATGTTACAGGGGTTATTATGCGAACTTCAGGGAATAGCGTTTGTTCCTAAAAAAGGTTATGGTAAGCGACGATACATTATAACTTATTGAAATATCATGAATTATCGAGGTTGTTTGATCATAGTTTTTCATAAAGGATTGTAATTCGTGCCTAAGAAGCAATTTTCCGAATATTTAATTCAATCTGTTTTACATGCCTTTGATGTTTTAAATATTTTTATTGTAAGTAATGTAAAAGAACTCGGAGTAACGGATCTAAGTAAACGTATGAGATTACCGAAAAATAATGTCTTTCGTCTACTTTCTACTCTTTGTCATCAAGGTTATATTGAACAGAACGTAATGACCGGAAATTATCGGCTTGGGCTGAAATGTTTTGAGTTGGGGCAAGCTTTCTGGAGAAGAATGGGATTGGTCACCCAGGCTCATGATATTTTGGATTCCTTGGCTCTTAAAACCCTGGAAACCGTTTATTTATCCGTTTATGATAGTGGAGAAATTATTTATATTGATATGGTAGAAACCCCTCGCCCGGTAAGGATTATACCTATGTTAGGGCGAAGAGCCCCCTTGTTTTGTACTTCCGCCGGAAAAGTTCAGGTTGCCTATAGATCGGTAGAAGAAATTCGTAAGTTACTCAAAGATATAGGATTGAAACCCTATACAAAAAATACGATTGTTTTAGATGTTGAAATGCTGCAGCATTTGGAAGTGGTGCGGCGGCAAGGCTATGCTTTAGATAAAGAGGAATATGAAGAGGATGTGATATGTCTGGCTGCTCCTATTTATGATTATACGGAAAATGTAGTAGCAGGCATATGTATTTCGGGGCCTATTCAGAGAATGTCTGATGAGAGATTAGAGACGGAACTCATTCCCTTAGTCAAAAAGGTGGCAGTGAAAATTTCTCAGCGCTTGGGGTATGGTACAACTCCCGATTAAATGAATGGCGCTGGAATCCCTATTTTTTATGTGGCTTCCCAGCGATTTTTTTACCATGAAAATGCATTTTGAAAAACATGCTTTACTGATGGATTTTTCATCCTCGGGGGTGAACAACTTGTTCATGAGCGTTTAGACAGGATTGAAGAGGATAAAAAGAAAAATCTAGTAAATCCTGTTTAATTTAACGGGGTTGGCGGGGAGCGTATAACGAGCTGCAAGAGGAGTTTTTTTGCGTGAGTGATAAGGCAAGAGGAGTTTTAAGGTGAAAATCGCGGTCACTGGCAAAGGAGGAGTGGGTAAAACAACGGTAGCCGCCATTTTAGCCAGGCTCTATTCTCATCAGGGTGATTTTGTGCTGGCAGTTGATGCCGATCCTGACGCAAACCTGGCTTCTGCCATTGGCTTTTCAGAATTGGAAATTTCAAAAATACAACCTCTCAGCTCTTTGTCTTCTTTTATTGAAGAGCGAACCGGGGCTCGTCCCGGGGCAGGAGGCGGCTTTTTTAAAATAAACCCTCGGGTTGATGATGTGGTGGATCGTTTTGGTATTCAATTTGAAAATATCCGCTTGATCTCTATTGGTAAACCCAAACCGGGAGGCACTGGTTGTTATTGTCCGGAAAATGTTTTTATTAAGAGTTTGGTTACCCATCTTATTTTAAAAAAAGATGAGATGTTGATTGTGGACATGGAAGCGGGTATTGAACATCTGGGGAGGGGAACGGCGAAAGCGGTAGATGCTCTTTTAATTGTGGTAGAACCGGGAAAAAGGAGCCTTCAGACAGCGAAAGAAATTCGCAAATTAGCTTTAGATTTAGGGATACTCAGGGTATTTTTAGTGGCCAATAAGCTGCATCATACGCAGGACGAAGATTTTTTCAGAAAAAATTTATCGGATTTTGAGATTATTGGTTTTTTACCCTTTGACAAAGCCTTGATTGAAGCGGATACAAACGGACAAGCTCCTTTCCCTACATGCCGGAGGGTGATACAAGAAATAGAAAAAATAAAACACTTTTTAGATACAAACTCACAGATGAGTGAAGATAAATAAAATGGCTATTGATAAGAAAAAGATAGAAAAAGGGGTCAAGCTGATTTTGGAGGGCATTGGTATTGAAGATTGGCAAGGGGTACAAAATACGCCCCTTCGGATTGGGGAAATGTATGAAGAAATTTTTGCCGGTTTGAATCAGGATCCTCGACAAATTATTTCTCCCATTAAGGGAGAGGAATATGACGAAATGGTACTGGTCCGGGAAATTCCTTTTTATTCAATGTGCGAGCATCATCTTTTGCCTTTTTTTGGAGAGGCGCATATTGCCTATTTACCTAAAAGGGGAGAAATTGTTGGTGTAAGTAAATTGGCTAAAATTTTAGATGTTTTGGCCAAAAGGCCGCAACTGCAAGAGCGTTTAACCAAGGAATTGGTTGATATTATTATGGATGGATTGGAGCCGATAGGGGCAATGGTAGTGATTCAGGCTGAGCATTTATGCATGTCCATGCGAGGAGTAAAAAAATCTCAGGCTAAAGTAATAACTTCTGCAGTGCGGGGGGCTTTTCGAAGTAATCCAAAAACAAGGATGGAGATGTTGGAATTGATTCATAAACGATAAATTTTGTTGGCCATAGTTTTCTCAAAAGCTAAGGAGGATTATCATGACCGGAAATAGGTATTTTAATAAAGAGCATTTATGGGTTAAGGTAGACGGGAATGAGGTGACGATTGGACTTAGCGACCATGCCCAGCAAGAACTAGGAGATATTTTATTGGTGGAGCCTTCCGGATTGGACACAGAAATAGAACAATCGGCTTCTTTTGGTCAGGTCGAATCTGCCAAGGCTGTGTCGGATTTGATATCACCTGTGAGTGGTACTGTTATTGAAGTTAATGAATCATTAGAGGATGAACCTGAGTTGATTAATGAAGATCCTTATGAAAAGGGATGGATTATCAAATTAGATTTGAAGGATGTCAAGGAATTGGATAATTTAATGGGCGAAGATGAATATACACGATACCTTCAAGAAGAACTGGATTAATAATGATTATTAGTCAACAAAAACCCTTTGAAGAAATTTTGACCATTCTTGGTGAAAAGAAAAGGGTTTTTCTTATAGGCTGTAGTTTATGCGCCACCCTTTGCCAGAGCGGCGGGGAGGAGCAGGTTATAGAAATGAAGGAGCGCCTTATTGGTGAGGGTAAGGAGGTTTCCGGGCATGTCGTTATCGAGGCGGTTTGTCATATCTTGAACAGTAAAAAAGAATTAGCCGCTCATAAGGCTGCATTAAAAGAAACCGATGCTGTTTTAGTAATGGCTTGTGGGGCAGGCGTGCAAACAGTAACCGAACTAAAGAAAATTCCTGTTATGGCGGCATTGGACACGCTTTTTTTAGGTAATGTGAAACGCTTTGGCCAATTTGAAGAGCGATGTTCTTTATGTGGTGAATGCATATTAAATAAAACAGGTGGAATTTGTCCGGTGACAACTTGTTCTAAGGGATTATTGAATGGTCCTTGTGGGGGAATGCATGATGGTAAATGTGAAATAGATCCGGAGCGTGATTGTGCCTGGGTTAAAATTTACGACCGTTTGGAAGAATTGGGTCAACTGGAAACCTTTGAAGAAATTTTTGCACTCAAGGATTATTCAAAAGGAATTAAACCAAAGGCGCTGATATTGGAAAGAGGAAAGAAAGTACTATGAATTTTCAGCAAAGCTTGACCCAAAATCAGTTTACCATTACTACTGAAATTGGTCCGCCAAAGGGTACTGACACCTCGGAAATGCTGGCTCAGGCAAGTAAAATCAAAGACAGAGTACACGCTATGAATGTTACTGATAATCAAAGTTCCATTATGAGATTAGGTTCTTTGGCTGCTTGTCATTTACTGAAAGAACAAGGTATTGATCCAATATATCAATTAACCTGTCGGGATAGGAATCGTCTGGCGCTACAATCCGATTTGTTGAGCGCCAGTGCTTTGGGTCTTAGGAATGTTCTTGCCTTGACAGGGGATCATCCCCAGGTAGGTGATCACCCTCAAGCCAAACCGGTTTTTGATGTGGATTCAACCCAGCTTTTACAAATCATCGGACGACTCAATGAGGGAAGGGACCTTTCCACACAATTTATGAATAAACCCTTGACGGAGGGCACAGCCTTGAAGGGGAAAACAGACCTTTTTCCGGGGGCTGTAGTTTGCCCTGAGGCAAATCCCATAAAACCGCAATTATTGAGATTTTCCAAGAAAGTTGTCGCCGGGGCAAAATTTTTTCAAACTCAGGCTATCTATGATTTTGAAAAGTTTGAAAATTTTATGAAATATGCTAGGGACCTGGGCGCCAAGATTTTAGCCGGCATTCTTCTTTTGCGCTCTGCCGGTATGGCTAGATATCTTAATAAGAATGTTCCGGGAATAATGGTGCCGGACCATCTAATAAAGGAAATGGAATCCTCCGCTCATCCTCTGGAAACAGGGATCAAAATTGCTGCACGTCAGATCAGCCAATTAAAGGGCATATGTAACGGAGTGCATATTATGGCCATCGGACTGGAGGATAAAGTTTTGGATATTCTTGATGAAGCAGGAATTTAAGCTCAAAAAGCAAGGGTTAGAAATAGATATTTAGATTTGTCAGCGCGGGAAGCGAGCTTTACTTAAAAAACAAGTAGACTTTGTGTTAAAAAAGAGTAAAATTGGGTAATAAACCTAACCATGATATACTATTAGCTTCTCTTTAAGGAGGTTGAGAACTTGAACGATCAGGATCAAGCCATTGTTATCGGTGGTGGGATAACAGGGGTTACCTCGGCCCTTGCTTTAGCTGATAACGGATATAAGGTTTCTATTATTGAAAAAAGCGCCGGCATTGGTGGGCATGCCATGCAGTTTTGCTGTAAGGCTACTGATCAGTGTAACAGTTGTGGGGTTTGTCTGGCTAAAGATAAAATCATGAAAGCGGCATCTCATCCAGGCATCCATATTTTAACCAACACAGAGGTAATAGGAGTAGAAGGAGAAGAGCCTCATTTTCAGGTTGAGGTCTTAAAGACACCACGGTTCATTGATGAATATAAATGTATTGCTTGTTCATTGTGCTATCAAAATTGTCCCAAACCGGGAGAAGCCATTGACCGTCCTTATTTATATTCTGTGCCGAATGCTTTTTACATTAATAAAGAACACTGTTTATACTTCCAAAAAGGGGAAGAGTGTACTATTTGTGAAGAAAATTGTCCGGCCGGGGCTATCTTTTTTGATCAACAAGAAGAGCGCCATATATTAAAAGCCTCAGCTATAATTGTAGCTACCGGGTTTGAAGTATATGATGCCAGAAAAAAAGGATATCTTGGCTATGGGCGTTTTCCGGAGGTGATTTCAGGGCTTGATCTTGAACAAAGATTGTTGATGGGTGAAGATACGATAATTTCCAAATCTTCGCCGGGAGGAAAGCCCCGCGTAGCTTTTATTCAATGTGTCGGCTCTCGAGACCCTCATATCAGCCATGACTATTGTTCCCGGGTCTGTTGTAAATATGCGGCGCGGATGGCGGCTAAACTGAAATCGAAATGTGATGAAATAGATCTGACCATTTTTTATATTGATCTTCAGAAAACGGAAAGAGATTTTTTAGCCTTGGTTGAAAGCTTAAAAGAAAATATTCGGTTGGTTAAGGGACTGCCGGTAAAAATCGAAAAAGCCGAGGATTCCGGAGTAACAATGCGGTATGAAAATATTGATCGAGGATGTATGGAGAGGGAGTCTTTTGATTTGGTTGTGTTATCAGTAGGAATCAGTCCCTCTGTCGAAAATCAGTCTTTAGCCGGATTGTTGGGTATAAATATTGACGCGAATGGATTTTTCGCTTCAGTCGATTTAATGGATTCTACCATTAGTTCTCGGAGAGGAATTTTTCTAGCTGGCACCTGCCAGGGGCCAAAGAATCTTATTGAATCTATTTCCCACGGTCAGGAGGCGGCTTTGAGAACACTTGCTTTAATGAAGGGGCTAGGTGTAAACAATGGATAATCAGGTGAAAATAGGGGTATTCTTCTGTGCGTGCGGCCATATTATGAATGACTATTTTGATATGAAGGCCTTGCTTGATTATGCCGGTAGAATTCCCGGGGTAACCTATGTTGATGAAAATCGGTTTTTATGTACGAGGAGTGGGTTTGATTGGCTGAAGACTAAGATTGCCAACACAGGCTGTAATCGAGTGATTATTGTTGGTTGCTCACCACATCTCTATGAACAAAGCTTTATGAAAGTAGTGGAAGAAGCGGGCCTGAATAAATATTTTTTGAGCATAGCCAATATTAGAGAGGGATGTGCCTGGGTGTGCCGGGAAAAGGAAAATCTTATGTCCCGGGCCAGACGGATTATAGCCGCAGCCGTCCAGCGAGTGAGCTTTGCTAAGCCGGTGGAAAAGGTTCGAAAAAATATAAATAGGTCGGCTTTAGTGATCGGAGCGGGGCTTACCGGTATTCAAACAGCCCTGGAATTGCAACGGTTAGGGATTAAGCCAATACTCATTGAGAAAAAAACCCAGGTAAGTCGAAAGAACCCCCCCTTCTTTATCCCCTGCATAGAGGGTATCAATGAACAAGAGATGTTTTCTGCGAAGATTAAAGAGCTTCGGGATAGTAAAATAGAGCTTTTAACCTCTACAGAAGTGAAGGAAGTGAGAGGAAATGTTGGGTCATTTCAGGTTACCTTGGATACAATGGGGCAAGAAAAAGCGCTGGAAGTGGGCGCTGTTGTTGTCAGTACGGGGGACCAAAGACAGGCAGCAGAGAGGATACATAATTTGCCGAATTCCCGCCGGATTGTCAGTTTATCCCAATTACGCAATATGTTTGATTTTGAGAGAAGGACCTTGGAGCGGATGTTGGTTACTCCGGATAAACGTACTAAATATGCCTGTTTTATTCTTGGGGATTCTGAAAGTTTTACTAAAACAAATACCATTATGGCCCTTAATGAAGCCATTTTTTTAAAGGAGCAATTCAAAGCGGAAATTGTGATTGCAGCAAAAGACATAACCGTTTCAGGAACAGAACTGGAGCCTCTTTATCGACAGGCCAGACAAAAGGGGGTTTTGTTTTATCGGTACTCGCAAGATTCATTGCCGGAAATCAGCCTTGAAAAAGGAGTGATTATCGTTCGCTTGCATGATCCGGCTTTAACGGTGAACGATGAAGAGAAGGCCGGTTATAATATTGCTGTTTCAAGTGACCTTCTGATACTTGAGGATGAAATTTTTCCCCATGAAGGGACAGATCGCCTGAAGGATATTCTTGATATTAATGTGAATCAATGGGGATTTTTTCAAGAAAAGAATATTCATCTGAAACCGAACCTTTCTAATAAAAAAGGGATTTTTCTGGCCGGTGCTTGTCATGGGGAAGAGGATATTTACGAAACCCTTAATGATATTTGTTCAGTATCAATGGGGGTTTATTCTTATTTGTCTCAAGAATTTTTGGAGTTAGAGAAAAAGATAGATATTAATACTGATAAGTGTGTGTTATGTTTGACGTGTTTTCGTTCCTGTCCACACAGGGCAATTGAGATAGGGGATGTAGCTTCGGGCCAGAAACGAGGTGCAATGGTTAATGTTGAGGCGTGCCAGGGGTGTGGTATTTGTGTTGGAGAATGTCCGGCCAAGGCTATTGAAATGGTAACGTATTCAGATAACCAGATTTTTTCCGAATTAACCTTTGAGGGGTAAGAGAATGGATTTTATGCCGGCCATAGTGGCTTTTTGTTGTGAAAATTCAGCTTTTCGGGCCGCAGATACAGCAGGGGCAAAACAGGAAGGATATCCTTCCAACATTAAGATCTGTCGGCTCCCTTGTTCTGGAAAACTAGAGATAAACTATATCTTAAGGGCTTTTGAAGAGGGCGCTGATGGAGTGTTTATTTTTGCCTGCCATCCGGACAGTTGTAAGTTTCTCAAAGGTAATGTGCGTGCCCAAAAAAGGGTTGAGCATACCGGTGCTTTATTAGAAAAAATCGGCATTAAAAAAGAACGTTTGCGTTTTTTTTATTTGTCCGAATTAGAATGGACAAAATTTTTAGATTTAGTTCAGCAGGGTAATGAAAGCATTAAGGGCTTGGGGCCCTGTCCGACAAAGGTGAAAGTATGATTATTGCAGAACAAAAAGAAATATCAGAAATTATCAATATGGTTGGCGATCACCGGAAAATTTTGGTGATTGGGTGTGATACCTGTGTTACAGTCTGTTTGTCCGGAGGCGCTAAGGAAGTGGCCATTTTGGCTTCGGCCCTGCGCTTGGCTTTCCGAGTGCAGGGTAAGCAGGTGGAGGTTAATGAAACCACCATTGAGAGGCAGTGCGAGATAGAATTTGTGGATTCTTTGGAATCTATGGCAAAGGACAAAGACCTTTTGATTTCAATGGGTTGCGGGATAGGCGTTCAGACCATAGCCGAGCGTTTTTTTCATTTACCGGTGGTGCCTGCCCTGAACACAAAATTTTTAGGTCTTCCGGAAAAACAGGGTGTCTGGGTTGAGCGATGTCAGGCCTGTGGCCAATGTGTACTAGATAAAACCGGCGGCATTTGTCCGATTTCTCGATGCTCAAAAAGTTTGCTCAATGGTCCCTGCGGGGGCTCACAAAACGGTAAGTGTGAAATTAATGATGAAATTGATTGTGCTTGGCACCTGATCTACGAACGGTTGAAAGCCCTGAATAGACTTGAATGTTTGGAGGAGATCATGCCTGTAAAAGATTGGTCTACCAGCCGTGACGGCGGACCACGGAAAATGATCAGGGAGGACATGTGTCTATGAAGGTAGGTAGCCGTCTGGAAACATTATTAACTCAAGGAGAATTTGTAGCTACCGCAGAGTTAGGACCGCCAAAGAGCGCTGATCTTGAATTAATCAAGAAAAAGGCCGCCATTTTACGGGGTTATGCAGATGCGGTGAATATTACCGATAATCAGACTGCCATTGTTAGGGTCTCCAGTATTGCCGCAGGTAAAATTAGTTTAGATGAGGGATTGGAGCCGATTATCCAGATGACTTGCCGGGATAGAAACCGGTTGGCCATGCAGGCTGATATCCTTGGTGCCCATGTTTTTGGTCTCAAAAATTTATTATGCCTCAGTGGAGATCATCAAAGCTTCGGTAATCATCCCCAAGCGAAAAACGTTTATGATCTTGATTCGATTCAATTGGCTCAGATGGTTAAGAACATGCGGGATGAAAAGGTATTTCAATGTGGTGATGAGATTAAGAATACGAAAAAATCCGAGGTCATAGAACCGCGGATGTTTGTGGGGGTAGCGGCCAACCCTTTTGCTGATCCCTTTGAATTTAGAGTGATTCGACTGGCCAAAAAAATTAAGGCTGGTGCGGATTTTGTTCAGACTCAATGCATTTTTGATCTTCCTAAATTTAAAGAGTGGATGAAGATGGTGGTTGATCGGGGTTTGCACGAGAAGGTTTATCTGTTAGCCGGGGTGATGCCCGTTAAATCCTATCGAGTGCTTCAATATATGAAAAAAAATGTGGCCGGTATGAGTATCCCCGATGAGCTGATTGACAGAATGAAGGGGGCGGAAGACCCCAAGGCCGAAGGAGTGAAAATTTGTATAGAGCTGATTCAGCAGGTACGTGAAATTGAAGGTATCCGTGGAGTTCATATTATGGCGGTAGAATGGGAGGCCATTGTACCTTCAATTGTTCAGGAGGCAGGGCTTTACCCAAGACCTCAGATTCAGTGATCAAACCCGTTTTTAGTGGTTAGTAATTTAGTAATCAGGTTAAGGTTTTTCTTCTTAGTAAATATTCAATGACCCTTTAGGTCACCATGAAAAAATGAAAAGAGAAAATTTACTGTAAGGAGGGTAGGTAATATCGGTGTCGGAAGAAAAGAAAAATTCCCCAATTAATGTATCAGAACTGGATTCAAAATTTAAATATGAGGTTTCCGAACAACCGGGGGGTGAAAATCTAACGTTATGTTTTTCTTGTGGTATTTGTACGGCCGGCTGTCCGGTAACCGAGGTGGAAGGCGAATACAATCCCCGAAAATTGATTCGAATGATTTTATTAGGCATGAAGGAAGAAGTGCTTTCTTCCAATTTGATTTGGTTGTGCTCGCTCTGTTATACCTGCTATGCCCGGTGTCCCCAGAACGTAAAATTTACTGATATCATGGGTGTTTTGCGTGATATGGCGGTACGGGAAAAGTATGTTGATTCTTCCTTTGTTAAAAATATTGATGAAATTGATCGCCTGTCGCAGCAAATTCGCCATCAAATGGTACGAGCCATCTTCCCTCAAAAAAAAGAAAACAAATCCATCGATCAGAAAGAATTAGTAAAGATGGCCCTCAAGAATTTGGATAAGGAGTAAAGGAATTATGGCGGAGACTGAAGGTCAAAAGAAAATTGGCGCGGTAATGGTTGTTGGCGGAGGTGTTGCCGGTGTCCAATCTGCCCTGGATCTGGCTGATTCCGGATACAAGGTTTATATAGTCGAAAGAGGTTTGAGTATTGGCGGGGTTATGGCCCAGTTAGATAAGACCTTTCCGACCAACGACTGTTCCATGTGTATTTTAGCTCCTAAATTGGTGGATACGGGTCGCCATCAAAATATTGAAATAATAACCAACACTGAAATTCAAAGTGTCGAGGGAGAGGCAGGAAATTTCCGTGTTCAACTCCTCAAGCATCCGCGTTTCATTGATGAGACTAAGTGTAATGGGTGCGGTGATTGTGAAAAGGAGTGTCCGGTAGAGGTCCCCAATGAATTTGAACAGGGACTGAGCATGCGCAAAGCCATTTATAAGCCCTTTGCCCAGGCCATCCCCAATAAATATTCGATTGACAAACGAGGTAAATCTCCCTGTAAAATTGCTTGCCCTTTGGGGCAGAACGCCCAAGGCTATATTGCTTTAATCAAGGAGAAAAAATATGCTGAGGCGTATAATCTGATCAAAAGAGATAATCCGATCCCCCTTGTTTGTGGAAGGATTTGCGCTCATCCTTGTGAAGAGGTTTGCAAAAGGGGAGAGGTTGACGAACCAATGTCTATTGCCGCCCTGAAACGCTTTATCGCTGATTATGCCTATAAGCATGATTTTCATGTTGATCTGGAGGTGGCCGAAAAGCGGGAAGAGCGCGTAGCTATCATTGGTTCCGGACCGGCGGGATTAGTAGCTGCTCATGATCTGGCCCTGAAAGGCTACCAAGTAACCATATATGAAGCCCTGCCGGTAGCGGGAGGCATGTTGGCTGTTGGCATTCCTGATTATCGACTCCCGCACAATCTCTTACAGTATAAGATTGATCTTATCAAGTCCCTGGGAGTTGAGATTAAATTGAATACTCCCATTGATCCTCATTTTACCTGTGAAGATCTGAAGGCTGAAGGGTATAAGGCTATTTTACTGGCTACCGGGGCCCATAAGAGTATTAAATTAGGTATTGCCGGCGAGGGTTCAAAGGGGGTTATTCATTGCACGGATTTTTTGCGAGAGGTAAATCTTGGCAAGAAGGTAGAGGTTGGAAAACGGGTAGCCGTTATCGGTGGTGGAAATACAGCCGTTGATGCGGCTAGAGTGGCTTTTCGGCTGGGCGCTGAAGAAATACATATCGTTTATCGTCGGACTCGTCTTGAGATGCCCGCTTTAGAGGATGAAATTGAAGAGGCCGAATTTGAGGGAGTTAAGATTTTATTTTTAACAGCCCCTGTACAGATTTTGGCTGAAAATGGGCGGGTGGCCGGATTGAAATGCGTGCGTATGGAGTTGGGCGAGCCGGATGATCGTGGCCGGCGAAGACCCATACCTATTGCCGATTCGGAATTTATCATCCCTATAGATACTGTTATCCCATCAGTGAGTCAGGCACCGGATCTTTCTTTTTTGCCCGGGGATACGGATTTAAAAATTGGGGCCCATGATACCCTTGACGTTGATCCAATTACCGGGGCCACCAACCAGGAAGGAATTTTTGCCTCCGGCGAAGTGGTGACCGGTCCGTGGATTGCTGTTCAGGCTATGATTTCCGGTCGAGAAGCCGCCATTTCCATTGATCGGTATCTCAACGATCAGGATATGCGAAAGGGAAGAGATACGAAAAAAGTTTTTGAAAAGGCGGAACCTCATAAAGAGCGATGGAATGTTGAAATTAAGCCGCGTGTCAGAATGCCGAGGCTTTCCTTGGAAGAGCGGAAGGGAAATTTTAAGGAAGTAGATTTAGGTTTAACTGAGGAAATGGCCTTAGAAGAAGCCAGACGATGTTTGAATTGTGGTATTTGCTCGGAATGTATGGAATGTGTAACTACCTGTAAGGCGGAAGCCATTAATCATGATATGAAAGAGCAAACCTTGGAGTTGGAAGTGGGTAGTGTTATTCTGGCTCCGGGGTATGAAGAATTTGATGCCAAGTTAAAGACCAATTTTGGCTATGGCCGATACCCCGATGTGGTTTCCAGTATTGAGTTTGAGCGTATCTTGAGCGCCTCCGGTCCCTTCAAAGGGCACATTATCCGTCCCTCGAATCATCAGGAACCCAAGAAAATTGCTTTTATTCAATGCGTTGGCTCCAGGGACACCTCCTGCGGTAATGATTATTGCTCTTCTGTATGCTGTATGTATTCCATCAAAGAAGCGGTGATTGCCAAGGAACATCTACGTTCCATTGAGCCCACCATCTTTTATAATGATATGCGGGCCTATGGGAAGGATTTTGATAAGTATGTAAATCGGGCGGAAAAGCAATATGGGGTGCGTTTTATTAAATCTCTTGTCTCCGAAGTAGAACAAGACCATGACAGCCAGGCCTTAGGTTTAAAATATCTTCAGGAAGATGGGCAATTGATCAGTGAACAATTTGATCTGGTCATTTTAGCTGTCGGGTTTGAGCCACCTAAAGATGTCCAGGAAATGGCCAAAAGATTACATGTTGATTTAAACAGATATGGTTTTTGCCGGACAGAGACCATGTCACCCTTAAGGACTTCTCGAGCAGGTATATATGCGTGCGGGGCTTTTGTCAGCCCTAAGGACATTCCGGAAACTGTTATGCAGGCCAGCGGGGCAGCCAGCGAAGCCTCAGCTTTGTTGTCTTCGGCCCGAAATACGCTGATTACAGAAAGGACCTATCCGCCGGAAAGAGATGTCTCCGGGGATACTCCTCGGATCGGCGTTTTTGTTTGCCATTGCGGCATCAACATAGGCGGCTTTGTGAATGTTCCCGAGGTTAAAGATTATGCCTTAACGCTTCCTTTTGTAAAGTATGCTGCTGAGAATCTGTATACATGTTCTGAAGATACCCAGCAGAAAATGGTGGAGGTCATCAAGGAACATAATTTAAACCGGGTGATTGTTGCCTCCTGTTCTCCCAGGACCCATGAGCCCCTTTTTCAGGAGACCATTCGTGAAGCGGGTCTTAATCCCTATCTTTTTGAGATGGCCAATATTAGAGATCAATGTTCCTGGGTGCATATGTTTGAAAAGGAAAAGGCCACGGAAAAGGCCAAGGACCTGGTTCGGATGGCTGTGTATAAAGCGGCCCTGATCGAGCCGCTCCAACGGCTTTCTTTGCCGGTAAATCCGGCCGGTTTGGTTATTGGGGGAGGCGTAGCCGGCATGATGAGCGCCTTATCCTTAGCTGAACAGGGATTCGATGTCCATCTGGTAGAGAAAGAGTCGCTCCTTGGTGGGGTGGCCAGAAAGATTTATTATACTCCCGGGGAAAGGGATTTCCCCTCTATCTTGAAATGGATGATTAATCGAATTCAACAACATCCCTTAATTCATCTTTATCTGGATTCCGAGGTGGTTGAGGTCTCGGGATTTGTTGGTACTTTTGCCTCGATTATTCGCTCTAAAAAGCGGGAAATTCCCATTGAACATGGGGCGATTATAGTAGCTACCGGTGGAGAGGAATCTGTCCCCCAGGAATATTTATATGGACAAAACCCAAAAGTGGTTACTGCACATGATTTAGAATATTTGATTGCCAAAGAAGATCCCGAGCTTATGAATGCTCAAAACGTGGTTATGATTCAATGCGTCGGTTCTCGGGAAGAAGGGCGGATGTATTGTAGTCGAGTGTGCTGTATCCAAAGCATAAAGAACGCCCTGCGCTTAAAAGAGATAAATCCTTTGGTTAACATTTATATCCTTTATAGAGATATTCGTACCTATGGATTTTGGGAAGAATACTATC
Organism: Pseudomonadota bacterium; assembly: GCA_030625085.1. Taxonomy (GTDB): domain Bacteria; phylum SZUA-182; class SZUA-182; order DTGQ01; family DTGQ01; genus DAOURK01. The sequence goes on from DAOURK010000006.1 coordinate 55,277, forward strand.
AGCAGGCCCGTTCAAAGGGAGTTGTTTTTATTCGCTATGATCTAGAGGAAAAGCCCCTTGTCTCCAGCAATGGGTCCGGCACGATAGTTATTCAAACGAAAGACCCGATTTTGAATCAACAGGTACTTTTGTCGGCTGATTTTTTGACCTTGGCGCCGGCTATTTTGGCCCCGGAAAGCAATAAAGATCTGGCCCGGATGTTAAAGGTGCCGGTCAATGAAGATAGATTTTTCCTAGAGGCTCACATGAAATTGCGGCCTGTGGATTTTGCCACTGATGGTATTTTCGTTTGTGGTCTAGCCCATGCCCCAAAATCGATAGATGAAAGCATTGCTCAGGCTAAGGCAGCCGCAGCCAGGGCCTCTCAAGTTTTAAGTAAGTCTGCCATTCAGACCCAGGGGCAGACGGCTAAGGTTGATAAAAACCGGTGTGCAGGATGTGGTATTTGTGAGCTGGTTTGTGCCTATAAGGCCATTGAATTGGACCTTGAAGAAAAATGCGCCAAGGTAAACGAGGCCCTTTGTAAAGGATGCGGGGCCTGTGCCGCTACCTGTCGTTCAGGGGCGTTAGATGTCAAAGGATTTACGAACCAACAGATATTTGAGATGATGGAGGCCTTATGAGTGTAGAGAAAAAAAAGAGTCAACAGCAATCCTGGGAACCGAAAATTGTGGCCTTCCTTTGTAATTGGTGCAGCTATGCGGGAGCTGACCTGGCCGGCATTAGTAGAATTCAATATCCTCCTAATGTCCGTGTTATTCGGGTCCCGTGCTCCGGCAGGATCAATCCGGTTTTTATTTTGAAGGCATTGCAGAGTGGAACTGACGCTGTTTTAGTATCAGGCTGTCATCCGGGAGATTGTCATTACGTAAGCGGCAATTATTATGCTCGAAGAAAATTTGAGATTTTTGACCATTTGCTGGATTTTGTGGGGTTGGAAAAGGGAAGGGTCTTTTTTTCCTGGGTTTCGGCTGCAGAGGGAGAAAATTTCGGCCATTTAATTAAGCATGTTGTGGATGAGGTAAAGAAACTGGGACCTGCTCATAAATTAGTGAAAACCATTGAAGGGCCAGTAGCCAATTGTCAGCAAACAATGGTCGAAGGGTAAGTAAATAATCTGAAAGCCAATTTTAAAATTGATAAATCATTATGGAGTAAATTATGTGGTCAAAGGAAATAACTCAGAAGATCCGAGCCACTGCGGAATCTTTGCTACTCGAAGGAAAGGTTGACCTCATTATCGGCTATGAGGCAGGCAGCACTCCTTTACGAACAGCTCCTTCTTTTGTGCGATCAGCGGAGCAGGCTTCTTTGTTGGTTTGGAACCCTTTTTGTGAGAATAACCTCAGTGTTTATTTAGAAGGGAGAAAAGAGAAGGTAGGTCTGATGGCTAAAGGCTGTGATGCCAGAGCCGCAGTGGTTGCTTTACAGGAAAAACGTATTGATCGAGACCGATTGCTAATTATTGGTCTTCCGTGCTCCGGAGTTGTTGATCGACAAAAATTAGCCGCCTCGGTAAATATTGATGCTGTTAAGGCTTTTTCGGTTGATAAGGATTCACTCGTGCTTCAGACAGAAGAAGAAGTACGGCTACCTTTAGAGGATGTTTTGCATGCTTCCTGTAAGACTTGTTCGCGAAGAAACGCTCCGGTGTCGGATATTTTTATTGGTGAAAAAAGCTCTGAGCCTCAGGTCAAGGACGAGTTTGCAGAGGTAAAATCTTTCGAGGGTTTGGGCACTCAGGAGCGGTGGCGCTATTTTCGTGAATTGGCCCAAAAATGTATTCGCTGTTACGCTTGCCGAAATGCCTGTCCTTTATGTTATTGTCAGGAATGTATTGTTGACCAGACACAACCACAGTGGTTCGGGAAGACTGCTGCTGAAGAAGATACATTAATTTATCATATTATACGTGCTTACCATTGTGCGGGAAGGTGTATTGATTGCGGTGCCTGCTCTAGGGCCTGTCCTATGGGTATTGATTTAAGACTTTTAAACAAAAAACTTCAAAAGGACGTGCAGGAGCTTTATCACTATATTCCCGGATTAAATCCGGATGAAGCGCCAGCCTTTGGTACGTTTAAGCTTGATGATCCGCAGGATTGTATCACGGAAAAATAAAGAATAATAGGGATTTGAAGAAGGAATCATAAGAATAGGAATTAACAAATGGATACAGGGATTATAAAGAAGGAAAATATCAAAGGTGTTATCGAGAGCTTGATGCAAATGGGAAAGGTGGTGGCCCCGACTCGGCAAGATGATATGACTGTGTTTTCGGCTTTACCCTCCAGTGAGGCCTTAGATCTTAATTATACCAATAGCAAATTAAGCCCTAAGGATTATTTTTTTCCTCAAACCGAGGTGCTTTTTTGTTACGAAAAAGAAAATAATCAAATTCATCCACCGCTCATTGAAGACAAGCCCGCTTGCCTGGTGGGAGTTCGTCCCTGCGATGCTAAGGCTATAACTTTATTGGATTGTATTTTCAATGATCCGCAGTATAAGGATGTCTATTATCTCAACAAGCGCAAAAACACTGTGGTGATTGGTCTTGCCTGTACGAATCCCCAAAGCACCTGTTTTTGTACCTCCACGGGAGGAGGCCCATTGGATACTACCGGTATGGATATGCTTTGGCAAGATCTTGGTGATAGATATCTGATCAAAGCAGTAACTCCTCAGGGAAAAGAATTGGCCTCTAAGCTTTTCGGTATTGATAAGGCACCGGAAAAGGACCTTTCTTACGCCAAGAAGCAGGGCGAGAAGGTCCTGTCGATGATTCCACCGGCCTTTGAGGCAGAAAAGATTTCTGAGAAATTACGTTCCTCATTTGAGGATTCTGTCTGGGAAACAATTCATGAAAAATGTTTAGGGTGCGCGGCCTGTACCTTTGTTTGCCCTACTTGTCATTGCTTCGATATACAGGATGAAAACAGCCGGGACCGGGGGAGACGAGTGAAGTTGTGGGACTCTTGTATGTTTCCCCTCTTTACACTTCATACATCAGGACATAATCCCAGGTTATCGGGTAAAGAACGTATGCGGCAAAGAATTATGCACAAATTTAATTATTTTAAGGTTAATAACGGACACGTTGCCTGTGTCGGCTGCGGAAGATGTATCAGGGAATGTCCGGTCAATATGGATATTAGACAGATAGTATCGGCGTTTAGTTGAGGAAAGAGAAAATGGAGAATCCCTATTTACCAAAAAATGTAAAGATAGAAAAAATTATTGATGAGACAGCGGGAAAGGATATTAAAAGTTTTGTCTTATCCTTTCTGAATCCTCAAGATTGCGAAGCTTTTTCGTATCATCCAGGTCAGTTTGCCGAAATTTCCATTGCCGGGGCCGGAGAAATTCCTATTGGTATTGCTTCATCTCCTTCCGAGGGAGTAGAAGTGAAATTTACGGTAAAAAAAATGGGGGTGGTAACGAAAGACCTTCATAATTCTTCCGCCGGGCGGATTATTGGTTTGCGAGGACCTTACGGAAATGGTTTTCCCATGGAAGAGCTAAAGGGTAAAAATATTGTCATTGTAGGGGGAGGGTTTGCTTTTACTACCTTGCGATCTTTGGCTGTGTATTTGATGGATGATTCCCGCAGGAAGGATTACGGGGATATTACTATTATCTGTGGGGCCAGGACCCCGGGTGATCTTATTTATCGTCAAGAAGTGGAAACTTGGGCTTCCCAGCCTGATTTAAAGGTCCAGGTGACCGTTGATAAGGGAAATGCGGATTGGAGTGGGAGAGAGGGTTTTATTCCGCCTGTGGTCAAGGAAGTGGCTCCTTCTGCGGATAATGCCATAGCCTTGGTTTGCGGCCCTCCGATAATGATTAAACTTACCATTCCTATTCTTTTTGATCTGGGCTTTGCGCCCAACAAAATTTTGAATTCACTAGAGATGAGAATGAAATGTGGATTTGGTAAATGTGGCCGCTGTAACATCGGAAATAAATATGTTTGCAAAGATGGGCCGGTTTTTACCTTTGAGGAACTACAAAAACTCCCTCAAGAATATTAATACAGTTATTGGTCCCCTATGCTTTACCGAAATGTTTCTCTTTCTGACGTCCATATTGAAGAGGCAAAAGAATTATGAGCGATTATGACATTGGCATTATCGGGGCCGGGCCGGGTGGTTATGTGGCAGCGATCAGAGCATCTCAACTGGGGGCTCGGGTTTGTTTAATTGAACGGTCAGAGGTAGGCGGGACATGCTTGAATCTTGGCTGTATTCCGACCAAAGCCCTGGTTGGCTGTGTAAGTGCGCTCTCCAATATAAAATCGGCAGAAGAATTCGGCATTCAAATCAAAGATATCTCCTTTGATTTTAAAAAGATGATGGAGCGCAAAGACAGAATTGTTGAACGCTTGACTAAAGGGATTAGACAACTACTGAAAAGCTATCAAATTGATCTGATGTGGGGCAAAGCCGGGATTCGAACACCGAATATTATCGAAGTTACGACTCGTGATAATGGCAAGATGGAGAAGGTGAGCGTGGAAAAGATTATTATTGCTACCGGCTCCAGACCTGCCAAAATACCGGTTTTTGAAATCGACGGAAAGAGAGCAATTACCAGCGATGAAGCCTTGTCCTTGGAGGAGGTCCCTGAACGGCTCCTGATTGTGGGTGGAGGTGTGGTTGGTTGCGAATTTGCCTGTATTTTTAATGCCTTGGGGAGCAAAGTTACCATTGTCGAGGTCATGCCGGACCTGATTCAGTTGCAGGATAAGCAGATTAGCCGGCAATTGCGGGTACTGTTAAAAAAAGCAGGCATTACCATTTTAACCAATGAAACCATTTGTCAGGTAAGAAAAGGCTCTGAGGAAATAGAAGTCGAATTGGAGTCTGAAAAAACGCTCCAGGCGGACAAAATGTTGGTTTCCATTGGGCGAGTATTTAATTCAGATAATCTCGGGTTGGCGGAGGTTGGGGTGAAAACTTCCAAGGGAATGATTTTAGTAGACAATAGAATGCGGACCTCTGTGGAAGGCATTTACGCCATCGGTGATGTGGCCAGTCATCTTCGATTGGCTTATATAGCTTCGGCACAAGGGATTGTGGCGGCTACGAATTGTCTGGGCAAGCGAAAAACTATGGATTATGGAACTGTGCCTACCTGTATTTTTACTATGCCGGAGATTGCCTCTGTAGGCCTGACGGAAGCGCAGGCCAGAGAAGAAGGATATGATGTAGGGGTCGGCAAATTTCCTTTTTCAGCCAGTGGAAAAGCCTTGGCTATGGGAGAAACCGATAGTTTTCTCAAAATGATTGCCGACAATGATGAGGAGACTGTGCTGGGGGTACATATCATAGGCCCCCACGCCACAGATATTATTCATGAAGCTGCTTTGGCCATTCGGATGGGTGTCAGGGTCCGGCAATTGGCTGATACGCTACATGCTCACCCGACCTTATCCGAGGTATTGGTTGAGGCGGCTGAAGACGTCAAGGGAACATCAATTCATCTTCCAAAGAAAAAAAAGGATTAGAAAAAAATGAGTTATATAATTGCAGTGGCCGGTAAAGGTGGAACGGGGAAAACGACTTTATGCGGGTTAATGATTCGTTATCTTTTGGCTAAAGGGAAATCACCGGTTTTGGCCGTAGATGCTGATGCGAATGCGAATCTTCATGAGGTCTTGGGATTAGAAATAGCAGAATCCGTGGGTGCCCTTCGGGAAAAGGCTATGGCTGAAGTAAAGGATCTTCCACTGGGAGTAACCAAGGAGCAATATATTGAGCAGAGAATTCATGAGATTCTGGTGGAAAGCTCTGGCGTTGATTTAATGACTATGGGCAGACCTGAGGGGCCGGGATGCTATTGCTATGCCAATCATCTTATTCGAAAATATAGTGAAAGAATCGGCCAAAGCTATAAATACGTTATTATGGACAATGAGGCCGGACTGGAACATCTCAGTCGAAGGACAACGCAAGGTGTGGATGCCCTGGTTATCTCTACTGATGAAACCCTGCGCGGTCTTCGCACTGTTCAACGGATACTGGATATTATTGTGGAGTTACAGCTTGATATCAAAAAAACCTATCTGGTAGTTAATCGCTCTTTAAACGGCCTTACCGATGCCTTTCATGAGGCGATTACCGGAATGAGAGTGCAATTTTTAGGCGCTATTCCTTCAGACAAACGTTTAATCCAGTTTGATTTAGAAGGTAAGCCATTGATTCAATTGCCGGATAATTCTCTTGCTGTACAAAAGGTATCGGATATGATGCTTGAGTTGGTTGAGAAGAACGTTGAGAATAAATAGGCAAAAGAAGGCTATGAAAAATAATTTTAAAATCTATATTCAGACAAAAGGAGCGCAGGGTCTAAAGCCTTCGGCTCCAACATGAATTTATTATCGGAAAACCTATTAGGAGAAAAAGAAAATAAAAACCATACAGTATAAAAGGAGGAATGTATGCTGGTTATAGGGGAAAAGATTAATGTAAGAACAAAGCTTTATGCAGATGCCTTTAAAGAGAGAAATTTTGAGCCCATCAAGGATATGGCCATTCAGCAGGTCAAGGCAGGGGCAAACATGCTGGATATTAATATCGGGCCGGCCAGAAAAACCGGACCCGAATTAATGCTCTGGCTGGTGGAGAATATTCAAAGTGTGGTGGATGTCCCGCTTTGTCTTGATACCACCAATGCCGAGGCTATTGAGGCAGGGCTGAAAGTGCATAAGGGAAAGGCCCTGATTAACTCTACTTCAGCCGACCCGGAGAGATTGGCGTTGTTAATGCCTCTGGCGGCTAAATATAACGCTATGATAATCGGCCTTACTTTGGCCACAGGGGGGCTGCCTCGCGATGCCAATGAGCGATGTGCTTTGGCTGCTGAAGTAATGGCCTCGGCCATGGAACATGGCGTTCCCTTAGAAGATATCTATCTGGACCCGATCATGGTGCCTATTAACGGTCAGCAAGAGCAAGTAAAAGAGATTTTAGAGGCCATCAAATTATTTCGAGAGTTGAATGATCCCCCCATGAAGAGCGTGATTGGTCTCAGTAATGTTTCTAATGGCGCTCCTGAGGAAATGCGCGGCTTGATCAATTCTACTTTTTTGACTATGGCCATTACTGTGGGGCTGGAAGGGGCCATTGTTGATCCATTAGATTCAATGATTATGCAGTCAGTGAAAACAACCTCGGTGATTTTAAATCAAAGCTTATATTGTCATTCATATTTAGAAACCAGCTAAAGTCAATGTGCGCTCGTTTGCTACCCACAGCTTAAGCCTTAGTCGAAAGCCATAAGGGTTTGTTGATGGGGGTGAACCCATACCTTGCACATTGGCCGGCAGCAAAGGAGGAGATTATGCCCTTTACCGTGCCTAAGGAAATATATAATGGAAAAATTAACCAACTGGAAGTTGGGCAAGAACAACATAAAGCGATCTTGGGGGGTGAGGAGGTCCTTCCCTTTCTGAGTTTTGAGGGAAAGGTCCCTTTACTAATACCCTTAGCTTTAGAGATTCAGGATATAGAACCTACTGATTGGGCCCCAAGCTTGACAGAGTCCTATGGGGATGTAATGAACAACCCGGTAGAATGGGCCAAGCGTTGTCAGGATCAGTATAAGGCCGATATGATTTGTCTTCGTCTTGCAGGAACGCATCCGGACAATGGTGATAAATCCCCGCAAGAGGCTGGAAAGGTTGTGGATTCAGTTCTCTCGGCTATTCAGGTCCCCTTGATGATTTTGGGGAGCAACCATGTGGAAAAGGATGTTGAGGTAATGAAACATGTGGCCGAGGTGGCGGCCAATACAGGCTCGATTATCGGCAAGGCCCAAGAAAAAAATTATAAAACCTTTGCGGCCGTGGCTACTGCCTATGGTCACAAGCTGGTGGCCCTTTCCGACCTGGATATTAACCTTTCCAAACAATTAAATATTCTCTTAACCCAGAGTGGTTTTGATGGGGAAAATATTATCGTTGATGCTATGTCCAGCACTTTAGGGTATGGCCTTGAGTATACATACTCGGTTATGGAACGGATTCGGCTGGCTGCCCTGCAGCAAAATGATACTATGATGCAAATGCCTATGATAGTTGATGTCGGCGAGGTAACCTGGAAAGTCAAGGAAGCGAAGGCAACTCAAGAGGAGCAACCTACCTGGGGAGATGCCAAACAGCGAGGGGTTTTGTGGGAAACCTTGACCGCCTTGAGCTTTATCATGGCCGGCGGTGGTCTGGCGGTTTTGCGTCATCCTGAGGCGTTGGTGACTGTGCATAAGACTTTGGCTGAATTGGGTGAATAAGGAGTATTTCCTCATGAAAATTTCCAGGCAATTAAGCGAAAAAAAAGGAGAATAAAATGGGCCTTACAGGTATTCAGATATTTAAATATTTACCGAAAACCAACTGCGGAGATTGCAAATTTCCGACATGTTTGGCTTTTGCCATGAGACTGGCTGCAGCCCAGGTTCGCCTGGATGCTTGCCCCCACATTTCAGCGGAGGCCAAAAAGATTTTAACCGAGGTCTCAGCGCCGCCTGTTCGGTTGGTAAAATTGGGAACCGGTGACCGAACAATTGAAATTGGTGATGAGACCGTTCTTTTTCGACATGAAAAGAAATTTAACCACCCTTCAGGATTAGCTCTGGCTGTGGCGGATAATCTTTCTGATCAGGAGATTGAACAAAAAGTACAACAGGTTAAAGATTCAGCTATGGAGAGAGTCGGACAACAATTGCGCGTTGATTTGATATGTATTCAAGATAAGGCAAAAGATGCAGGGCGCTTTGCTCAAGTGACCAAAAAGATAGCCGACCTTACCGATAGCGGCTTGATTTTGGATTCCCTTGATCCTGAAATCATGAAGGCAGGTTTAGCTGAGACGGCCAGCAGAAAGCCTCTTATGTATGCAGCTACAGAGGAGAATTGTGATCAGATGGCAGCCTTGGCCAAAGAATACAAAACGCCTTTAGCGGTATATAGTGATAAGGGGCTTGAAGCCTTATCGGCCCTGGCAGAGAAGTTGGCGGCTTCCGGAGTTGAGGATTTGGTCTTAGATTCAGGGGCCAGGACGGCAGGTAAAATGCTTTCCGACCTTACCCAGATCCGGCGTGCCGGCATTAAGAAAAAATTTAAACCATTGGGATATCCTACCATCGTTTTCCCGGGGCAAGGAGCAGAGAATTCATTGATGGAAGTAGCGCGGGCAGGTATTGGGGTTATGAAATATGCCTCCTTAATTGTTTTAAACAACATTAATAATGAGGTCATATTACCTCTTTATACTCTGCGGCAAAATATTTACACTGATCCGCAGCAGCCGATGCAGGTCGAGGAGAAACTCTATAAAATTGGTGAGCCCGATGAGAATTCTCCTTTGCTCATTACCACGAATTTTTCTTTAACCTATTTTATTGTTTTGGGTGAAATTGAAAACAGCAAGGTTCCTTCCTGGCTTTTGATTGCCAACTCCGAAGGATTATCGGTGCTGACGGCTTGGGCGGCGGATAAGTTCAATGCTCCCAAGATTGCCAAGTTGGTGAAGAACCAGACGGTTGAGGAGAAAGTGAATCATCGCAATTTAATTATTCCCGGCTACGTTTCTATTCTTTCCGGAGAGATTGAAGAGGAATTGCCTGGATGGAAAGTGGTAGTGGGTCCCAGGGAAGCGGCGAATATTCCCAAATTCCTTCGGGAATTGGCGTAGTTAGGGAATTTGTCGAGTAAAATTTACCCCTTGAGAGGGGCGCGAGTAAGCGTGATAGTAAGGAGGTTAAGTAATTGAATGGTTGAGCATCTTACAAATTTGGATAATTTCCCAGCAATATATACAAGGGTTGTTTCTATAACAGGATGTGTATTACATTCTTGATCACCTAAGGAGAGAATTATGGACTATAAAGAATTTTCATCATGTAAAGCCTGTAATGAAATTTTTGAATCAATGGAACATGAGAAGGATCTCACGGCATTTCATCGGGCAGCGGATTTAAAGCCCTGTCCCTTTGGAAGTCAGGGATTGTGCTGTAAGAATTGTTCCATGGGCCCATGTCGACTCAGCACCAAAGAGACCGGGACGAAAAGAGGGGTCTGTGGTGCTACGGCCGGTACCATTGCAGCCCGTAATTTTGTGCGGATGATTGCCGCAGGTGCCGCCGCCCATTCAGATCATGGCCGGGATATTATCAAAACCTTTTCCATGGTTGCCAATGGTGAGGCTGAAGGGTCAGGATATAAAATCAAAGATGTTACAAAACTCATAGCAGTAGCCCAGGATTTTGGGATTGAAACCGAAGGAAAAGCCTCTTCGGAAATTGCCAAAGAATTGGCCCCGAAACTATGGGCTGAATTTGGCAATCAGGAAGGCGAACTGCAATTTATCAAAAGGGCGCCGGAAAAACGGCAGGCTCTCTGGCGAGAGCAGGGAGTGTCTCCCCGAGGGATAGATCGTGAAGTAGTGGAAATCATGCATCGCACCCATATGGGTGTTGATCAGGATGCGGAAAATCTTTTACGTCATGGAACGCGGGCTGCTTTGGCCGACGGTTGGGGAGGCTCTATGTTGGCGACTGAGGTGCAAGATATTTTACTTGGAACTCCGGTCCCTGTGCGCGGTAAAGCAAATTTAGGGGTCTTAAAAGAAGATCAGGTAAATATTATTGTGCATGGTCATGATCCCCTTCTTTCGGAAATGCTGGTAGTGGCCGCCCAGGACCCGGAAATGATTGCTAAGGCCAAGGCCAAAGGCGCGGCAGGGATTAATCTGGCCGGGATTTGCTGTACAGCCAATGAAATTTTGTTGCGCCACGGCATTCCCGTAGCAGGAAATTTTCTCCAGCAGGAGTTGGCCATTCTTACCGGCGTGGTGGATGCCATGGTTGTTGATGTGCAATGTATCATGCAGTCTTTGGGTGATCTTGTGCAGTGTTATCATACCAAATTGATAACTACCTCGGAAAAGGCTAAGATGGCCGGGGCAACTCATATGCAGTTTGAAGAGCATGATGCCCTTAAGATCTCCAAAAATATTATTGACCAGGGGATTGAAAATTTTGGGAATCGCAATCCTGGCAAAATCTGCGTTCCCAAGGCAGAAATGGACCTGGTAGCCGGATTCAGTCATGAAAGCATTAACTATTGCTTGGGGGGGACCTTCCGGGGCTCTTATCGTCCGTTGAACGATAATATCATGAATGGCCGGATATTAGGCGTGGCCGGCGTGGTAGGCTGCAATAATCCAAGGGTAAAGCATGACGATGTGAACAATATCCTGGTTAAGGAATTGATTAAAAATAATGTGCTGGTGCTTCAAACCGGATGTTGCGCCATTGCCAGCGCAAAGGAGGGTTTGATGATTCCGGAAGCCGCTGCCTTAGCCGGCCCGGGATTGGCCGAAGTATGCGAAACAGTGGGCCTGCCGCCAGTGCTTCACTGCGGATCTTGTGTGGATAACAGCCGCCTGCTGATGGCAGCCACAGCCATGGTGAAAGAGGGTGGTCTGGGAGACGATATATCCGATCTTCCTTTGGCAGGTTGCGCTCCTGAGTGGATGAGTGAAAAAGCAATTTCCATCGGGCAATATTTTGTAGCCTCAGGTGTCTTTACTGTCTTTGGAGTAACCTTTCCCATTATGGGAAGTGAAGAGGTCAAGGACCTTTTATTCAATAAGTTCGAAAAAATCACCAAAGGCAAATGGGCCTTTGAGCCTGATCCGATAAAGATGGCTCATTTGATGATCGATCATATTAAAGCCAAAAGAGCGGCTTTGGGGATCGATAAAAAACAAGATCGGGTCCTCTATGATATGGATATGAGAAGGTCTCTGGAGGTCTAAGGTCTTGTGAATTCGCGCCGACTGATCGGCGCTAAATGATGATAACGCATTCACTCCTTCTTTTCCTTGCTGGAAGACGGTTAGGAGTGAGGGCTATATTCATAATGAATTTTAAGTCGAATTTACTTTTACAGTTTTGAAAAAGGGGTAAACAATGTCAAAAATAATCGCTTCTGCCGCCATTCGTGGGGCACACAAAATTGTAGGAAGAGCGGAAACCTCTCTGGCCAAAGCTTTGGAGCAGCATGGACCGGATAAAACGATCGAGTTTCCCAATACCGGTTATTTTTTGCCGGTTATCTATGGGATGACGGGCATGAAGGCTGAAAAACTCGGGGATCTGCCAAAGATTTTGAAGCGGACTAAATCCTTATTGCCGCCTAATCCTACGGAAAAGGTTTGGCTTCCCTACCTTGGACATACCTTGGATGCCGGGACGGCCACGCTTTTTGCCGATGAGATCATTGAAGTCATTAAATATTTACAAGACCCTGTTCCCTATTCCATGACCGAAAATTGTCCCGAAGACGGTAATTTATGGTTGGGTGCGGCTGATGATGTTATTATGCGTAAAAGGGGCATTGAGTTTGTGGACGGAACGGCGCCGGGCTTTGCCGCTTGCGTTGGTGCTTGCCCGACTAATGAAATTGCCGTCAAAATTGCCAGAGAGCTTCAGGAAAAAAACCTGTATGTATTTATGGCCGCCGACTCTCATGGCAAGACCATGGCCGAGCAGTTGCGTGAGGAAGGCGTCCAGATGGGCTGGGAAACTCGCCTGATTCCCTTCGGCAAGGATGTAACCAGCGCCATTTTTGCCATCGGCTTTGCCACCAGGGCGGCCATGTCCTTTGGCGGAGTAAAACCGGGGGATTATAGTAAAATTTTAAAATACAATAAGAACCGTGTGTTTGCTTTTGTTTTGGCCCTGGGGGAAGTGGATGATGAAAAATATGCCCAAGCGGCAGGGGTTATAAATTATGGATTTCCTACTATTGCCGATACGGACATTCCCCAGATTCTTCCCACCGGAGTCTGTACGTATGAGCACGTGGTCTCCAACATTCCTCATAATAGGATAGTCAGCAAAGCCATTGAGGTGCGCGGCCTGAAGGTCCAAATTCATAAGGTCCCGGTGCCGGTTTCTTATGGGCCCGCTTTTGAAGGGGAGCGAGTAAGAAAAGAAGATACCTTTGTGGAAATGGGCGGCACCAAAACAACGGCTTTTGAATTTGCAACCATGCGTGATATGAACGAGATAGAGGACGGCAAAATAAATGTTGTTGGTCCTGAGATCGATGATGTGGAAGAAGGCTCCCGTTTGCCCTTAGGTATTCTGGTTGAAGTTGCCGGTCGAGAATTTCAGTCTGATTTTGAGTCTATTGTAGAGCGCCAGATTCACCGATATCTCAATGAAGCCCAGGGAGTATTCCACATGGGGCAAAGAGATATTAACTGGATTAGAGTCAGTAAGGAAGCCAAGCAAAAGGGTTTTAAACTCCACCATTTTGGCGATATTATCCATGCGAAAATGCATGCTGACTATTCAGCCATTTTAGATAAGATACAGGTAACCATTTACACCAAGGAAGAAGATGTGGTGGCCCGGCGGGATATAGCCCGCAAGGCCTATCATTTCCGAGATGAAAGAATCGGCGCCTTGACTGATGAAAGCGTAGATACTTTTTATTCCTGCACACTTTGTCAGTCCTTTGCTCCCAATCATGTCTGCGTCATCACCCCGCAGCGAAGCGGATTATGCGGGGCCTATAACTGGTTGGACGGAAAAGCAGCCTACCAGATCGATCCGACAGGTCCGAATCGGCCTATTGCCAAGGGAGATACCGTAGACCAGAAGAAGGGACAGTGGTCCGGGGTGAATGATTTTATTTCTCAGGCCTCACGCCAAAATATTGAAAGATTCAACGGTTACAGCATCATGGAAGATCCCATGACCTCCTGTGGCTGCTTTGAATGTATCTCCGGCGTATTGCCTATGGCCAATGCCATTATGACAGTGAATCGTGAATTTGCCGGCATGACCCCTTGCGGAATGAAGTTTTCGACCTTGGCCGGAACCGTTGGCGGCGGTTTGCAAACTCCCGGATTTACCGGCCATAGCAAACACTACATTGGCAGCCCAAAATACATTTCCGCTGAAGGAGGGCTCTTGCGGGTAGCCTGGATGCCAAAGATCTTGAAAGAAGAGCTTCGGCCGATGATTGAAAAACAGGCTAAGGCCTTGGGTGTAGATAATTTTTATGATATGATAGCTGATGATGAGACGGCCTCTACTGAAGAAGAAGTCATGGAGTTTATGTCCAAAGTGAACCATCCTGCCTTGACCTTGCCGCCGTTGTTTTAATTAAGAGAAGGCAAATTATTAATAATAAAAAAAGGCTGAGCAATGAATGCATCTTGCTCAGCCTTTTTTGTTTATCCTATCCAGATATAGTATTTTAGATATTAAATTTCATGCACTAATTTTTTTATGATGTAGCGCAGGGCTTCAGCCCTGCCATAATGTAAGGCTGAAGCCCTGCGCTACTATTGTATGAATATCTGTTATGAAATTATTTATCTAAAAATCTATAGTTATATATCTTCCTCCCTGGCCAAAATTTTCAACGGATATATTTCTTTGACATTTACAATATGATTTTGGAATTTATTCATTTTTTTGATTACATTGATCGATTCCCTTCTTAACTGGGTAATTTGGTACATGCAGAATAAGATATTTTGGACTTAAGTCTTAGAACTGCATAGAATTTTGAAGGAAAAACCGATTTTGTCATAACAGGGTAAGGAGTTTTTCCTTATTTCATCAGAGGCATGAGACTTGTTTAAATTACGCATTACGAATTAGTGATCGGCGCCCGGCAAGCCGCATAAAAAAAATGGAAATTTCTATGCTATAAATTTATTTAAAAAGGGGGGGGTAAATGATGAGGAAGATTAATCATAAGCATTTGATTTTTTATTTGATATACCTAGGCTGGCTTTTTTTCTTTTTATTGGGCTGCTTTAAAAAGTCGATGGAAGTAATCGAGTTAAAACATTACCCCATTGACAGTTTAGAGGGGGTTATTAGCCGATCGAGGGTTGAGATAGATAAAAAAATTACCAGCGACGGTAACGGCTCAATACAAATCATTACAACAAAACCTATTACTGCCCAACTGTATGAAACTGGAGATATAGATATTGAAAAGGCGCGCCTGATCTATCAAGCTAAAGTTCGTACGGAGGCCGTTGAGGATAGCGTGTACTTGGAGATGTGGTGTCATTTTCCAGGCAAAGGTGAATACTTCTCCCGAGGTCTGCATTCACCCTTGTCGGGGAGCAATGAATGGACCAGTCAAGAAACGATTTTCTTTTTAAAAGAAGGAGAAAATCCGGATAATATAAAACTCAACCTTGTTATTAATGGAAAGGGTACCGTGTGGATAGATGACATTCGATTAGTGAAGGGGCCCTTGCCTTAAAAAGTTCCTCCTTGCAAGGGTTTATTCGAATAGAGGCCAATAAGAAAATAGCATAAGTCCTGTCTAATTTGATGCAAATTCCTCTTAATAATGGTATACTTTTAGTTTACTCTGCTTAAACCCACCTTAAGGGGATGAATAAAAGTGGGGAATTATTTGCAATCCCATAATCATAAGAAAATCTATAGAAACCAATACGTTAAGGTTATTTTTTGGGGAGTCTTTAGTTTACTCGGGGCAATTTGTATTGCCTCTTGTTCAAAAGCTCCCACCAATTCAACAAATTCCGCAACCCTTGATAATATTCCTGTTTATACCTACAAGGTTGTTACATCCTATCCCCATGATCAACGCGCCTTTACCCAGGGGTTGGTTTTTGAAGATGGTTTTTTGTATGAAGGGACCGGAATACGCGGGCAGTCCAGTTTAAGGAAGGTGGAATTAGAAAGTGGTAATACCTTACAGAAGCACATGTTGCCGGCCCAATTTTTTGGCGAGGGGGTGACGATTTTTGGGAACACAATTCTCCAGTTAACCTGGCAGTCCGGACTTGGATTTGTCTATGATATAGACACCTTTGAACTGTTAAAAGAATTCAATTATTCAATTGAGGGGTGGGGCCTCACCCATGATGGAAAACAGCTAATCATGAGCAATGGCAGCGCAATAGTCTATTTTTTGGACCCTGAAACCTTTCAGGAAATAAAACGGCTTGAAGTATATAGCCGAGATGGGCCTGTGACCGGGCTCAATGAACTGGAATATATTCAAGGAGAAATTTATGCCAATGTTTGGCAAACAGACTACATTGTCAGGATTGAACCCAAAACAGGTCAGGTAATTGGCTGGATAGATTTAACCGGGCTTTTAAGACCGGAAGACAGGGGTTATCCTGTTGACGTTTTCAACGGCATTGCCTATGATCAAAAAAATGATCGGCTGTTTGTGACAGGGAAATTATGGCCCAAAATCTTTGAGATAGAATTGTGTAAAAAGAAATGATTAAAAGAGCTTTTTGTATTTTTCTCTTAATGTGCAGTTTGTTCGCTTATGTAACCATCAGTCAAGCGCTTACACCAGAACAGGTAGTGGTCGTGGCCAACAAGAAGGCCTGGTCCAGTTGTAAACTCGCTAAATACTATATGGAAAAGCGCCATATCCCGGCAAGCAACCTGATTCGGCTAAAAGCCCCGACAGGAGAGCATTGCAGCAGAGATGATTATGAAAAATATATTGCCAATCCTGTACGGGCCTATCTTGATGAAAATGACCCGGAGGGCCTCAAATTTCGCTGTCTGGTAACTATGTATGGCCTTCCATTACGTGTATATCCTCCCGAGCTTACCCCTGAGGAGCGAAAACAGTTAAAGGAATTTCAAAAAAAGCGCGATTCCCTAAGCAATCAAATTGAGGATGTAAAGTCACAACAAGATAACCGGGAACTTAAATCTCTCAAAAAGGCTAAAGCTCTCATTACAAGACAAATTGAGCAAATACAAAAGGATTTCAGCGGGGCAGCAGTTGACTCGGAATTGGCCCTGGTGAGGGAGGATAAGTATCCGTTGGGAAGATGGTTGCCCAACAGGTTTTTTGTGGGATATAGGGGAAAGAAGATCGATGCTATGCCGCAAAAGGTCCTTATCGTGAGCCGTCTGGATGGACCATCGAAAGATATTGTCTATCGTATTATTGACGATAGCCTGGAAGTTGAAAAAAAAGGAATGCACGGCATTGCCTATTTTGATGCCAGGTGGCCGGACCCGGGTGACAAGAAGGTAAGCGGTTATGCCCTTTATGACCGGGCTATTCACCGGGCGTCCCGGGTGATAGAAAAAACCAAAGGCATGCCGGTCAAACTTGATTGCCAATCAGATCTTTTTCAGCCCGGTCAATGCCCGAAGGCGGCTTTTTACTGTGGATGGTACAGTCTGGCACGTTATATAGACGCTTTTTCCTGGTCACAGGGCGCTGTAGGGTTCCATATAGCCAGTGCGGAATGTTCCACCCTGAAAAATAAAGAAAGCCGTGTCTGGTGTAAAGTAATGCTTGAAAAAGGGGTGGCCGCCACTATAGGTCCGGTGGCTGAGCCCTATGTTCAGGCTTTTCCCCTGCCGGATGTTTTTTTTGGACTTTTGCTGGAAGGCCGTCTTACCTTGGCTGAATGTTACGCTTTGTCCAACCCGTTTTGGTCCTGGCAGATGGTCTTGATTGGGGACCCTTTATATTGTCCCTTTAAAAATAAGAATAAATCAAATGTAACCATTCAGTCCCCCTCCCTTGATGGGAGGGGTTAGGGGAGGGTGATCTTTGGTTCACCCCCACTTAAGCCTCCCCCATCAAAGGGGAGGAGCTGAGGGATCTGAATAATTATAATCAAACAGCAAATCAAATGGAGTACACAATGGATAAGAATGATTTCATCGAATCTGAATGTAAAGAATTCATGACGATAAAAAAATTCATGGAGAAAAATTTTAAACATTTTAATGCTTACTCAGTAAAAGCCTCGGCCAAAGCTTATGTTAAGCATCTTAAACAAGGGGGAAAGATGTTTTTATCCTTGGCAGGGGCCATGAGCACGGCTGAATTGGGCATAACTCTGGCTGAGATGATACGTAAAGATAAAATACAGGCCCTGTGTTGCACCGGCGCCAATCTTGAAGAGGACTTGTTTAATTTGGTGGCTCATAACCATTATGAACATATTCCTCATTATAGATATCTATCGCCTCCTGAAGAGGTGACTTTAGCTAAAAGCGGCTTAAACAGGGTAACTGACACCTGTATTCCTGAAGAAGAGGCTATGAGAAGAATTGAAAATCACTTACTTACATTCTGGCAAAAGGCAGACCGGGAAAGTAAAAGATTTTTCCCTTATGAGTTTATCTACCAGATGATTAAAAGTGGTGTACTAAAACAATATTATCAAATAGATCCAAAAGATTCGTGGGTTTTAGCTGCCTGTGAAAAGAATATTCCTCTTTTCATACCGGGATGGGAAGATTCCACCTTGGGCAATATTTTTGTGGCCTTTATCAGAAAGAAAAAAGTATCCGATTTTACCATAGTAAAATCAGGACTTGAAACAATGAATTTTCTTATTGACTGGTATCAAGAAAATACCCAGGCAGGCTCAATGGGATTTTTTCAGATTGGCGGAGGAATTGCCGGGGATTTTCCAATCTGCGTTGTACCTTTGATTAAACAAGATCTTAAAGAGGATTGTAAGTTTTGGGGATATTTTTGTCAGATTTCCGATAGCACTACATCTTATGGTTCTTATAGCGGAGCAGTGCCCAATGAAAAGATTACCTGGGGAAAGCTGGAGGCAGATACTCCCACGTTTGTCATAGAATCTGATGCAACGATCATAGCCCCACTTATATTTGCCTATGTTTTGGCTGAATAAATAGTAATACATTTTTCCAACTTTTATTAGAACATGTTCCATAATGGTAATTAAAGTAGTTTAGGGGCCTACCAGCGTAATGGGAAGGAAATTATCTGTGGTTATAGGAAAAATTTGGCATTTGTTCTCTGTATTTATTTTTATCACTTTTTTTGTTTTCCTCGGCCTGATGGCTATTTTATATATCTTTCAGTCTCATTTTATCTATTATCCCCAGGCTGAATTGGTAACCACTCCCAAGGCCATAAACCTTTCCTGTGAAGCTGTTTTTTTTAAGACAGAGGATGGAGTAAAACTCTCCGGGTGGTTTATTCCAGTCAAGAGACCCAAGGGGGTAGTTTTGTTTTGCCATGGTAATGCGGGGAATATCTCTCATCGGCTTGACTCCATTCAGGTCTTTAACCGTCTGGGACTCAGCGTCTTCATTTTTGATTATCGCGGCTATGGCCAAAGCGAGGGCAAGCCAAGTGAAAAGGGCACCTATCTTGACGCTGAGGCGGCCCGGCGCTATCTGATTCAGGAACGTCGGGTATCAGCGTCCGAGATAATATTTTTTGGCCGCTCGCTTGGGGGCGCTATTGCCGCCCATCTTGCCAAAGACTATCCACCAAAAGCCCTTATCCTGGAGTCAACCTTCACCTCTATCCGGGATATGGCCGCTACCATATATTCCTTTTTACCGGTTAGCCTGCTGGTGCGTTTTCACTATACTACCATAGATTATCTTCAAAAAGTAAAATGCCCTCTTCTTGTTATCCACAGCCCTGATGACGATTTGATACCCTTTTGTCAAGGGCGCCGTTTGTTTGAAGCGGCCGGGGAGCCGAAGGAGTTTCTTGAGATTAGTGGTGGCCATAATGAGGGGTTTATTCAATCGGCTGAACGTTATGAGGAGGGATTAAATGCCTTTATTGGTAATATTAATAATAAATAATGTCTTTTATGAATGATTTCCCCAAAAAACATTACCCCGAAGCGTCATCCTTCATTTACTGGTTTTCATTTTTTTAGCAGCCTGTAAGTATCATTTGGGGATATAGGCAGTATTGCCAAAATCCCCAAGATAAGATTAGATCTTTGGCAAGCTCAACCTAATTAATTAAATGTTTCAAGTGTGTTTCTATGTAACCGATATGAAAATTCAGCTATCTTTTTTAAGGGGAAAGAGATTTTCGTATTCACCCTTGCCATTGAATTCATTATTACTCATAATCTTTACCCCGGCCGGATTTTTGGGCCAGTCAGGTTTTTGATGCACTACACGTTCCTTCTGTTTAAACTGGTAAAATTATTTATTTCGCAAAAAAGCCGCCCAACAGCATGAAATGAGGGGACCATTTTCGTTACCAGTGCTGAGGATGATAATTTTCTTTTTATCGATTTTCTTCTTTTTCATACTAGTACCCCCTGAGATTTGGGTTATATCTTTAAAGGAGACATGTAGAGATAAAAATCTATGTATTGAAATTATGGCATTTTTTGTCTTAACAGCCTTGGGGAACTCTTGTGATAATTTAATTGTATAGGCATTTTTTTTCGGGTTCCCCTTAGGCAGCTCATTTTGTGATCCCTGTAACTCATTGAATGAGGTATAACCTTTTGCAAGGGTTTAACATGATATGAGAAAAAGGAAAATTGAGACGAGCCATTTTATTTTTGTACTTCATTTTTTAAAATTTAATTTTTATACCCACTTCCATCCATCTCAGAGGATTTTTATAATATTCATCTTTATATTGTTCCTCGTTAAAGATATTATGGACACTCAAGAAAGACTTAACAGGGTTTTTGCTTTTCCTGTAAATTTGTTTTATAAGATGAATATCCCAGATAAAGTTGTTTTTCCCATTATGATATGATTCATCCCACCAAATATAATGCCCTTTAAGGGAAGCCCGAAGAGATTTTTGGTTAAGGTATTGGATGCCGATATCCCAAGTATATCTTGGAATATCTATAGAAAAAAACTCCCGTTGGATTTTAAGCAGTTAATCTAAATTTAAAGATATCTATCAACTTTTCTGGAAAATATACATCTTTGATAATTTTTTGAATTTTTTTTATCATTTTTTTTTGTTTAGAATTTCTAT
>DAOURK010000180.1 GCA_030625085.1 Pseudomonadota bacterium
ATGGAAATATATGATAGCCTTTTTTCCCAGGAGGTGGAAAATCAATAAATGCTTGGAAAGTACTTCTTTAAAGTGCTAAAAACGATTAATTTATTTGCGATTTGAAATGTGTAAAAAGGAGGGATTTACTGAGTTTTGGAGGCAAAGTTTTTTTGCTCATTTCAAGCAATTCTCATTTTACCATTTACCTGTTGATCCTGGATCTGGTCTAAAGGGAAATAAAAAAATTTTGGGGGGATAAGCTAAACGATGGAGACCCGGGCAATATGCCTTGAAAAAGGCATATTGCCCGGAGTTTAATACAGACTAAGCAACTATTTATCTTTCAACAGTAAATGTTCCAAGTTCTATATTGGTGTTGGTCAGTGTATTAGTAAGTGTATAAGCGCCTTGAATATTTGCATCTTCAACAGTAAGATCAGTATTGGCGGTAACTTGTAAAGCATAAGGATTTGCAGCAGTTCCTGTTGTACCATAAAGATCAAGAACACCATTGATCAAGGTGCCGCTGACAGGGATCGCATTAATTACGGTATTTTCAAAGAAAGTAACTGTACCGTTTACAGAACTTGTGTTTTGCGCCAATTCTATTTTAATGTCCTCAGCGCTATATTTGCTCGAGCTCGAGCCCGAGCCCGAGCCTCCTGAACTACCCGTAGAATCCATTGAATAATGAGAGGTAGAGTTACCCGATCTTGATTGAGAGGTAGGAGCGCCGGTAGAACTGAAATTTCTCACCCACGTCCCAACCCAGGTGCCGGTTATACTTGACGTGCTATTAATAACATATCCTCCGGCTGAGGGGGAATAGGTAGTGGCGTTTGAGTAATAGCTGGTACCGTAGGGATTATACGTATTAGCGGCCGGATAATAGCTATTAGCAGCATTATAGCTATTAGCAGCATTATAATAAGAATTTGTTTGGGCAATTCCGCTACTGGGATAATAAAATGAACCTTGAGTAGAGTATGCACTTTGAGTAGGATAAGGTGAAGCTGCCGCGGGAGAATAGTAAGAATTTTGGGTGGCAGTATAGGCATTTTGCGTATTATAATAGGAACCTGTAGAAGTACTGGGATAATAAAGACTTTGGGTTGTCGACCCAAAGGTATTGGGATAAAGGAGCGAATTTTGAGCACTGTAGCCTGATGCGCCGGGATAAGCGCTGTAGCCTGATGCGCCGAGATAAGTGCTGTAGGCTGATGCGCCGGGATAAGAGGAAAAAGAATTCAAAGAGGGTAGCGCATAACTGCTTGAAGAGAAATAATCATTGGAGTATGTTGCCCCTGAATTTATTCCAAAAAGTGATGAATTATAAGAAGCAAAGGGACTATAGTAATTTGTCTGGGCACATACCTTTTGAGCTGCAAATAAAATAAGGGTGAGTATTAATAGATTTATAAACATCGATGATGCGAGCAGGTTTTTTATCTGGTTTGAAAATATCGCCGGGTCACATTTTTTAACCATCTTTCGGGATCCTCCAGGTCTTAAGAATTCATTAGTCATTTCTACTCTGTTTTCCAACTACTCTGTTTTTTTAAAAGCACATCCATAAGAGATCTAACGTCAATCGATTATTTAGAACCTATACCCGCCTAACCTTTACATTTTTTTGAATTTTTCCTTACCTTTTTTATCCTCCTCGCTTTATTAGAGATTAATTTTTTTCTTGTAATTATTTTTCTATTTTGGTAGTTAATGCATTTTTAATTCCAAAGTCAAAAAAAAATAAAACAAGGTGAATTCAATAAATATTATATTTCATGATAATTTTTGTAAGGGTTAAATGGTCTTTCAATAGAATATGGATATAAATTTTATTAGCGAGCAGAAAAAAATATGCGGTTGCCCGGGTTAATTATTTTACCGGAAGACTGTATACGAAAGCAGTGATGAGATAAAACAACCGCACTGAGGAGATGTCAACTGTTGAGGGGTATATGGATCAATTGCCCTGTTTTGATCATTGGGTTCATTAGGGTCTGGTTGCGGATCAACAGTATTAGGGTCCTGCCAGGATGGATCTTGTTCTAAAACCAGGACTGTCAAAGAGTTGGTGGTCGGCTCGCCTATGGCTTTAAGATAGGCATCCCTGAATTCAAAGGTATAAGAAAGAGTGCTTGGAGGAGAAGGGGGGTTTATCTTAAGATCGAGGGCATAAATTTTACCATCACTATAAGTGAGATCATTAGGGTTGAGATCTTCCATAATATGTTTTTCTGTAGCTTGATATTGGCCGTCATTATTTTCATCAACCCACACTTCTTTGGTTTGGGGATAGAAATTGTTGATATTGGTATATTTTATCCGGAAATGAAACCATGTCATAGCAGGACCGGTGTCCGGTTCAATTCCATCGTATGAAAAATCCGTGTCTCCGGCCCAGGTTAAATATACGCTGGGATTAACACTGATTTGTGAGCCATTAATGAAGGGCTCGCCTGTAGCCATATTCCATCCATCAGAGAAGACAAATTTGTAAAAAATATTTTCCTCCTCGTAATAGGATAGAGTAATGTCCAAATGATACATTTTTTCATCTGTTACAGAGTTATCATAAGGATTTACTTCCTCCATAGTATATTTTTCTTCCTGGCTAAAGAAGCTGTCCGCATTTTTATCTATCCATAACTCTTTGCGTGTTGGGAAATCATTATCTGCATCCTGATAAGAAATACAAAATTCATAATTTTTATCCCCTGTTTCATCTTTCAATCGAACACCCTGTAAAAAACCGGCTTCAGTGGGCCAGGAAAGAAGGGGTACAGATAAATAGGGGGTTACCGAAAAGAAATGATCATTTGAAGGGTCCCCTTCAGCTACTTCATCGGCATTGGTAAAATAGAAGCGATACTTGATGGTAAGTGGATTAGTATTCGTTAAATCTGGGACATACATGCATGATAAAGATTTAAAATAACCACGCCCCGCAGAAAAATTCTGGGAATCATAAGCATTCATGATAAATTTTTCGTCATTATCGTATATATTATTATGATTGAGATCAATCCAAACCTCCGAAGTTGTGGGAGGATCATTTTCCCAATCTCTGTATTTTACCATGAAGGTGAAGGACGATCCTCCGGAGGCGCTATTCGGGCTTACTCCGTCGGATTCATATTCTGTTTTATCCATCCATTCTAAAGATGCAGAAGTATTCCCAAATAAGATTTGATGGTTTTTAGTTGGTTCTCCGGTTGCTTCATTGGTTAGATCGCTGAAGACGAACCGGTAATTAATTTTTCCGTCGCCTGCAAACTCCACGGTAGTTTCAGCTTTATAAATAACACCTTGAGTATAGTCGGACCCTGATTCCAAACTCATATTCATGATTTTATCCATGACCGGATTTTGGGCGTTGATGAAATAGGTGCCGTCATCGTCCTGGTCAATCCATAATTGGTATTTGCGGGGAGGAAGGCCATTAGGATTTTGATATTTTACCCTAAACTCAAAAGTGGTTCCACTTGAGCTTTGGTCCGGATTGACTCCGTCGTTTTGATAATTGGTTTCTCCGGTCCAGGTAAGGAGAGGAGGAGGTATGGCGTCATAGCGCCGGGAGTAAATATCAAAGCTGTCGGATTCGGATCGTTTTTCCTCCCAGATAATAAAATATTCGTCCCTGTCTTCTTGCCGGACGGCTGCGCTGGGAGAACCTAGTATGGATGATCCTACAAGACCGAGATTAATGCCTGTGGATACTGTCTGGGCATCAAGAAAAGCGCCAATACTATTAAGTCGAACTGTGTAAAGGTCGGCTTTTCCGTTTCGGGTATCTTTCCATAATACCATATAGTGGTTTGTACACCAGATAATGGAGGGGGTAAGTTGGTCTAGCGGCCCCTCGGAAATGGGAAAAGGCCCTTGGATGAGAAGAGATCCATCATCAGTAACCATAAGGCCTATTATATCGGCATACCCTGTATTATGTGCATCCCAGACAACGAAAAAATCTTCCCCATCTGAAGCCACATTGGGGTTTAATTTAATATTGTCATCTTCAAAAAGGGCCGCGCCCATACCCGGCGTATCCAATAGTTGACCGGAGGGAGAGACCCTGCAACCATAAATATCAGAAGAGGATTCACTTTTGTGGCTTTCCCAGACGACAAAATAATTTGTTCCGTTCCAGGCAACCTTAGGCTTTACCTGAAGCCCATCGCCGCCGCCAATAAGAAGTCCCCCAGTGGTAGGGGAACCATCCAGCAATTGGAGCTCTTTGGATATCCTCATTGTATAAATTTTTCCCGAGTTATTCCGAAAATCCTCCCAGGCAAGCAGATAATTTTCTCCGCCCCAGACCAGGCTTGGATGAAATTGATCATTTATGGCTGTACAAATTGCTACACCCGCATCCTGGGCGGAGTTACCTTCCAAAACGTTGGATTGAGGGGTAACCCTGACTGCGGAAATATCAGAAGAGTTGCCGCTTCGAGTGTCCTGCCAGGCCACCAGGTAATTAGTGCCGTCCCAGGCCACTACAGGATTTCGTTGATCTCCCGGCGCTGTACAAATTTGGAATGGATAGGGCGGTGTTTGGCCGTTGTTTTCAATAATTCCATAAATATCAGAGAGCTGGTTTTCTCGATTTTCCCATACTATGAGAGAATGTCCCTGACCGGAATAAGCAATCTGGGGATGGATTTGATCGGCTGTTCCACCACTGATCAGAATATCATTCCAATACCATCCATAAACTGTGGATGCCGATAATGATAATATAAGGGCACTAAGAAGAATTGTCCCGGTAATTATCAATAATGAAGCAGAGTAATGTATTTTTTTCCCGGAGTTAAAAAAATGAACATTCAACTGTCTGAATCACCTTTTTTCATCAAATGTATTTGCGGGCCCATCCCCTGATTTTATATGGAAAATGTAAATGTAATAAGAGATATAAAATTGGATGAAAAGCCCCCCCAGCTTTGCCCTCTCAAAAGAAGAGAGGGTATTTATCAAACTGTTTTACACAACTATTTGGTCCATTGCTTTATGGCCTTAAACCTTATATTATATGTATGCGATATGTTTCAAAGAGCAATAACTGTGCCATTGTTTTTATTCTTGTTATCCCAAAATGTAAAATGAGATAAGTATAACTATTTAAATATATTATCTTGGAATACTCGGGTGGGAATATTCATTAATGAATTTATAATATGAGGTTAATTATTGGACAATTTTTCAAATATTTAGCATTTTTCATTTTTTGACGTTTTCAGCAAAGTGCTGTGTATTTAGGTTGGCAAAATATTGAAGCTTTACAAAAAGCCTCCCTATATCGCTTCAGCGAACATTTTGCCATCCTCAATACGTGTATAAGTTATAATGAAGTTATAAAAGGAATTGCCGTTTAATTGATATTTTTTTAGATTTTTACTAACATATTGTTTTGTTTAAAAGAAAAGGTAAAGGAGAAAAGTATTGTATGAAGTTAACCAGGGCAGTCAAACACATTTTAATTATTTTGTTTTTGGTTCTGTTCAGTATTGCTTGTTATCCGAAATCAGTTGAAAAAAATACATTTACCTTACCGGATGCCGGTAAAAACCAAACAGTGCGGCAGCCGAACAATGTTCTTTTAATCTCAATTGATACCTTACGCGCAGATCATCTCGGATGTTATGGTTATCAAGGGATTGATACTCCTCATATAGATCAATTGGCCCAAGAAGGCATCCTCTTTCATTCCTGTTATACAACAGTTCCGATTACCCTTCCTTCTCATGCCACTTTGATGACCGGCCAATATCCCCTCATGCACGGTGTTCGGGATAATGGGACCTTTCGGCTTGGTGAGGAGAGCCTAACCTTAGCTGAAATATTTAAGGCCAAGGGATATCAAACCGCTGCTTTTATAGGCGCTTTTGTTTTAGATTCCCGTTTCGGTTTAAATCAGGGTTTTGATGTTTATAATGATCGGATGGATTCAAACAGGGAGACACCGGAGATTCTCTATGAGGAAAAGAGGGCAGGGGAGGTTATTGAAGATGCCTTAGAGTGGCTGATTCAACCGAGAGAAGCCCCTTTTTTTCTCTTTATTCATTGTTTTGATCCTCATGCTCCTTATAACCCTCCTGCTCAATATAAAGCGGAAAATCAGGTATGTGGACAAGGAGGGAATTCTCACGTAATTGCCTGTTATGATGGAGAAATTGCTTATGTTGATGATTGTTTGGGAGATTTATTTCAGAAGATGAAAGAGTTGGGAATTTACGATAATACCTTAATTTGCTTTACTGCCGATCATGGTGAAAGTCTTGGTGAGCATGGAGAGCCAAGTCATGGGATTTTTATTTATGACAGCACCCTTCATATTCCTCTGATTATTCGAAGTCCCCACGGTGTTTCCGGGGGGGGGATTTGTCAATATCAGGTAAACAATACAAGCATTGCTCCCACTATTTTGGAATTGTCCGGAATTGAACAGCCGAATTCCAATTCACCTATGCAGGGCAGGGTATTATTTTCTCTCAGTACCGAAGGGACGTCTTCTTTACTTAAGTCTGAAATACAAACTGATGAGCCGCTGTATTGCGAATCATATTTTCCTTTTTATAATCATCGCTGGAGTCCTTTAGAAGGGGTTAGGACTGCCGAGTGGAAATATATTAAAGCCCCCAGGCCGGAATTATACCATCTTACAGAAGACCCTCAAGAGATTCGGAATCTTTATGCTCAAAGAAAAGATCAGGTAAGGCGTATGGAAAAGCTTTTCTGTGAGCTTAAAAATACCTATTCCACTGATGAGGATAAACTTCTAAAATCAAAAAAAATATCCCTGGATGAGGATACCCGAAAAAGACTGGAAAGCCTTGGATATATCTGGACTGCGCCGACAGAGCATTATAAAGAGCATAAGGGAGATTATCCTGATCCCAAGGATATGGTGATAACCCTGACTCTTTTCAATGTGGCG
This sequence comes from Pseudomonadota bacterium, assembly GCA_030625085.1. GTDB lineage: Bacteria > SZUA-182 > SZUA-182 > DTGQ01 > DTGQ01 > DAOURK01. The sequence goes on from DAOURK010000180.1 coordinate 6,923, forward strand.
GCCTATCATTATATACGAGAGGAATATGATCAGGCCCTTTATAATTTTCAGAAATGCCTTGAAATTAATCCCCAGGATGTATTCGGTCACTTTATGATGGGATTCATCTATCAGAAGATAGGTGAATTTGAAAAGGCCCATAATGAATTTTTTGAGTGTGTTCGTATTGATCCTGCTTATATTAATGGTTATGTACATTTAGGGGGGATATATTTTGAATTAGGTCAATTAGATAGGGCACTTCAATATCTTGAGAAGGCTTTGCAATTGGACCCCGATACTATAGAAGCTTATCGGAATCTGGGGGTTTTGTATCTTTCTGTACGCGATTATGATAAGGCCATAGACGCTTATGAAGAAGCTTTAAAGAGAGATCCCGATTGTGTTGATATCATTTATGGTCTGGGGAATATTTATTTTGCCAAAAAAGATTACCCATCGGCCCTGCACTTTTTTCAAAAAGCAGTCAGGTTGAATCCTCGTTATATAGATGCACATAATGGTTTAGCCAATATTTATCTTGTTCAAGGAAAGATTGAAGAGGCTAAGGAACATATTGAATATGCCCTAACCTTAGATCCTCAAAAGGCTGACACGCATTTAAATTTGGCTGAACTTTATATTCATCAAAATGAATATGATTTGGCCAAGCATGAGATAATTCTGGCCAAAGAGTCTGACCCCAATATAGCCAAAATATATAATTGTCTGGGAACTATTGCCATTAAAGAAAGTGATTATCAAAAGGCCCTGCCGCAATTTCAAAGAGCAAGACAATTGGAGCCGAACTCTGCAGAGATATATTATAATCTCGGTATTTCCTACTCTCATTTAAATGAAATTGATCGCGCAATCGAGGCGTTTCAACAGTCTATTATCTTAGATCCTGAGAACAGTAAGGCCTATTTTAATTTGGGCATTATTTATCATCGCCGGCATGATATATTTAAAGCCATTGAGACATATAAAAGCGCTCTTGCCCTGGAGCCGGATAATACTGAGGTCCTTTTTCAGCTTGGATTAGCTCATCAAGAGGGACGAGATATTGATCAAGCGGTCGCAATCTATAAAAAAATTATAGCCGGGGATGAACATCATCTCAAGGCGCGGATGAAATTAAGCTTAGCCTATTTTGCTCAGGGGCAAACTGACCTGGGCGTAAGTGAGTGTAAGCGGATTTTAGAGATTGACCCAAATAATGAAGCTGCTCATATTAATTTGGGCCTTAGCTTTTTTAAACAAAAAAACTTTGATCAAGCCATCCATGAATATCAGCAAGCAATTCAGACAAACCCGACAAATCCGGTAGCTTATTATCAAATGGCTTATTGTTATTTATGGAAAAAAGATATTCAAAAGGGCATTGAGTATTTGAAGGAAGCCCTTCGTATTAATCCGGATTATCAGGCAGCGCGGCAATTGTTAAATCAAATAGAGTCATTTCGCTACCAGCCGAGAAAGTAAAAAAATTCTTTCTTGACTGTACATTGAGTTTTCATATATGAAATTTTTTTCAGGTATATCTTTGGATATTTTAGTAACCATTATCTAAATTTAACAATCCATTGATTGCTAATTATCTGAATTATAAAGAGATAATAAATAATCAAAATAATTGCCCATCTTATATATTTTTGGCATCTAAAATGCTACGTAGCATATAAAAGACTATATCCAATAAAAAAGATCATTTTACAAAGTATAAATTAATATGGGCTAAGGCCTTCAATGATTTTTAATACAGCTTATATTTGAAATACTTAGGTTTTATTTTTTGTTTCGTTTAAGAATGGTTAGTGGGTGGAAAAATGCTTTCTTCGTGTTCCTATGCCTCAGTGCAGGCAATGATTACTCTTAATTGTTTAATCCTATCGATGTGTATCTTTCATACGCCAAAAGAATTCTCCCGAGCTTGATAAAACTACTGTAGCGCTGCTGCCGGTAAAAAAATTTTAAAAGATTATTCCCTTGGAGGAGGTGAGGCCCTTATTTTAAACAACCTGTAAAAATCCTGGCTAAGGGTTGCGCTACAAAAGAAAACGGAGTTATATTACAATTATTTAAAAGGAAGGAGGGGTTTATAAAAAAGGCGGTTTTTGAGAGAAATGAGCATTCTGAGTATTACCTATTTTTCTAATTTTTTACTAATTTTTTTTCAAAGGAGATATATTATGTATCAAAAAAACAGGCTAAAAATAATGCTATTGGGTTTGGTGTTATTGTTAGGAATG
>DAOURK010000096.1 GCA_030625085.1 Pseudomonadota bacterium
TGCCATTAAAAAACAATGAGTTGCAAAACATAGGCTAACTTATTAAATTTAAAGGAGCTATGAAAAATATTTCGCCTTTCTGGGACTACATTTACTAAGGCTTTACAAATTTAAAAAATCCCTTATATCGAAAACCCAGGGCTTTATTGTTGACATTTTTGATTCATTTTGATGTAATATGTAAAATATCATAGAATCCCACATTTAAATTTTATGTACTAATTTTTTTTTTATCAATTTAGGCATTTTTCATAAAGCACAATAAGTAGTTTACGCTTTCTTAAAATCTCACACAAAGACACAGAGCCACAAAGAAAGAGAAAAATCTTGAACATAAAGCATAATCCTTTGTGATCTTTGTGTCTTTGTGTGAGAATAAAAACTATAATAGTCTACTTTTTTTCAAAATGTGTAAACTGATAAATGAAGGATGCCTCATTTATATATATTATAGGCAAAACTTTGATACTCATTATTTCTTGGTTAAGTTTGGTTAAGTTTGGTAAACACAGCGAGTCGAAACCTGAAGGGAGAGAAAAATGGAAAATTTTTTAAAAGAAAAACTAGAACAAAAAGAGTACGAAAAATTAATAAGCCTTGAAAACAACAAAATTATGGAGTTTGTTGCTGAGGCTATTAAATTATGCCGACCTGAATCGGTTTTTGTGTGTACTGATACACCGGAAGACAGGGATTACGTCCGTCAATACTCTATTAAAGCAGGCGAAGAGACCAAACTGGCCATTGAGGGACATACTATTCATTTTGATGGATTTTTTGATCAAGCTCGTGACAAAGCCAAAACCCAATTTCTTTTACCAAAGGGATTGGAACTGGGGGCCAATTTTAATTGCCTTGAGCAAGAGGAGGGTGTACGGGAAGTTAAGGATATTTTAAAGGATAGTATGGTTAAGGCCAAAATGATTGTAAGGTTTTTTTCCCTGGGCCCCATTGGTTCGTCTTTTTCCATCCTGTGTCTTCAGATAACTGATTCAGGCTATGTAGCCCATTCTGAAGATATTTTATACCGTCCTGCCTATGAAGAATTTAAAAGAGCCGGGAGGGAGGCCTATTTTTTTCGTTTTCTTCATTCAGCCGGAGAACTTGAGGGGAATGTCAGCAAAAATATAGACAAACGCCGTGTTTATATTGATATTGAGGATGGAATTGTATACAGCACCAATACTCAGTATGGAGGTAATACCATCGGCCTTAAAAAACTGGCCTTAAGACAAGCCATTAATAAAGCCTCCAAGGAAAATTGGTTGGCCGAGCATATGTTTATTATGGGTGTCCATGGCCCGGAAGGACGAGTAACCTATTTTAGCGGCGCCTTTCCAAGCGCTTGCGGCAAGACATCGACCTCCATGTTGGAAAAGGAATCGATCATTGGAGATGATATCGCCTATTTAAAAAATATTGACGGAAGGGTATATGGCATTAATGTAGAACGAGGTATTTTTGGTATCGCCCGAGACGTCAATCCTGTTGATGACCCCATTATTTATGATACCTTAACCAGTCCGGGGGATGTAATATTTGCCAATGTCCTTTATACTGATGAAGGGAAACCTTATTGGTTGGGCATGGGGCAGGAACTTCCTAAAAAGGGTATTAATTATTCGGGCAAATGGGAAAGTGGTAAAATAGATTCTTTAGGAAATGAAATCCCTGTTTCCCATAAAAACGCCCGGTATGTTTGCAGACTTTCTTATTTAAGGAATTGTGATCCTCATTTAGATGATCCTGCCGGTGTTCCTGTAGACGGCATTATCTACGGTGGGCGTGATTCAAATATCTGTGTTCCGGTTGAGCAATCTTTTAATTGGGAACATGGGGTTATCACCAAAGGGGCCAGTTTAGAATCGGAAACTACCGCAGCCACCCTTGGGCAGGAAGGCGTCCGGACCTTTAACCTTATGTCAAATTTGGATTTTTTATCTGTTCCTATAGGCAAATACCTGCAAATGCACCTTGACTTCGGGGAAAAAATTACTGCCCCGCCAATTATTTTTTCAGTCAATTATTTTTTAAAGGATAAGGACGGTAAATTTCTTAATGAAAAAAATGATAAGAGTATCTGGATGAAATGGATGGAACTGCGCATTCACAAGGAAGTTATCGCTATAGAGACCCCCACCGGATATATTCCGGAATATAAGGATTTGAAGCTACTTTTCAAAGAACATCTTAATAAAGAATATACTGCCGCGGATTATGAAGAACAGTTTAAATTACGTATCCCCGAATTGATCCAAAAGAACGAGAGAATAGAGCATATTTATAAAAAAATATCTAATATCCCTCCTGTTCTATTTCAAACTTTAGAAGAGCAGAGAAAACGTCTGGAAAAAACAAAAAGCCAATATGGTGAATATATTTCTCCATTGATTTTTGTTAAATAATTAATGCTTGAAGGGAAACCGCTTTTTCTGTCATTTCGAAGTGATAGCGAGAGATACTTAACAATTTGTTTTATATAAAAATTTTTTAGGAATGGGGACAGATTTTAAATCTGTCCCCATTCCTTGTTATAGCCTTTCAGAGCAGGCGATGCGTTGATACAGAAAAACTGATTTTTAGAGAACCGGAAGAGGAATCAATTCAATCTCAAAAAGTTTGGGCCAAAGCTTTCCGGTCACCAATAGCCGATTTTTTATTGGGTTATAGGCTATGCCGTTGAGAACATCCACCGGATAAAGAAGGCCTTCCGGGCTTAAAAGCCCTGCCAGATCAATCCATCCTACCACCTGGCCCGTCAGAGGGGAGATCCTGGCGATACGATTGGTTTGCCAGACATTGGCATAAATTTCCCCATGGATATATTCCAGTTCATTGAGCCGTGTCACCGGGCCGTCTAGGTCATATACTTCAATCCAGCCGATTTCCTCAAAAGTAAAAGGATCTAAGAAATGCAATCTTGAGGTGCCGTCACTCATGATGAGACGTTTCCCATCATGGGTAATACCCCAACCCGCGGTGGAATAACTGAATTCTTGCAGTAATTCAAAACTGTTTTTATCATAGACAAAGCCAACCTTGGACAACCAGGTTAATTGAATAATCCTGTTCCCATAAATGGTTATTCCCTCACCAAAATAGGGGGCCGGCAGTTCTCTGATTTGTAATACAGTTCCGGTTTCCAATTCTACTTTGCGTAACGAGGATTGTCCAATGAGGCCTGTCCCTTCATATAAGAAGCCGTTTTCAAAAACCAAACCCTGGGTGAAAGCATTCCTATCGTGAGGGTAGACATTGACAACTGTATAACTGTAGTTGGGAATAGCATTAATAGGCGGCACTACTATTTCAGCTCTGACCTGATTGAGTAATAGATTATTATTAATGGCAGGATAAGACTGAAGTTGAGATCCAGCGAAAAAAGGAGTGAATGGGCCCCAAAAGGGGTTAATAATAAAATCTTTAGAGATGGTTTGAGATAAAAGGTTGCCTATGGACGCATAATAAAAATTTGAAGAAAAGACGCTATTGGAGATAACAGGATTAAATAAGTTATTGGTATTGATTGAAGGTAAAGTATATTCTCCTTGAGGGGAGAATAGGTTAACTCCGCCGGAGGCAGGGTATCTATAGGGATAAGAGTATGAATTAATCGTTAGTGAAGGGTAAAAATATTGAGCAATAAGGTCTCGTGGGATATATAAATCATTTATAGAAGTCAAGGGGCTGTTATTGCCAATGTATAAAGCTTTGACAACAGATGCATATAAGACCAGGTTGAATAAAATAATCCCATATATGAAATATTTTTTAAATCGTGTCCTCATAAGGTCCTCGGGTAAATTCTTTTTCCATATCCGGAATAGATGAAGCGGACGCAGATTTATTTTTGTAGTAAATGCATTTTTAATGCCTACGCTGTTCACAGCAGGCAGCAATTTCAAGAAGTTTAACATACATAAAATTTATTCCCATATAATATTTCTCATAATATTTTTCATCGCCGGTGGAGGGATAAAGGTAAGCGCCTTAAGTTAATGATAGTTATATTAGGGGATTAAAATTGAATGCCCCAAAAATTATGGTGTTTTTTAAGTTGATTTGATATTATGAAACTCAGCCACTACATAAGTAACCATTCAATCCCCCTCCCTTGATGGAAGGGGTTAGGGGAGGTTGATCTTTGGTTCACCCCCACTTAAGCATCCCCCATCAAGGGGGAGGAGCTGAGAGGACTGAATAATTACCTACATAAGTATGGAAATAGAACAATGAATATAAGAGTAATGAATAGATATGATATTCAAGAGGCGGAATTTGACTGCCCACATATTGTTATATCAATAACTGATGATGCTGAGTTTTTTCCGGATATCCCCGAAAAAAATTGTCAAGGGATAATAAAAATTGCTGTGTGGGATACTGAGGATGGGAAAAATTTCAGGAGTATTCATAATCTTGGCGCATCTGACATACCAACCGATAAAATTTTCAATACCCATCATGCTCAGGAAATATTAGAATTTGTTTTTAAACATTTACATAAGATAGGGTTGATTGTATGTCAATGTGATGTTGGTTTGAGTCGATCGGCGGCAACGGCTGCTGCTTTGTCTAAAATATTAAATGGTAGCGGCGAAGAATTTTTCAAATCACCCTATATTCCTAATAGGTTGATTTATGAAACTATTATCAATGAATACTATCATAATCGGAAGGATGGGTCATATAAACGACCGGAGATTACTAACGGGCCTTAATTTTAAATTACGAATTACAAATTAATGATCATCTGGGAAGCCGCATAAATAAAATGAAAATTCCTATGCTATTAAATTACGAAGTTGGCTTTTTGGTATGCATTATTACCCTGTGCAGGACCTCACTTAATCCTTTAATTTCATAAGGTTTGGGAACTCCCCCGCTAAAGCCGTATTGCTCATATTCCGACATTATGGGGTCACTGGAATAACCGCTTGAAACAATTCCTTTTACTCCGGGATCTATTTGAAGCAATTTTTGAATGGTTTCTTCACCTCCCATCCCTCCCGGTATAATTAAATCCAACATCACAACGTCAAAGGGGACCCCTGATTCTTTAGCCTTTTTATATAGTTCAATTGCCTCTTCCCCATCCACTGCAAGCTCAACATCGTACCCGATATATTGTAACATTTCTCCGGTGATGTCTCTTACTCCCTGCTGATCATCCATGAATAATATTTTGCCTTGGCCCAAAAAGAACCCTTCTTCCTCAACTTCTTTTACCATAAAGATTTCTTTTTCTGCAGCCGGAAGGTAGATAAAGAAAGTTGTTCCGACATTTATCTCAGATTTGACGCTAATAAACCCTTCATGTTTTTTCACAATAGAATAGGTGATGGCCAAACCAAGACCGCTCCCTTTTTCTTTGGTAGTGAAATAGGGATCAAAAACCTTTTGCAGATGGTCTTCCGGTATTCCCAAGCCCTGGTCTTTTATTTTTATTTTTAGATACTTACCCGCTTTTAAAGGCAACCACTCTTGCTCCTTAACTATGGCATTGTGCGCTTCCACTTTGACCAGACCTCCATCAGGCATGGCCTGGTCGGCATTGATGATTAAATTACCGATTGCTTGGCTCATTTGGTCTTCATCGACTTCAGCCCACCAAAGGTCATCAGGAAGGGACAGTTGGCACCTTACTTTCGATCCGCTCAAAGCAAGGTGGGTTGTATCCTCCAGAAATTTCGAGATAGCAATAGTTTTTCTTAAAGGGTACCCCCCTTTGGCAAAGGTGAGTAATTGTTTAGTCAATTTTTTGGCCTCAAGGGAGGCTTTTTCAATTTTAGTTAAAATTTTTACCATTGTGCTTCCGGGTTTTGTATGAAGTTTCCCGAGGGAGAGATTGCCGATAATAGTAGTTAGTAAGTTATTATAATCGTGGCCGATTCCTCCCGCAAGAATGCCGATTGATTCAAGTTTTTGGGCTTTTTGTATTTCTTCCTCCATCCTTTTGCGCTCGGTAATTTCTAGCAGAAGTTGCTTATTAGCGGCTGTTAATTCAGTGGTGCGCTCTTTCACCAAGTCCTCCAAATAGGAGCGGTATCTATTCAGTTCTTCTCCCATCTTTTTTCGCTCAGTGATATCTTTAAAACTCTCAACAATACCTATCAGCTCACCATGAGGATTGCGAAAAGGCGTTGAGGTAATAATGCAGCTAATTTTTTGACCACAGTTCGTATTTAGGCTTGTATCAAATTCGAAACGGTCACTTCCCCCCAAAATTTTTGTTAATGGACAACGGAGGCTTTTGCATGATGAGTTAGGAAGAACCTGATAACAATTTTTGCCTTCGGTCTCATTTTTGCTGAGGCCAAAAAGGTTACAAAAGGTATCATTGATGCGAGATATTTTAAAATCTCTATCAATCAAACACAGGCCGTCAGCAGCGGTGTTGAATAATTGATCAAGTTCCATATAGGCAAATTTGGTTGCCTCCTCTGCCTGCGCCAGTTGGGTGAGGCTGACTTTAAGATCAAAAACTGTTTTTAAATACCCTCGAACCACAAACCATAAGGTGAGTAAATAGGCTGTCAAGCGCAGCAGATGCCATAACCACCACTCACCATTCCAAATGGCCGAATGACTGAATAATATATTGGCTATACTGAAAAAGATAATTAAATAGAAAAATAGATGTGATTCCCTATTTCCTGTTTGATAGAAATCAAGATAAAAGCGGGCCCCGGCGATGAGGAATAATACCCCCGCTGCAATGTTTAGGAATATGGCGGTGGGAGTAAATTTCCCATTAAGAATCATTTCCAGCACTGATTGAGGAAAGATAAACGGGTAAAGACTTACGAATAGGCAAAAGGCAATGACAATTTGGATAATCCTGTTTTTATATAAAGCACACCTTTCAAGCATTGGATCCGGCAACCAGATAGCGGAAAAGAAAAGGCCTCCGGTAAAACTGGCTAAACTGTGGAGCAAAACGAATCTATTTCCCTCCGGAAGTATTGAATGAAATCCGTCAAGAAGCCCCATACTGAGAAATCCCAAGGCTATGAGGAAGAATTTGTTGCTGTTTTCCTCTTCTTTTCTCTGAAAAAGGACGATGGCCATGAAGATGGCAACGATCGTTCCGGACATTTCCATGGCTGAATGGAGGGGAACATATCTCCAATACAGATCCCCCCCCCAATACCTGAGTGCAATTTCTATCCCCAATATAGCCAGAATTATGGCCGTAAAGGAGAGAAATAAGTGTATAAAACGGATTGTTTTTTCATTTTTTACTTTCATTTTTTTTCTTTCAAAAAATTTTTTTACCATAGATATATCGGTTTTATCGATTTTAGCTCAGCGCAATTTGTTTTTTTATGTACAATTTCTCATCAACGGATGCTTTCCCGAAACAAGCGACCAGAAATTTTATAAGGTAAATGGCAATGTCATTAACTTAAGAAATACTATGAATCTTTGCAACTTCCCTCCCCTGGTGGGAGGGACAACTGTAAGGAGCTTAAGTTAATAACATTTAGGTAAATGGTATTGATTATGGAGAGAAGAGATCATTCACGTAAGCTTTAAAGGAATAGGAATAAGTGAAAAAGAAAAATAAATACATTGAAAATTATCTTCATAAAATCTATTATTATAAGATAATGAAGCAAGGTCACATTTTCTAAATAACTACCCCCCCAACTATGGTCTTTAGTGGGATTTTAAATTTTTCTTCAAACAGGGTAAAAGCTGTGGATTTAAATCCTTCATCACCTGTGGGAGTGCTTAGCCATAAAATGTTTGAAGCCCTTGCTCGTACTTTTCCTGTTGCCTGCGCTTCTGATGAGTTTTATTATTTTCCTCAAGTAATGCTTCCCGAGCCAAATTGGGCCGTCTGGGATCGTTTTTCTGCCGAGACAGTTACAGATATTGTACAGCGGCTGTCAACCTGGGAAAATGAGCTTGATCAATTGAGTTCATATCATCAATCGGATTTGGATGCACAAATTGATATTGCTCTGCTTAAAAAATTTTCCCTTACTCTTCGAGAGCAGTTATCCGAAGTTAGGACCTGGGAATTTCAGCCTACCTTTTATCTGACCCTTGTTTGTATTGGACTGGCTGAAGCCATGGAGTCGAAAAATTCAGCGGCCAAACATGAGCGGGCCAAGGGGCTCCCTGATTTTTTGGATCAGGCCGCTCGTAATCTCGATCGAGTCCCCCTTTTGTTTCAAGATCTCGGTCTAAAAATGGTCTCAGATACCAGGGATTATCTTGTTTCCTTAGAAAAAACCGTGCCCGGCCTCAAATCGGCTCTCCCTGCTTTGGACCGCTTTGAAGATGCGCTTAAGAAAGTATCCACCCGCCGGGATTTTTTTCTCCCTAAGGAGTTATTGGAACAGATATTTCGTTTTCACATCCATTGTGATATGGATATTCAAGAAATAAACCAAATACTTGATCAGGAAATCGATGAGATGCAACAGGTTTTAGATAAGGAGGCCAGGGCCCTTATCTTAGATCGATTTGCCGTTCCATATTCCCATGATGCATGGCTGGAAGCGCTTAAAAGTTTGCCCATGCCGGTTATAGACGGTGAGGGACTGCTCGGTCTTTACAGGGGCGAAGTAAAGAGGCTGACGAAACACTGTTTGAAGAAGGGTTTGGTTTCTGCCGGCATGGTTTTCTCCTGTCCGGTGAAGGTGCAGCCGATGCCGGCCTATCTTTCAGTCATACGCGCAGCTTCCAGTTACAGTATACCGCCCAAACATCCACCCTCCGGGGGGACGTTCTATATCCTCAATAAGGGCATGTCCGATGAAGCCCAAAAGATGTACCACCGCGAATATAGAATGCTTTCGGCCCACGAAACCTATCCCGGTCACCATTTTTTGGATGCTTCACGCTGGGGCCTGACCAGATTCTGTCGAAGAGTTATTGAACAGCCGATTTTTTATGAGGGGTGGGCCTGTTTTGCCGAAGAACTTATGGGGATAACAGGATATTTTTCTGATCCGGCCCATCGCTTACTATTGGCCAAACGCAGGCTTTGGCGTGCAATAAGAGGTAAGGTGGATTTAGGGCTTCAAACCGGAACAATGGACATTTCAACTGCAGCCGGATATTTGGAAAAAACAGGCATTAGTCGTGAACAGGCAGTACATTCGGCGAGCAAATATCCATTGAACCCGGGGTACCAGCTATGCTACACTTTAGGCTTGCGTCGGTTCCTGGATTTGTTTCAAAGATACGGCCAGGATAATTTGCCGCGTTTTGCAGATACGATAGTGAACCAGGGTGAAATAAATTTTTCAGACCTTGAAAAAATACTCAATAGAACATAATGTTGTAGCAATTCTCATTTCGTTGTTTATGTAGCGCAGGGCTTCAGCCCTGCCAATAGAATTTTTTTAATAGGGGCTGAGCAGGGCTAAAGCCCTGCACTACAGTTATAAAAAAAATAGTGTGTGGGACTTAGTACATAAAAATCTATAGAACCAACTGAGGAAGGGGACAATTTTGGATCAATTTTTCGGCTATCATTCGGAATGGAATTTGGGAAGCCCTGGAGGATGGGATTATCAAAGGATAACCCAGGAAATTGGCCAAACAATCTGGAGGAATTACTTTCAGAAAAATTGTATTAATATAGATTTAGACTTTGAGCATCCGTTCTTGAAACCGGTGAATGGCTTTGTCGGCATGTTACAGGAAGCGCATCGCTTAAGGGAAGGCCACAACCCGGGATTGATCGCCGTGGTTGCTGAAGAAGAAACCCTGGAAGATGTGGTTGAAAACAAAAACCTGGCAAGGCATTTAAGCGCCATCGAGGGATTGACCGGCGCTCTTATGGCCCCACAGGAACTGGAGCGACAAAAGGGCCATGTCTGTTGGCATGGCCGGCCGGTATCGGTTATTTTTATGGATTTTAATACTGATGTCCTTTTGGCTTTGCATCGGAAGCATAACTTGACCCCCTTGCTCCAGGCCGTGCGGGAAGGCAGGGTAATCAATCCCAGAGGCACTGAACCGATCAATGCCAAAAGCATGTTTGAAGTCATCACTGATCCCCTTCATAGCCATCGTTTCTGTAAGGAAACCATTCAACGAACCCCCTGGACCCGCCAGTTTTATCCTCGCCAAACGCAAGGCCCAAAGGGAGAACACATCTTGGACCTCATCGAGTGGACCCGTTTCAATTGGGTCAATCTGGTGCTTAAACCCGAGCGTGGATATTCAGGGAAAGGGGTGAGGGTAGGTGGTATACACCATGATATCGATAATATTATAAATCTGGCGCTCAAAAGTGGAGATTATATTGTTCAGCAAAAAGTGCCTCTGAATCTATGGGCGGAGTATATGCCCGAGCTTGATTTGGAAAAAAATATCGTTCAAGAGGTTCAATATCAAACGGATTTCCGTTCTATGTTCGGTCCAAAGGGTTTGTATGGTTTTTTGGGAAGATTCGGAGGTGTGCCCACCAATGTGGGCAGTGGCGGCGGAATGCAACCATTGGCCGTGCTGCGCTCAGAAATGAGTATAAGAGAGGCAACGCAACAAATGAACAAAGCAATTGTAACCACAGACTTCAATGAGGTCCGAGAAGCCATAGAACATCAGAAAAAAATGTCTATGGATCATCAGTTCACCTATCTTCTCGGCCCCATTAAGATGGCCTTGCGCCCTCGATTAATTACCCTTGGCCAGATAAAAGCCATTGAAAAGTATTGTGAAGGCATCTGGGCGGATTGTCTGACTATGGAAAAGATGTGGTTGTCCGGGCAACTGGATGAAATCGTTACCCTTGACCCGGAAGAGCTTGAGATCATACAATCCCAACCCTGGGATGGTACCCCGGCCATTTTTGCCTCAGACGGATTATTTAGTTTTGGAGCTCACCTGAAATGAAAAATCAAACAGATAATGATTGGTGGAAGGACATCTTTGACGATATATATCTTCTGACCGATGCTCGATCAGTTTGTAATGAAGAATTAACGAGGCTGGAAGTAGATTTTCTTCAAACCCTAGATATGGATACATCCTCCCCAATTCTGGATATGTGTGGAGGACAAGGGAGGCATTCTTTAGAGCTTTCCAGACGTGGTTTTGCGAAGGTAACAGTGCTGGACTATTCCAAGTATCTTATAGGGCTTGGGGGGAAAAAAGCCAAACGAGAGGGGCTCAATACTGTTTTTGTTCAGGGCGATGCCAGAAATAGCGGTTTGCCTGGGCAAAGTTTCCAGTTTTGCCTCATTATGGCCAGCTCCTTTGGATATTTTATGAATGAGGAAGAAAATAAAAAAATCCTGGTCGAGGCCTCCCGCCTGCTCATGTATAGAGGAACATTGCTGTTGGATCTTCCGGACAGAGATTATGTCTTACAGAACTTTAAACCCTTTTCCACTCATGAGGTAGATGAAGATATTACTGTTAGCCGTGAAAGAGAGCTGGGGGATGATATTATCTATAGCCGGGAGAGGGTCATCTCCGCCCAAAAAGGGTGTCTGCGCGATAGTACTTACTGCACTCGTCTTTACACTCCGGAAAAAATTCTCGACTTGCTTTATTCCGTTGGTTTTTCGTCGATAACGTGCCGAAAAGGCTTTATGAGCCGCGTAGCGGAAGGGGACTATGGGTGTATGACCAATCGGATGATTGTAATCGCCAAGAAGGACAAGAAACACTCATTATAGGGATATTTTTCAAGAGAGGAATAAGCTATGGAAATTGGGAAAGAAATTAGAATGGATCGGATTTTAAATCGACGCACCAATAAGACAGTTATTGTCCCAATGGACCATGGGGTCACTATGGGCCCAATAGAAGGCTTGACCAATATCCGGACAGCGGCCAATCAAATTGCAGAAGGCGGGGCGGATGCGGCTATAGTCCATAAAGGGGCTGCCGTATTTGGACACCGGGGCTATGGTAAAGATTTAGGTCTGATTATCCATTTATCGGCGAGCACCATTTTAGGACCGAACCCCGACAACAAAGTCCTGGTAACCAGTGTAGAACATGCTATTCGATTAGGCGCTGATGCTGTTTCCATCCATGTAAATCTGGGAGCGGATAATGAAGAGAGGATGTTGCGTGATTTGGGGGAAATCGGCGACAAATGTTTCCTATGGGGGATGCCCTTATTAGCCATGATGTATCCCAGGGGCCAAAAAATTCAGAATCCCTTTGATGTTAAGGTTGTAAAACATGCTGCCAGAGTTGCTGCGGAATTAGGCGCTGATATTGTTAAAGTAAGCTATACAGGAGATCCGGAAAGTTTTCAGAAGGTCGTAGACGGCTGTTCTGTTCACGTGGTAATTGCCGGCGGTGAAAAAATAGATTCTGATTCGGACCTTTTTAAAATGATAGAAGGGGCTATGCAGGCCGGTGCAACAGGTGTTTCTATTGGCCGCAATGCTTTTCAACACAAAGACCCTTCCCTTATCATCAGGTTAATCAGCCGGCAGGTGCATGAAGGGCTGACATCTGAAGAAACAATGCAGCTTCTTAAGCAGGTCTAAAGCGCCCTTACCTCCATATACCACATTATTTCTATTAACCTAATTGTTCCTGTATTTCTTCTATATTATCAATACCTTCTGATACAAGCTGCAGCGATTTAGAAGATAGGGAAGGAGAGCGAACCTGAAGGCTTCTTTTAATGATCGGATGATTCCAGATGTCTTCAAGCAATGGCTCAGATGGCGATTCAAAAGTCTTTAAAAGAGCCAACCCGGCGACATCTACAGATGTATAATCTTTACCGACTATTATTATCCCTGGAGTGATAAGGTTACCGGAATCCGGCCCCTCTGTGTTGAATCCTTGTCTGGCATCAAGGAGTGAAAGGCGGATTCTGTCGGTGCAAAGAGGGATTTCAGCAATACGCTCAAAAAAATAGATTGAGTCGTGTATAGCCCGCCGGTAAATTTGTGGCATAGCGCCAACAAAAATTTTTATCCCCATGGTAAAATCAGCTAAAGAATGTGTTCGTAAAGTGGGGAGCGCAATAATATGGTCCACCTGGTTAAAAAGCTCGGGCATTAAAAATCCGGTTGGCCAATGAGTGGCCCCTGGAGGCTTTACACGCACCATGTCATCATCTTCAAAAACAATCGGTTCGGCATCATTGTCTACAGCAGCCTGATAAATCCCGGTTCTCTCCATACAATTCAAAGTATCTCGCCAACTTGGTGACTTGTCGCCGACATAAATTTTTTCCGCACCCCGCTCTTTAAGAAGCCTGATTAATTCTGCTACCACAAAAGGGCTGGTCGTTGCCGGAAAAGGGTTAGGAGAATTCAGGGCAAGCTTAAGCAGAACACTATCACCGGGGGATAGAAAGTCAAGACCTCCCGCTAATTCTATGGCTCTGTTGATAGCATAGGATTCATCAAAATTTTTAACCAGAGAAACAGTATAGTTAGCAGTATATGTGGTGGTATCGGGAATAATATCGGTAGTAGTATTGGTAGTATTTGTTTCTGTCTCTTCGCCATTGCCTCCGCATCCTCCGAATATCGGCAAGGTTAAAAACAGAGATGAACACCCTGTAAGCCTTAAAAATTCTCGTCTGTTAATTTTATCAGAGCTCATTTTTTACTTGTTGGTGTTGTCATTCTTTTAAGATGTTATGGTTCGCTTATATAATAATTCGGTCATCCTGGTGATCTGCTTCAGCGAAATAGAGTAATACAATCCGCAAGGCTTACCCTCGCGCAGAAGGATACCTCTCGGCATTTACCAAATTTGGCAGCTCTGCCTTTTTTGGTAAATGGTTATGAATTGGCTTTTGGTTTCCCCCCCAATATCCCGGCAATCCTTGCCTGAGCGATCCCGAATAGACCTGCTATTGGCGTATCGGAAAAAATAGTGTAGAATATTGTGTATAATCTTCATACAAAGGGAAGCCTCAAAAGAGCAATGATAAAAAATGTCTCTCGTGTAAAATTAAAATATGATTTCAATAACCGTGTGGGGATATCAGAACATAGACATGACTGTAAGGTAAATAGGAGATAGGAAAAAAATGGCACGAATTACTGTGAATGACTTGAAAAGAGGGGGGATCTTTGAAAAGGACGGCGCTCCTTATTTGGTTATGGATATCACCATGAGTACCCCATCAGCACGTGGCGCCAACATGTTGATCAAGATTAAAGGCAGGAACTTGCTTACCGGCCAAGTCCTGGATATGAGTTTTAGGGGCGGCGATACTGTTGCTGAACCGGATTTTGAGCGAAGGTCCGGCCAGTTTCTCTATCAAAACGGTGACGAATTTGTGTTTATGGACCTTGAAACCTATGATCAATACAATTTACCTGAAGAAAAAATTAGTGACAGAAAACCCTTCTTGATGGATGGGCTTGAGGTGGTTCTCCATGTATTTAATGGAAATGTGGTAAATATTGATCTTCCCCTTTCAGTGGAACAAAAAATAGTGGAATGTGATCCGGTTATAAAGGGTGCTACTGCTTCGGCCCAGGGCAAGAATGCAGTTACCGAAACAGGTCTGGTTATTCAGGTGCCTTCCTACATGAAAGAGGGCGAGATAGTTAAGATCGATACCCGCCAAAAAAGATATATTTCAAGGGCTTAATGATACTTGTTGCTCAAGGGTTGCGATAAAATCCATAATTTTTTCATTATTTTTTAGAATAAGAAACCCGGAACTTAATTTTACATCTTCTTTGAGCCATATAATTTTTAAAATAGGATATCCAAAACACCACTTGCCTGCATGCCATTTTCCTGTTTTAAACTCGATAATATTTTTAAAGGGAATAGTAATCGGTTCTTTCGTGAAGTATTTTAGGAAATAAAAAGCTTGATCATCATTCCAATAGTTCCCATTGCCGCGAGCAGAAAATTTATCCTTTTTGTATCTTTTCCACCATTTTTCCTCAATTTCAGTGCCAAGATATAAACCAATTTTTTCCTTTTTATGCGGGTCTTTTTTCATAACTTTCTTCATTTCATTAAGTTGTGAACCCAGTAGGGCAGGAGGTTTGTGCCTAAATATCGTTCTCGGCGATCGATAAACAATACATCTTCAAAGGAGGCTCTTTCCGGTGTATCGCTGTCTAGGGCGATGGAAGGTGCGTAGATATATTGGTAGCCGGATTTTTTAAGAAGTTCGATGGCAAACTTTTCTATTGCGGATTCGGTGATTTTATTTACCATCATCTTTTTTTCCGGTAATACGCCTTACTTCTTTGTCAAAATCAGAGATGTAATTTTTATCCTGAGTAACGCGATATTTTTCGTATTCCTTGCCGGCAAGCGACAGGGCAACTTCATGACTGATGTTTCCGGCATTGGTAAGAATTTCGTATTCGCTGAACCTCAAAAAGGCATTCAGCTTTTCAATCCAGTCTTTCATGTACATGGGCTTGTTGCGAATCGTCTGCAATTCCGCATAATCAAGATACATGGTTACAATGCGATTTAAATGATCAATTTCCGGTTTGTCCGGATAGTTTTTTGCTACCGAAATGTCGCCCGGCAGTATCTTCCCGGTCGGGGCTTTTCTCCATGAAGTCAATCCCATATTGGGTTTTGTGCTGTTAGCGCGTTTGGCAACGATTTCCGCAGCAGTTTGTCCGGTAATGGCAAAGTGAAGTTTGTTTTGAACAGTCGCGAAGAATTGCTTTGTGTCTTCCGCTTTTAAAGAATAATCTATGGAAGTCGCGTAAATATCAGTTATTTTCTGGTAAGACATCCGTTCACTGGCGCGTATGTCCCGAATCTCTTCCAGCAAATCATCAAAATATCGTGTACTGAAACGGGAACCATACTTAAAGCGGTTGCTGTCAATAGCAAAGCCTTTGTGAATATATTGCTGAAGGATAGAAATGGCCCATTGTCTGAATTGGGTGCCCCGCTCGGAATTGACCCGATAGCCAACAGCGATGATGGCTTCGAGAGAATAACAGGTTATTGTACGGGTTACTTCCCGGTTGCCTTCAGTTTGAACTACCGAGAAATCCTCGGCAGTTGCCGATTCATCGAGCTCCTTCTCTTTGTAGATATTTTTAAGGTGTAACGATATATTATCCGCGCTGCATCCAAAAAGTTCTGCCATCCGTTTTTGAGGGAGCCAGATATTTTCATTGGCATACAGTACCTCGATATTGATTTTCCCATCCGGTGTCTGGTAAACGGTGATTTGGTTGTCAAGCAGTTTTTTATTTTTGGACATTTCGCTCCTCCATACTGTCTAGGGCTATAGCAGGGCCGTAAATATATTGATAGCCTGACTTTTCAAGAAGTTCGATGGCAAACTTTCCTATTGCGGATAATGTCTGATAGGTATTGGAAAAATTTTGAAATCTTTGTCTCCAGCGTTGATCGTTATTCATTTTCAATGTTCCAATTTCCACACTCATTTTGTCCCCGGTTTATATCCCCTCCCCTCACTCATCGCTGTTTTCCTTCAGCTTTTTCATATTTTCCAAAAACAGCCGTTTTCCCCGCTCCAATTCTGCTATCAATTCCTCTTCTGTCGGCAGGACAAGCCTGTATTTGGAAGCAAAAAGCTGTTCGCTCTCTTTTAAGACTGAGTATTTCACAGTCGTATCATCTTTGCCGGTACAAAGGATAATGCCGATTGTCGGGTTATCGTCGTTTTGTCGTTTGAGGTCATCAAACATTCGTACATACATATCCATCTGTCCGATATCCTAGTGAGTGAGTTTTCCGGTTTTGAGGTCAATCAATACAAAACATTTCAAAAGATAATTGTAAAACACCAGATCAATATAAAAATGGGTTGTTTCAGTACTTATCCTGAACTGCCTGCCGACAAAGGAAAACCCCTTGCCCATTTCCAGCAGAATTTTTTGCAAATTGTTGATGATTGCAGTTTCAATCTCTTTTTCTGGAATAGTATAATCTTCAGGCAAATTCAAAAATTCTAAGACATAAGGGTCTTTTATAAACTCCATCGGCGTATACTTTGAAAATGCTTTTTCATTTTTCAGCAGCTTTTTTTTATCAGATGAGCTTAAAAGCCGTTCATAATAAAGCGTACTGATATTGCGGTCAAGCTGACGAGTGCTTCAGTCTTGATCAGCCGCTTCTTTCAGGTAATACTCCCTTGCTTTAGGATTATCAACCCGCATAATCAATCTTAAATGGCTCCAGGACAATTGGCTACACAGTGTGTAGCTTTTTTCAAAATCCGGAAAAACCAAAAAAAACTGCCGGAAATTTTTTAAATTAGCAATAGAAAAGCCTTTACCAAACTCCATTGACAACTCTTTTGATAACCTTTTTATAAGGTAAGAACCATAGTCAGCTCTTTCTTTGCCTGCTTGCTCCTCTTCAACAATCCGTTTACCAATCTGCCAATAGGCTTCAACCATGGCAAAATTTATGGCAGCATAAGTTTTTTGCCTGGCTTTATTGAGTATTTTTCGTATATCCTGAAAAAAAGATCTGTTAATCAAATTACTCATTGAACTGCTTTCCCTAAAGTTACTTATGGTTAATTTTCGCCAGCAGAAAGTACTTGTATTGATAGCCTTTTCTTTGTGTGCCAGACTTAAAATCTTTAATATTCATTTCAAACTCCAAGGTAAAATAAAATATTTCTTATTTTATTTTAGATCGTTAAAGTAAAATAAAAGAAAATCTAAATTTACCTTATATTTTTTGTCCAGCTAATTTATTATTTTACGATTCGATTTTCTTGCTTTTCAACTAATACCTTGAAGGCAGATGCTGTCACAGACCAAATATAATTTGTTCCGGAGAACGGACCAAAGGAACTTTTGATCACCTAAGAACAGAAGCTAACCAAATTGTTTATATCGTTTTAGTTAATAGTTGATATTGCAATTCTTATTCAATACAAGAGAATACTCCTATAGCGAAAGGGGCCATTTGACGATTACTTATCAAAATATTACATCATTAATCCTTTAATGCCTTTGTCTTTTAATGCTTTTGAAATATTTTAGTTTATTTTTTTATTTGACATCCTATCTGCACAATATAGACAAGAACAGCTTATTTATTATTTTTTATGTATTTATTCTCTAATGCCTTAATATCCTTTCGGAACAATTATTACCTTTACTACAAGCTCATTACCTTTCCGATTAAGGTCATTTTCCAGACCTCTAGGGTTCGAAATCCACCCCTCAGGATCATAAATAAAGTAAAGTAAAGTAAAGCAAAGCAAAGCAAAGCAAGTATTTACAATCAGGATGTGATTGATAGCGCTAAATGCAGTGCCTGGTTGTGTGCGGTTTTAATAAAATAATCAATAAGTTAAATGATTTATGCAAATATATTCAACCCATAAATTCAAGGCGCTCATAGATTTTAGAAACAATCCATGGACACCAATTTAATTACGTCTTTATTATTTTTTGCAATATTTTATGAATAATTTTTCCCCTCTTTCTTTCTCATTATCCATACTAAAAGTATAAATGCATTTATGAGTAGAAATAATCGATCATTATGTCCTCCAGGTATCCATCTTACATCACCATAAATTATTATATCCCAAAGAAGATGGGACATAAC
>DAOURK010000161.1 GCA_030625085.1 Pseudomonadota bacterium
TCCTTTAATTAAAAATCTTGAAAATAGAGATTATATGGAAATCATCCTAAATGGCAAAAACTCATTAGAGGAACGATTTGCTGAGATTGATGCTGAATCAGTACGTAAAGAAATGAATAGAAATTCTAAACAAAAAAAAAATGATGAAAAAAATTCAAAAAATTATCAAAGATGTATATTTTCCAGAAAAGTTGATAGATATCTTTAAATTTAGATTAACTGCTTAAAATCCAACGGGAGTTTTTTTCTATAGCCAGGTAAACCTGAAAGCCAAAGTCAGACCAGGAGTCAGGAGCCGGAAGAAAATTATAACACTTGGTAATACAGGCACAGCAAGAATTCTGCGCCAAATTGTGAACAAAATTTTCATTATGCGGAAAGCAAGCGCCTAAAGACTAAGGAGGAATTGTCTCTGATGAAACAAAAAAGTAATCAAAAAGGATTTACCCTTTGGTTTACCGGTTTGTCAGGTGCAGGCAAAACAACTATAGCGCAAAAAGTTGAACACATTTTACGGGATCGCGGGCTCAAGGTAGAATCACTGGATGGCGATGTAGTTCGAACAAACTTAAGCAAGGGATTAGGGTTTAGCAAGGAGGATCGGGATATAAATATTAAACGCATCGGCTTTGTATGTAATCTCTTGACCCGCAATGGAGTCATTGCTATTGCCTCTGCCATTTCCCCTTATCGAGAAATTCGCGACCATAACCGCCGGCTCATTGGAAATTTCGTGGAAGTTTATGTTAAATGTTCTCTGGAAACGTGTATTAAGCGAGATGTCAAGGGATTATATAAAAAGGCCTTAGCCGGAGAAATTAAAAATTATACCGGGGTTTCCGACCCCTATGAGGAACCTCTGAATCCGGAAATAATCATAGATACAGACAAAAAAACAGCGACCGAATGTGTGGCCAACGTATTGAACAAGTTGGAAGAACTTGGCTGTTTGGAGGATCTAGCTCATGATGAGGCCGACACACAACAGGCTGAAGGAGAGGTTTATACTAAGGAGGAAGAGAAAAAAATAAAACAGCGATTACGGGATTTAGGATATATCTAATTATGGGTTTGTTCAATACGTTCAGGGGGAAATCAAAGAAAAAAAAAGTATTGGTTATTGGATTGGACGGGGTCCCCCATTCCTTTCTCACTCATCCAAAAAATAGCGGCAAATTCCCCATTATGCAAGGGCTTTTTCAGCAGCACAAGGGAAGTTTCCACCGGATGCGTTCGGTAATCCCAACTATTTCATCGGTAGCCTGGTCTTCTTTTATGACTGGTCGAAATCCGGCCAAGCATAATATCTATGGTTTTATCGACCGCAACCCCAATCCCTTTGAACCTTTCATACCAACCGGCTCCAACATGAGATGCAGCACTCTTTGGCAAATTTTAAGTGAAGCCAAAAAGCGGGTAGTTGTTATTAATGTGCCGATCACCTACCCACCTAAACCGGTGAATGGAGTTCTCGTCTCCGGATTCTTAGCCACCAAGCTGGAAAAATGCGCTTACCCCTCATCAATTGTCCCTCAATTACAGGAGTTAGGATATCGGATTGATGTGGATGCCTGGTTGGCCAGAAAAGACAAGAAAAAATTTCTCCAAGAGTTATTCTTGACTCTGGACAGAAGGTTTGCCACAGCCGAACATTTTCTCAAAAAAAAGGACTGGGATTATTTTCAGGTGCATATTATGGGTACAGACCGCATCAACCATTTTCTCTGGGATGCCTGGGAAGATGATGATCCGGAATTGGGCCCGGAATTTATCCGGTATTATCAAAAGATTGATAGCTATATCGGCCAAATTCATGATCAGTTCGTTCAGCACAATCCTGAGGTTCATTTTATTCTTCTCTCGGATCACGGGTTTTGTAAAATTCGCCAGGAGGTCTATATCAATCAATGGCTGCAGGAGAAAGGATGGCTCAAATTCACCTCAGAAAAACCAGGTTCTTTAAAGGAGATGCATCCTGATACTTTTGCTTACAGTTTAATCCCGGGCCGCATCTTTCTGAATGTACAAGGGAGGGAATTTTGCGGACAGATAAAGCCAGGTAAACACTATGAAAAAGTACGAGAACAACTGATTGATTCTCTCATGAATATGGAAGATCCGGAGACTGAAGAAACAATCTTGACCAAAGTCATCAAAAGAGAAGACATTTACCACGGCCCTTATCTTGCCAGGGCTGCCGATCTGATTGCCGTCCCCAGGGATGGATATGATTTAAAAGGGAATATTGATCGGACCACCTTGACGGGCCGCAGCGAGTTGGTTGGCATGCACACCTACGATGACGCCTTTTTCTACTTGAAAGATAAAAGAATTAAAGAAAGCAATTTTGATATCTGCGCTCTTGCCCCTACCATTCTCAAATTAATGGGAGTACCTATACCTCAGGACTTGGATCGAGGGCCATTGCCCCTAGCCGGTTAAGAGGGACAAGAAAAATATTTGACAATAATATCTTGAACTTGTTAATATATAGGGGTTTACTATTAAAAAGGGGATTGGAGTAAAAACGAACAATTGAAAAAATTTTTAATTATTGCCGTTGACGGCCCTTCTGCTGCCGGGAAAAGCACGGTAGGCAAATTATTGGCTCAAGAGTACAATTATACCTATATCGATACCGGAGCCATGTACAGGGCACTCGCCTGGAAAGCACTTCAATTAAATATTAGGGAAGATGATGAAGGCTCTTTAAAAAATCTTCTCCTCCAAAGCGAAATCTCCCTTAAAAATGTGACCAAAAAAAATAGGCTGGAAATACAAATTTTTTGGGATGGAGAAGACCTTACTCCCTTCCTGCGCACTCCTCAGGTAGGAATGGCGGCATCGAAAATTTCGGCGCTACCTGGAGTGAGGATGACCATGGTTGAACTTCAACGAAAAATTGGCTGCCAAGGGTCTGTTGTTATGGATGGCCGTGACATAGGGAGTTTTGTATTTCCTAAGGCTGATAAAAAATTTTTTTTGGAGGCCAGCTTAGAAGAGCGGGCCAAACGCCGGTTTAGCGAATTGCAGGAAAATGGACTTAAGGTAAACTATCAGGAAATATTGATAGATCTAAAAAATCGAGATCAAAATGATCGATCTAGGTCATTGGCCCCATTAGTCAAAACTGAAGATGCTATTTTGATTGATTCTACTGATAAAAAAATTGAGGATGTATTGTATCTTATGATTCGTGAAATCGATCGCTAATTAAAAATGGATTATTTTCTTGTGAACTAATGAGAAGTATGATATATTCTCTCTCATCTTTTTTGTATCTTAAATAGTGATGGACCTGTAAACAGTCTGAAATCGGGATATGCACAACATAACTTGTTGGATTTATGCAACCCAAATTTTCTAAAAACGACTTTTTACGAATGCATCAAATAGTGAAAGATAGATAAATCTCTAGCTAAAAATAAAATAAGCTCCCTGCTTCTCCAGGGGATTAGGAACTGAGTGACTAGGAAAGTGCACAGATAAAAAATACTATCTATACACGAAACGCTAAATTAAAAAACCTCAGCTCGTGTAATAATTGAAACAATAATTCTCAGCACGGTAACTGCACATTTTAAAGATAAAAAATAAAAATGCTTATTAATCAGATGAGTCGATCTTCTGATTAAATATATCTCGTTTAGGGGGTTTATACAGTAATGATTAAAAATAAAAATCCAAAAGAAAACCTTCCCGCTGAGGGAAAAAACCAAAACTCACAACCTGCTGACATAAAAGCCAGCGATACAACTGATGCCGCTTTAAAAAAAGACGAGCATCCTTCCTCTGTCGACATTTCGGAACCTACCGAAACTCAGGAACCTATCGAAACTCAGGAACCTACTGAAACACAGGAATCTACCGAAGATCAGGAACCTACCGAAGCTAAAGAATCTACAGACACACAAGCACCTGCCAAAACTCGGGGAAAAAAATCCAAAGACCCGGAAAAGGTCGCTCAAAATGACATGACAACCGACGAGGAACCTCTCGATGAAGAAGCTTTCGATGAAGAACTCGATGAAGAAGAGCTCAACCGCATGTATGATGAGAGTTTAAAACATATTGAAGAGGGTGAAGTTGTCAAAGGGACTATTATCCAAGTCATGGAAGACCATGTTTTGATCGATATCGGGTATAAATCCGAAGGAAGGGTCCCCTTATCAGAATTTCGTACCCCCACGGGAGAACCGGATATCAAACTTGGTGACTCGGTTTACGTTTTGCTCGAGACTACGGAGGACGCCAACGATCAGATTGTACTATCCAAAGAAAAAGCTGATAAGATTAAAATCTGGGATGACTTGATCGAAATTTATGAGAAAGAGGAACCTATTGAAGGAAAGGTCATAAGAAGGATTAAAGGAGGTTTGACTGTAGATATTGGGATCTCCGGTTTCTTGCCGGGATCACAGATCGACATTAAACCAATCAGGGACCTTGATGCTTTGGTTGGTCAAGTTCTCCGGATGAAAATTATTAAAATAAACAAAAAACGCGGCAATATAGTCCTTTCACGAAGAACACTTCTGGAAAAAGAACGTGAGCAGAAAAGAAAAGTCGCCCTGGAAACCATTGAAGAAGGTAAAATGGTTAAGGGAATTGTTAAAAACATTACTGAGTATGGCGCATTTATTGATCTGGGTGGTATTGACGGATTATTACATGTCACGGACATGTCTTGGGGAAGAGTTCGCCATCCTTCTGAAATGTTTATGATAGGGGATGAAGTAGAAATAATCATCTTGAAATTTGACCGAGAAAATGAGCGCGTCTCTCTTGGATTAAAACAAAAGACTGCTGACCCATGGGAAAAAGTGGATGAAAAATATGTAATTGGCAACCGTGTCCGAGGAAAAATAGTGAGCTTGACTGATTATGGCGCTTTTGTTGAACTGGAAGAAGGGGTTGAGGGATTAATTCATGTTTCTGAAATGTCCTGGACCCGAAAAATTCGACACCCTTCCCGTGTTGTGGCCATTGGTGAAATCGTCGAGGTAATTGTTCTTGATATTGATAAAAATAACAAACGAATTTCCCTGGGAATGAAACAAACTGAACCTAATCCCTGGTTAATCATAGAAAATAAATATCAAGTAGGCTCAAAAATTAGCGGACGAGTGAGGAATATAACAGACTTCGGGGCTTTCGTTGAATTAGAGGAAGGTGTTGACGGCCTGATCCACATCTCTGATCTCTCCTGGACACAACGAATCAAACACCCTACGGAGGTGTTAAAAAAAGGTGAAAAACTTGAAGCGGTAATTCTGAGCATCGACACCAAAAATGAACGGCTCTCTCTTGGCATTAAACAATTGCAACCAGATCCTTGGTCCAAGGTAGAGGGAAAATATCCTCTGGATACGTTAACAAAATGTAAGGTGGTTCGAATAACCGATAGTGGTGTAGTGGCTGAATTAGAAGTGGGTATTGACGGCTTCATTCATATAAGTGAACTAGGGAAAGATGTTTCGGCCAGTGATATCAACAAGGTTTTATCCCTTGGCGATGAAATGATGGTCAAGGTCATTCGTGTTGATGTTGAATCAAGAAAAATCGGACTCAGTATCAAAGGATATGAAGAATCCGCCTCAAGAGCTGCCCTGGAAGAATACCAAAAAGAGCAAGGAGTTGAAAATATTAATGTTATCAGTGGATTAGAAAAGCTTAAAACTTCTTCTTCCCCTGAGGAAGAAAAACTTGAAGAAGCTTCCGAAGAAAAATCTGAAGAAGAAACTCCTCAAGAAGAAACTTCTGAAAAAAAGCCCCCCGAAGAAGTCCCCGAAGAAGAACTCAGTGAAGAAAAACCTCCTGAAGAGGATATTTCTAAAGAAATCTCTCCTAAAGAGGAACCCCTTAAAGAGGAGCTTAGCGAAAAAGAAGATTCTATAGAAGAGGAAACTCCTCAAGAAAATACCCCTGAAGAAGAACTTAGTGAAGAAAAATCTCCTGAAGAGGATACTCCGGGAAAAAAATCCTCTAAAAAGAAGGCCCCTAAAAAGAAAATTACCAAAGAAAAACTCTCTGAAGAGAACGATCAAAAGGAGAACATTACAGAAGAGAATGCTCCAGAAGAGAACGGTCCTGAAGAGGACACTTCAGAAGAAGAGCCTGCTGAAGAATAATCCTCCAACAACGAGTGAAGTGCCCTATAAAATAAACGGCGCAGAATTTGTGAAAGACATTTATAAGCATTGATTATAAAGATTTCCCAGCCCTAAATATATGGGTTGGGAAATCTTTTTTTCTATAACGTTACATTATATTTTAGAGGTTGGGAGTGGTGGATGAATCCCCTCAAATCCTTCTACCAAGGGACGAAAAACAATACAAAGTAAGTTAAGGAGTATTTTCGGGTGAAAATAGGAATTCTATCAGATACACATATTCCTACGGTAGGGGAAAGTATTCCTGCCTCCCTTTTGAAGGCCTTTGAAAATGTAGATCTCATCATCCATGCTGGAGATTTGGTTAGACTTGAAGTGTTAGATGCGCTCACCCCCCTTGCTCCTGTTAAGGCAGTTTATGGAAATATGGATCAACCTGAAGTCAAACAAGAATTACCGGATAAACTCCGCATTTCAATAGAAGGAATTAAAATCGGGGTCATTCATGGTTGGGGCGCCCCAAATGGCTTAAGCAAAAGAATACGACCCAGCTTTCCTGACTGTAATTGTATTATCTTTGGCCATTCACACAGCCCAATGTATCAATGGACTGAGGGCGTTTTGTTCCTGAACCCCGGGAGCCCCACAGACAAGCGATTTTCTCCCACAAATTCTTTTGCCCTTCTTAACGTCGAAGAAAAAAAACTGGAAGGCAAAATTATCCATCTTCCATAAAATAGACTGGTATAATGAAAAAAGATCTGACGAAATCTATTTTAGATAGTTTAACCGCTCTTACAAAAAATGGGGTAATATCGGGGGACATTTCTTTTCCTCCCATTCATTTTGAAATCCCAAAAGATACAAAATTTGGTGATCTGGCAACAAATATTGCTTTTTTACTTGCGCCAACATTTAAAATGCCTCCCAGAAAACTTGCGGAAACCATTATACAAAATGTATCAGCCTGGCCGGAAGACATAGAGAAAGTCGAGATCGCGGGAAGTGGATTTATCAATTTATTCTTTAAACCCCGGTTTTGGCATACTACGTTAAAACAGATTCAGGATAACCCAAAAGAATTTTGCTCACCTCGTCTCTCCAAGGGAGAAAAAATAAATATTGAATTTGTCAGCGCCAACCCAACCGGCCCTCTTCATGTTGGCCACGGCCGATGTGCCGTGGTTGGGGATGTCTTGGCCAGACTCCTGGAAAAAGTCGGCTACCAGGTAACACGGGAATATTACCTTAACGATGCCGGACGTCAAATGGAGATCCTCGGGAGATCGGTCCTCTTGCGCTATTATCAAAAATTGGGCAAGAATACGGACATCCCCTTTCTGGAGAATGGATACCAGGGAGAGTACATTCAAGATATAGCGGCCTCCATTATTGAAGATAAAGGTGACCTTTATTTATCTTCCCCCGAAGAAGAGGTTATTCCTCTTTTTTCGAAAATCGCCGCAGAAAAAATCCTGAGCCAAATAAAACAAGACTTAGCCCTTACCAGGGTCCGTTTTGATCGCTGGTTTAGTGAAAATAGTCTCTATGAGACTAAGGTAGTAGAAAAAGCCATTACCCGGTTAAAGGCCGAAGGATGGATCTACGAAAACGAAGGCGCCCTATGGATGAAAACAACCGCTGTGGGTGATGAAAAGGACCGGGTAGTGATTCGATCCTCCGGAGAGCCAACCTATTATGCCTCGGATATTGCTTATCACCAAAACAAATTTGAAAGAGGATATGCACGTATCATCGATATCTGGGGCGCTGATCATCACGGATATGTTGATCGCATCAAAGCGGTGGCTAAGGCATTCTCCATACCCGAAGATACAATATCGATCCTTCTGGTTCAACTGGTCCGGCTGCTCCATGGGAAAACCCAGATCAATATGTCAACCAGAAAAGCCACCTTTACTCCTTTAGCTGAAGTCATTAAAGAAGTTGGCACAGATGCGGCCCGATTTTTTTTCCTCTTGCGAAGATACGATACTCATCTGGATTTTGATTTAGATTTAGCAAAAAAACAATCCAGCGAAAATCCGGTCTATTATACCCAATATGCCCATGCACGCATCTGCAGTATTTTTCGTGAGTTGGAAAAACAATCTCTTTGTCTGCCTCCCCCCGACCCTTCTCTTTTAAAAATTCCACAAGAAATCCAAATAATTCAAAAACTGTCCCTTTATCCCCAAATTATTTCTGAAGCCGCTCAATCCTTGGAACCTCACCGTATTACCTTTTATTTGATTGAAGTTGCTACCTTATTTCATAAATATTACAATCATTACCGGGTAATTTCGGATGATCTAGATCTTTCTGCCGCCCGGCTTTATCTGGTTTCTGCTGTCCGGACGGTAATTGCCGACGGATTGCAATTGCTGGGAATATCCACTCCGGAAAAAATGTAAGTCATGAGTACTCAAAAAAATTTACCCCGAAAACGAAAAAGCCACTCAAAGATCGACGGTCGCTACCTTTTGAAGGCCTTCGGCATTTGCCTCATTACCTTTATTATAGGGATTTTTATCGGAAAAAAATTAACCCCCCAGGATAGTGTCCAGGATCTGAAAAAACAAATTAAAGAAACCGAGCATCAGGACCGATTTACTTTTTTCACTACCTTACCAAATCAAAAACCAGCGAAAACTTCCCCTCAGAAGCCCCACCTCAAGCCCTCAAACAAAATAAGCTCTAAAAAAATTTCTCGCTCCTCTTCAAAAAAGTATAAGACTAAAGGCAACCATGCCCGCGTTTCAAAAAGCAGCTCACCTCATCCCAAATTTGCTCCTGATGATAAAAAATATACTATTCAAGCGGGAGCATTTCAGACAAAAAAAGAGGCCGAAGGATTGATTCGAATTTTAAAAAAAAGCGGGTATTCAGCTTATGTAATCAAGGCTGATTTGGCAGAGAAGGGTGTATGGTATCGAGTGCGGTTTGGCCGATTCTCATCTCATCCGGAGGCCAAAGAAAAACTCCGGAGGTTAAATATGAAGACCGGTTTAAAATCTTTTGTGACGAAAATCAAATAACTAATTTATAAAAATTTGTAGAGTAGGGGAGTATAAAATTATTCAATTCTTTCCAGTAAAATCTTGTGATTGACTAATGATATTTTTTTTATCTTTCCATTAAAAATTTTTTGATCACCAAAAATATTCATAATCAACAACTTATTCCCTTCTTCCGGTTTAATAACATCAACCGATTCCATAAAAAGCTCTTCTTCCCCTTCTTTTTCAATATAGGCATTGGCCTCACACATGATATTTTTATTCTCCTTACTTTTTTATTAATTCTTTAATCTTCTGGATAAGTTTATCAGTCAAATGAGGCAAGGGTTCATATTGATAACCAATAATGGAAACATTCTCCATGGGCAAAGGCAGTAAAAACTTTAAGGCATTACTGCCGGCAATGGCTTTCGCCATTTTAGGCGTCAATTCTCCTAACATGGAATTAGCCATGACAACATTAAGTGATCCAATAATGAAGTCCACTCGATTAACAACATAGACAACAGCGTTTTCTCCGGAAGCGCCCCGATTAGCTCGGGCTTTCATCATAGCCGAGGTAGCAAGTGAATTAATTCCCAGAGCGATAATTTCCAGTTCCCTTAGTTCTTCTTCTTCCCGTATTCGTTTAATAATATAACTCCCAATACCACCTCCATGTCCGTCAATAATGGCAACGACCAAAAAAATAATCCCCCTTTCGTAATAGTACCATAGTATCGAACAAGTAATAGCAAATAATACTATTCAATAATATAACCCAAAAATCCCTCTGTCAAGTTAGAACCTAGCAATTTTCAATATGAAAAGGAGAAAAAACTTGCAAAATTCACTTCGCTAGACGGTAGAATTTTTGCCGGCTTCCATTGAATGAGAATTGTTGGTTTGAACAATGGATGAATAAAAAATATGATATAATCCCTTGGCGGTTATGATTTGATAATTCATAAACCAAAGCGCCCCATAGTTCTTTTGATGAGAGCAAGTCTTGAATTGAGGGAATATAAATGCTCATGAAAGATGAAACAGTCGACTCTTTATTTGACGAAAACTTTCGGCTTATTCAGGATAAATTCGGATATCGATTCTCTATAGATCCCATATTATTAGCCCATTTTGCCAGAATAAAAAAAAGAGACAAAGTCCTTGATATCGGAGCGGGTAATGGAATTATCGCCTTACTCTTAAGTAACCTCCAGCCTGAAGCGCTATTTCTGGCCATAGAAATTCAACCTCATTTAGCAGACCAGGCCCTGCGGAATAGTATCCTCAACGAAGCCGGCGACCGAATCCAAATTATAAACGATAATGTACAAAATCTCCCCCGGCTTTTCAAGGCAGGATCATTCAACGTTGTTGTCTCCAATCCCCCTTATCAGGCCAAAAATTCCGGCCGAATTAATCCGAACCCTTTTCGAGCCAAAGCAAGGCATGAAGTTTTCGCCTCTATAGAAATTTTTATTTCTGTAGCCAGTGTTTTATTAAAAAATGGAGGAAAAGCCTGCTTTATGTTTCCATCTTTCCGGTTGACTGAGCTCATATTTTTACTCAAAAAATATCATCTTGAGCCTAAAACTTTGCAATTTCTTTATTCATCCCTGTCTTCGGAATCACAGCATTTTTTAATTGAAGCCTGTAAAAATCGGCACGTTGGCTTACGAGTCCTTCCCCCCTTCATATTATACCAACAAAAAGGTATTGCTTCTGAGGCCCTCAAAAATATCTATGCTTCTTTTTAATAAGGTACGTGGAAAAAATAAATTGTCCCAAAATTCGATCAATTCAGAGATGGTGGAATATCAATGAACCACTTCTCTAATCCAGGCATTCGTTGTATCTGTTTTTCATATGGTGCCATTTCCTTTTTACTCAATTTTA
>DAOURK010000222.1 GCA_030625085.1 Pseudomonadota bacterium
AATGAATAGAAATTCTAAACAAAAAAAAATGATAAAAAAAATTCAAAAAATTATCAAAGATGTATATTTTCCAAAAAAGTTGATAGATATCTTTAAATTTAGATTAACTGCTTAAAATCCAACGGGAGTTTTTTTCTATAGCTATGACCTTTCCCCACTGGTCAATCTCTTTTTTATCTTTGGGAGCATAGGGCATGCGACTGAAATAGAACAGAATGTAGGGCTTTTTAAAGCGTTGCCGGTTCTCATAGGCAAGGGTAAATTCTTCTTCGGTCCCGGATTCGGCCTTACCCGTGGGTGTACCAAAGCGCTTCCACATGATGCCCACAAAGATATCATAGTCTTCAATCTGGCTATTAATCACCTCTTGCGGCCTTCCCATCCCCGGCAGCACATGGGTATTGCAGGCTATTACCTCAAGATAAAAGTCAAGCAAATCACCCAGCCTGCGGTTAATTTGCGCGGCAACTTTAGATACCTCCCCTCGCTCTGCTTCTACATCTCCGGGGGAGGAAAGAAAAAGACGAATTTTTTTCATGGAGACTACCCTCCATTAGGGAAACCACTGTCCAACTTGCTGATAATAATACTCTATTACGCCTTAGGCATACCCTCACTTACAGGGAAACCAATGCCGGATAATTTCAGCCAAATGATGAGAAAAATTGTTATATAAATTCACACCCTTTAGAACGAAGGTATCGTAATAATTTATTACGCTTCATATGGCTATCTTTTCTTCCTGATAATTATTTCCAGCCGCTTTTATAGCCTCCTGCCGATTGAATTCCAGGGTTTCACGTAAAGTTATTTTTAAAGTCTCTAATAATTCTTCGCGAGATGCTTCCTGACAATTTACCCCTGGTACTTCTTCAACCCAACCAAACCACCAGTTGCCTTCTTTTTTAATTACTGTCGTATATATATCCTTCACTGATATACCCCTCTTTTTGCTATAAATATATTTAATCAGTTACTTCGTACTACGGCTCACCTCCATTGTATAAGCGGAGCAAGGGCGTATCTGGTGCAGCAAGGTTATATCTTGTATTGTAAGTAAAAATTTCGTTAGGAAATTTAAAATAGTATATATAGAATCATAGGTGATTTCAAGGAAATTAGGCTGCGCGGCGCGGCGCGGCTTTTTGCCGCTCCGCTGAATTGGCTTGGTTGTACATATTTTTATTACTTTACCATAAAATTTACAGAGTACCAAAGCGGAACCTTGCCACCCAAATAGTATTTTTTTGCTTGCCTTACCGGAATCATAGCCTATGATTGCCAATAATGGTTGACAAGAATGGCTAATTTATTATTTACCGCTTTGAGTTTTCTTGCTTTTCAACTATAGCGATAATCCAATTTTATAACTCGAGTTATAAGTGTAGTGTTTGGAGCAATAATTCGACTTTGTGACTCGAGTCACAAGTGTAGTATTTGGAGAAACCATATTTATAACACGTGTTATAAGTGTAGTATTTAGTTCAGCATGATCCTCTCAAACATCCTTTTTTCATTTGCCCCCCAACTCGTCTGCAGTAAATACAGCAAAATATTCTTCTCTTTTTTGCCTTTTTTCAGGCGATGGCTTTTGCTCTGATCTTTAGCTTTTTTACTACTTCTATATCTTAAACTATTTAGAATGCACATACTTGGAATCCCTCAAGACAGGATTGCCAAGCGATTAGGGGTAATCCAAAAAATAATATCCAGCTATTCGGCCAAAATGCCAGAATCAGCATTATGGCCAAAAGCCGATTTATCGAAGGGGTTTACCCTTTCCTAAGTGGCCGAAAAGCACGGCGGAAGCCATCACACGCTTCTCAATAAAACAGGATGGTTCCATACGCACCTTATTCAATCGCCCTTGCCATCAAAACGTTTTCACCCATGCGTAATGCGTACTCCGCCATGCAAAAGAAGCGGATATTAGGCGTAACCAGCCGCTATGTGGTGATTCTGCTTTCGTATAGAAGCCTTACTGACCGACTTGGAATACGCATAAATAAACTGATAATTTTATACGATAGATTTATTTATGCATTTCGAGAAAAATCTTTAATGAATACTATAGTCTGTAGATTTATAGTCTTCACCCAGTCATTATTATAAAAAAATCATATTTATGGAGGCATGTATGACTTTGGAAGTGCCTTTTGGGCAGATTCTTCGTGAAATCAGGCAGGAGCAAAAAATTTCTCAGGAAAAGCTTGGTTTTGAAAGCGGCTATCACAGGACATATATTGGTCTTCCGGAAAGAAGAAAAAAAAATCCGTCACTGACAACCATTTTC
Source organism: Pseudomonadota bacterium (assembly GCA_030625085.1). Taxonomy (GTDB): domain Bacteria; phylum SZUA-182; class SZUA-182; order DTGQ01; family DTGQ01; genus DAOURK01. The sequence continues at coordinate 2,294 of DAOURK010000222.1, forward strand.
AATATCACCAACACGCTAAATATTAAAGCCTCTGATTTAATTGAGCGAATTGAGAAACGTATGAATTCCCAATCTTCAAACCCTAATTTTTTAAAGCCGTATGAAGAGGCTTTTGAGGGATGAGGAGAGCATCAAGTTTTGTCTGGGTCATAAATTTGCAAAACGGACTGGCATCAAAGCCTATCGTCTTGATTCCCATTAAGCATGCCTCAATAAGAACAGTCCCTGATCCCATCATAGGGTCTAATAGGATATCACCCGGCTTTAGGCCCATAACATTTATAAGGCCCTTGATCATCTGTGGATGGAATTTGCCTCGATAAGGAAAGAGTCCATGGGTGGCGTAGCGGTTTTAAATTGATTATTTACAAAAAATGCTCTTAATCGGGAGGAAGAATGTTTCGGCAAGAGTAGCGGCTCACCAATGCACATGAGAAAATGGCGGGCAAAGGCGCCATTCACCAGTGCAAAATATGCCCCATTTCGAATAATCTCCTCTTCTGTGAGGATCTGGCTTTCATAGAAGGAAAGCGCCAGCTCATATACCTCATTTAATTGGGGGATTATTTCCGGATTGTTTGAAAAGAGGCGGTTATACATCCCCTTTGAAAGGATACTTGCCACATCTTTCATTTGGAGAGGGCTATCGAATAAAATATCTTCTTTCATCTTCTTTGGGTTAATATTTAAATTTTGGCCGGTTTATCGGGAATTTCCATAAAAAAATCCATGGTTATTTTTCAACATAGTCCCCATTTTCATGAGGCTCCAGAGCATTATTTTCCAATCGCTCAATAATAACATCACAGCTTTCACATTCCATACCGATCCAGTATCGATCTTCCCGCTCACACACATCATAAGTTGTACCACTTCCTCCAAAGGGATCAAGCACCATATCTCCCGGCTGACTTGCTATATTCACCACCCTGAAAAGGACCTTAGTAGACAACTGATTTGAAGTTCTTTTTTTACTTTTAAATTTCCAATGCCTTACCGGCGGGATATCATTCCACACATCTGTTAGATTGACCCCTTTTGGATTCATGGCCTTTCGGTGGCCTCCATAATCCTTAATTTCACCCCCACAATGACGACATGTTTCTATCGGCGTTCTAAGCCTGTGAAAGGCCTTTGGTTTCCCTTTTGCGTAATAGAGTAAACTGTAATGAGAAGGATATAACCGCCCCGATATGGGAAGGCCAAATTTAATATTAATTGATATCCAGTGACGAAAATCCAATCCAGCGCCAAGGAGGTATATTCTTTTTTTTGGGGCTGACTATGGTCAAAAGCGATCCTATTCCTAATAAAGGCATTGTGATCTTCCAGCCTGTACCCATAGGGCGGTATAAATTTTCCCGCTTTGCAATACAGATTGTTGGAAAAATCTACCACTATGGCCATAACTTCCTTTACATTTTTTGGGGGGATTTGGGTTTTCTTTGGCAAAGCCTTTGTACCAAAATAAAATCCCGAATCATTTCTGACCGATCCACCTGTGGGATTCACATGACTATGTATCTTGATATATTTGATAAGTACTGACCACTATTCCCCTGACCATTATTGATGTAATCATTAGTTTATTAACCACTGGCTCCTGTTTTGGTTTCATGACATTTGCGGGTTTTGGCCACCACCCTGCCCTTCCATGATTTTCAACGAGTCAAAGTGAGCAGCATGCAGCCAGCAGGAATCAAATCCAGCCTCAGTAACAACACTGGGATTTTCCGGTGTAATTTCGGCAATCAAAATCTTGCCCGGATAATACATTTTTATTTCGTAGGTCATTTCCTGCAAAAGCTCCCAGGGCATATTGTGAACAGAATCAATACGCAGGCCATCAACATGATATTCCTCTATCCACATGCGACATGCGGCTTTCAGGTATTCCTTCACTTCCCGCTTGTGGAAAGCAAACCGCCGTCCCCAAGGGGTATCCCTCTCTCCCTCAAAATAGATACCACCACAATGGTTGGGGCCATAGCCGTCCCAATTCCAGAGGGAATTCAATTTTGCACTGCCATGATTGAGCACTATATCGATAACTACCGCCAACCCCAGTAAATGAGCTTTATCGATCAATTGTTTGAGTTGATGAGAGCTTCCCCATTTTCCATGAACAGCAAGCAGTTGCCGAGGATTGTATCCCCATATGCCGCCAAACTCGGCAAATCTCCCTTTTTCCCTTTTATTTCTTTTTCTGTCAGATATTTCGGGTAGCGTTGATGGAAAGATGCAAATCGTTTTATCCATTCAATATAAGCTTGTTCAGTACGAATGGAGTAATGTTTTTTGCGGATTACATCACGGACCTGATCAAGGAGGCTCATATAATATAACGAACTAAGCTAAAGCATTTTAGATAATTTATTCATTTGACTTGATATATTAATTATAATATACTCTTGCAATAACTAATAATAATTTTATATTCTAAAAAAATTTGCTTAACTATTTTTTCACAATCTTCCCTTTAACACAGTGATGGGCTTAGGATTGAAGGAGAGCATTATTATTCAATGAACATGATTATGTCTAGTATTAGCAACCAAGAAATAATGGCCAAAATGTCTAATGCTATACATATTTTTATTTCTAATATTAGAAAGGTGGCCTCTGGATGTTTCTAATAATAAAAATATATGACTATTATTAGAAACATTAAAAGCTGCCAATTTCAGACGTATAATCGTTATGTGTTTATAT
>DAOURK010000141.1 GCA_030625085.1 Pseudomonadota bacterium
ATTATTTTTTAAGATGTTAATTAATAGAATGTCCAATTATAATTTTTTATCGCATTTGTCCAACTTTACCCTAAAATTACCTTGATTCGGTGATTATCAATGCATTTCATATCTAAACTCGGGCGGAGTTAAAGAAGTCTGCAGACACAGAGTTTTTATAGTTTTTCTCCGTGTCTCTGTGGTGAAAAATATTTAAAAAAGTGTCAACTACTTTTGGGCATAAATGAAGGATGTCAAATTTTTTGCCACAAAAAACACGAACTTTATAATTAAGATACTAATCCTGTTTATTTAAGGTGGAAACTAAAGGGGATGACACCCTGTTGGGGTTTATCCCCTTGGCTTTTTTTTAAGGGTTCAAATCGATATTGGCGTAAATATTCGGTAGCGACAGCATCCAGCCGGGGATCTAATTTTTGTCTTGGCCTCACGCGAATAACAAATCCATCTGCATCAACCCAAAATTGTAAACGAATTCTACCTTCCAGTTGACCCTTATAGCCTGGTGGATAAGTGGGGGGATAAGAAGGCTTGTTCACAATTTGGCGAGGTTTACCGGACAACCATTCAATATCCATATTATCGGAGGGTATATCTTCAATCACTTCGTCCATCAACTGCTCAATATCAAAATTATGCTTTTCCATAGCTGGTTTTGGGAAATTTTCTTGCCTTTTGGCTGCAATTTCCATCGATTGGGGGAGAGGAAAAGGCGCTGCTGACTCTGGCATTATTTTTTCTTCTATAAGCATATCCTCCTTATAGACCAACTCCCGGTAAGATAGGGGAGACGGGTCTTTCTTTTGCGGCAAAGATAAATCAAAGGAGGGTATCAAAGTATTCCTGAATTCATTCAAGCGATTTTTCATAAGCGGACTTAATTCCGGGACGGGAATTATTCCTTCTATGTGAGTTGCTGACACCATTTTGTTACTGAGAGCGGAAGAGACCGGGATTAATTGCACCGTGGTGTAGCGGCCGATGAGGTTATCTTCGGGCTTTACCGACCTAATCCCTGGAATTAAAATAATACATGCTCCATGTATTATTAAAGAAATAATTAATGAAGAGCAAAAGCCCCTGTCCTCGGTCATTATTCATCAGGCCTTGTGGCGATAGCAAGGGTTTCGATGCCTGTTTTTTTAGCAATATCCATAATCTTTACTACCAGACCATGAGGGACCAATTCATCGGCCTTAATGATCAAAATAGGCATATTCCCTTTTTTTAAGGCCTTACCCAATCGATCAGGAAAAAGGGAAAGGGAGATAAGATCTTCATTGAGATAAATTTTTTTATTTTTAGAAATAATCACCACCAATTCTTTTTCTTGCCGGATTTCTTTGGCACTGGCCTGAGGAAGCTTAACTTTGATACCGGGTTGGGCTACAAAGCTGGTGGTAATCATAAAAAACATTACCAGCAGCAAAACCACATCGATCAGACTGATGATATTAACCTCCAATTTTATATCTTCTTCATCCTTATTAGAGAAATTCATTGACTATCCTCTTGTTTGAACCTTAAGATTTTATTATCAAAGCCTTTTTAATCTTTACCCAAAATGTCTAATAATTCCATGGAGGTATTTTCCATCTCTAAAATATAGCTATTGGCTTGCTTAAAAAAATAATTATGAGCTACTAACGTCGGAATGGCGACTACCAAGCCCGCGGCAGTTGTAATTAAAGCCTCGGAGATCCCGCCGGCTAAAGCTGTAGGATGCCCGACCCCTTTGACCGCTATAACCTGAAAAGCCTTGATCATCCCGGTTACTGTTCCCAAAAGCCCCAAAAGAGGAGAGATCCCGGCAATAGTAGCCAGGACGGCCAGATATTTACGTAAATTTGATGATTCTCGTTTGCCGGCATGTTCTATGGCTTCTCTAATTTCATCTCGACAGGAACCAATTTTTAAAATTCCTGTTTCCATAATTCTCGAAATGGGAGAAAAAGAATTACTGCAGATGGCTATAGCTTCGTTAATTTTTCTTTGATTGAGCAGTTTTTTCATCTTGGTAACAAAATCTTGGGGGTGGATTTTTGGTTCACGAAGGTTATAGAATCTTTCTATTGTAATGGCCAGAGCAATAACAGAGCATAACAAGATGGGCGCCATTAACCATCCGCCCTTAACAATAAAACTCCACATATTTTTCTCCTTTTTATTTTTTCCCCTGTTTTGGTTGAGGTGCAGACAATACTCCAATTCTTCTCAGCGCTTCTTTGCGCAAATCAGCGTCTTGAGCATTACTGACTACTTTTTGGTAAGCATTGAGGGCTTGTTGGGTATTTCCTTGTCTCTCATAGAGTTCGCCTACCCGATAAAAAACCTTGATTTTCCATTTTTCTTCCTTTGGATACAAATAGTTAATTTTCATATAATCGGCAACTGCCTGGGTATAATTTTGTAATTGTGTATGCGCCTCTCCAAGCTGAAACAATGATTTTATCCTCAATTCGTTGTTAGTGGATTTGGAAGATTGATTGAAGGCCTCGGCTGCCTCTTTATAGTCTGCTTTATCAAAGAAAATGTGGCCAAGCTTATATTGTACCTCATAAAGGAAAGGTCCTTCAGGGAACTGGTTTTTTAAAAGGAGATAATTTTTTTCGGCTTGTTGACTGTTGCCTAATTGTTCTTGAGATGTTCCACTATAATAGAGCGCTTCGTGCAGTATAATTTCAGGTTTTTGAAACTGCAAAACAGCTTTTGCGGCCTGGACTGTATTGTGGAATTCGCCCAAATGAAAATACGCCTTGGCTAATCCCAAATGGGCATCTATAGCTCGGTCTGTTTGTGGAGATAACTCCAAGAGCCGATTAAATCCCTCAATGGCCCGAGAGTATTCCTCGGATTGGAGATAAATGGAGGCCACCTTGTGCATGGCCTCATCAAACAATTTACCCTTAGGAAATTTTTGAATAAGAGTTTGATAATTATGAATAGCTTTGGCAAGGTTACCATGGGTAAAGAGAGTTTCCCCAATTTGAAATTGCAATTGTTCACTGATGAGACTGTTTTTATGTTTGGCAATAAATTTTTTAGATTCTTCCAGATAGTTGTCAATCATACCTAACTGATCGTAACACAAAATTATTCCGTATTCTGCTTCAATCCCCAAGGGTGTACCGCTCAATTGTTTTCCCAATAGCTGATATTCTCGCAAAGCCTGCTGATATTGGCCAAGATTGTAAGTACAATCGGCTATTTTGATCCGGGATTGATTGATAAAACGATTTTTAGGATAGTTTTTTAGAAGGTCCTGAAATTCTTTGGCGGCTTTTTTGAATTTCGTGTCTTGGAAAAGGGTTAAACCAATATAGTATTGAGTTTGATCTTTGAGTTTACTGTCGGGGAATTCCTTTAACAATTTGCGGAAGTATTCAACAGCCTTTTTTCCCTGTCCCAATCGGGAGTAAATAAAGGCGTATCGAAAGACGGCCATATCCACTAAGGGTGATTGAGGAAATTTTTGTGTCAGTGTTTTTAGACATTTTTGCGAATCTGAATATTTTTTTAAATTATAAAAGCATTCGGATTGACGAAAGAGTGCGTCAGGTATGAGTGGTGTGTCTGAAAAATTTTGAACCATTTGTGAGAATTCTTCAGCAGCTTGAGCCCAATTTTCAAGACGATAATAAGACCAGGCGATCCCGTGTTGGGCGGCCGCGCTCCAGGCACATTGGGGGAAAAAATCTAATAATTCCGAATACTTTTTAATGGCTTTTTGATAGTCTTTAGAATAAAAATATGATTCGGCAATCCAATATAATGATTGATCAGCCATGGTGGTGAGGGGATAATCATGTAACAGATCCCCCAGGTTTTTTCTGGCTGTCGAGTATTTCTTTAACAGAATATGGCAAATACCTAAACGAAAACAAGCCATTTCCGCATAATTATTATGGGCTGCAGGCGGAGTTAATTGGCTGTAATATTTGACTGCTTTTGAATATTTTTTATCATTATAATAGGTTTCGGCCAACATGAAAATTGAAGAATTCCATAATTCTTGATCAACTCCCTGGCGATCGAGCAATTTTTCAAATTTATTAGAGGCGGCTTTATATTCTTTCATTTTAAAAAGAGACCAGGCGATGCCAAACAGGGCACGGTCATAGGCAGTAGTTTTAGGGTATTCAGCTAAAAGTTTTTCATACATCCCGCGTGCTTGTTGAAATTTTTCCAAAATAAAATAACATCGTCCCTGACGGTATATGGTCAGGGGAATTAACGTACTCTGAGGATATTGTTTTTGCAAAGTTTGCAAACACTCAATTGTTTTTTGTGTGCGAGATGTTTTATAGTATGTCCAGGCTAGGCCATACCAGGCAGAGTCGGCCAAAGGATGAGAGGCATAACTGGAAAGAAAAGCACGATAGTACTTCTCACTATTTTGATAATTTTCCAGATTAAAAAAGCATTCTGCCTGCCAAAACAGGCATTGCGGGGCAAAAAAAGTCTGAGGGAATTCCCGTAGCAATTGTTGATAGATTCGCACTGCCTTTTGGTAATCTGCTAATTTATAATAATTTCCGGCCAGCAGGTAATGAGTTTTTTCTCTCAAGGGAGTTAACCCAAATAGATCGATTACTGATTGAAAATATTGACTCGACGCCTGAAAATTTTCCCTTTTTGCATGCACCCAACCCAACGAATAGAGAGCGTAGTCCGCATATTTTGACTGAGGAGAATGTTCGATAAATTTATTATACATAGCGATGGCTTTATCCATGTCTTGAAGATTGAAATACGATTCTCCAGCCCAATAAGCGGCTGCGCCTTTATAAAAACTTTTTGGATATTTTTTCAGTAGGGTTTCAAATAGGGAAATAGCTTTTTTATAATTTTTGCGCTGAAATTCATGTTTTCCAGACTCATAATACCCTTTATCCTGTAAAATTGTTCGGGAAAAAGCTCCGCCCACGGGGACACCAAGCAGGCAGCCCATACGCGGCTTGATGGAAGGTGTCATTTTCCCCCCCCTGCTGGGCATAGGGGTAATATCTATTTTAGCCGCTTCAGTGGGAACTTCTTTAATCCCTAAGGTAGATAAAGGAGGAAGCTGTTGGGTTTTGCTTTCTTTAAATTTTAACTGGTAATCACCCATCACCACTACTTCAGGTAAAGTAATCCCCGGTTTGGTATCTTCTCGTCCATTGGTTGCACGACATGGTGAAGAGAACATCACACAAATCAGCCAACACAATAAACAAATCCATACTGTTAGATATGGGTGGGGCATTATATCTACTATTATATATGGATGTTCTAAAGCTCGGTGTTTGTTTGGTGGCATAAAAATTTCCTTATTGTATCAAATGTATTTCCTTGAATTTTTGCACATAAGATACTTCATCCCGGCAAATATTTGCCCGCCCCCATTAACCTTCTGCTCATTAATCAAAAGGCAGAGAAGAAGTAACCAGAAGTATATCAATTTTCTTCAATTTATAAAAGGAGAAGGTGAAAATTAAGGCATCTTTTTGAGCCGAGATTGTAATTTTTTTATTCTTTGTTCAGCGGCTATGTGGAAAGATTTATCTCCTTTATTTTTTTTAATTTTTTTGTATAAATCCAATGCCTCGGTGAATTTGTTTTGGTACTCATAGATGCCGGCTGCCCGAAATTGTGCCATTACCAGCCAACCGGCCGCTTTTGGAAATTGTCGGGGAATTTTTAAAAATACACCAAGGGCCTCATTATATTTTTTTTGGCTTGTATAGGCTTCTCCCAGCCAATAAAGAGCTTCTACAACTACTTTTGGATCCTTAGAGCCTGAGGCTTTTTTGTAAACCCTTAGAGCCTTTAAATATTTTTGCGACTGGTAATAGAGAGCGCCTAGATGTAAGAGAGCATTATAGGAGATTGAATGATCAGCAAATCTTTGGACAATATCTGAAAGATACTTTTCAGCTACTTTATTGTTGCCTAATTTCTTATTACTTAAACCAAGATAGTAATAACCCTCAGGCAAATATACACTTTTTTTATAATGGTGAATAAATTTTTTGAGGTGCTCAGAAGCCAGAGAATATTTTTCCAAGGTAAAGTACATAAATCCAAGCTGAAAAACAATAGATTCAACCAATTCGTCCTTTGGGTATTTTTTTAAGAAGCTTTTATAAACGGCTTGCGCATCAGAAAATTTTTTAAGATGGTATAAGGATAAGCCTTCACTATAGAGAGCCAGTTTTGCATCCTCTGAATCGGGGTGCTTAAGAAGGAATTCATGGTAAGTTTGAACCGCCTTTTTATAATTTTTTTCAAGATATTGTATGTCCGCCAAATTCAGCTTAGCTTTAGGAATTAACCTGTTCTGAGGATATTTTTTTACAAATTCAGTGAGACTTTTTTTTGCTTGGGCATAATTTTTTTGTTTTAGATAAGACCATCCTAACCCATAAAGAGCTTCAGCAGAGCGGTTGTGGGAGGGATATTTCTGTAGAAATTGTTGGTAGGATTGAATAGCCAATTTAAATTGGCCCGCTTGACACTTTGATTCTGCTGACCAGAATAGGGTATTTTGCGCTAGCCGGCTTTTTGGGTATTGAGTAAGTAGTTTTTTATAATATCTTATAGCTTTATCATATTTCTCCTTAAGAAAATAGATTTGACCCATCCGATACAAACTCTTATCAATAAGATCATTGGTTGAAGGGCGCTGATTTAGGAGTTTTTGATAATAGGGGAGGGCTTGATTATATTTTTTTAGCTTAAAATAGGCCTCAGCAACACGAAATTTTGCATAAGGGGCCTTTTTGCATGTGGGGTGCAATTTAAGCAGTTGAGAAAATTGATCAATCGCTAAATCGTAGAACCCATCATTATAGGCGCCTAGGGCAACAATATATAAACTGTTTTCATCATTAATTTGGGCACAAGAATAACCATTATACTGAAAGATAAGGAAAATAATTAATGATACAGAGAATAATTGCCTAAGAATTTTTTGAAGGACCATAAACTCCATACTCTATTATGTAGTAAAGTATTTTATAGGCATTCATTTTAGCACTGGAAGATAACTCAAAGGCAGTCTAGCATATTTCTCAGCAAAATTCAATTCTGGGGAGATCCCAAAAAGCAATTCACGTTTTACCATTTTTATGCAGTGCACAGCTTTACCCTTAAATGAATCTTATGATGCAGTACACTAGTGTCATGTCAGCTTTCTAGTGCCGGATAAAGTCGAGATAGTTTTATCCGAACATTGTCGCCAGTAAACTGCCAGTTAACCTTTGGCGGCTTTGATGAAAAATTCATAGCCGTCAATGACGTGGTCTACGTAATGCCTGCCGGTTACAGCAAGCTTGCCTCTCAGCTCGGTAGTATTCTGGATTAAGAGGGCAGAATATCCTCCTTCCTTTAGCGTGTCATAGCAGTCACGGATAAGCTTTGCCATCTTGCGGTTGAATTCATCAAGGCTTACTGCGGAGAAGGAGCCCTCTTCTTTAGGGTATTTGCTGCGCTTTTGCCGCCAGTAAGGAGGATCAAGAAATAGCAGGTCACAGCCCTGTGCCTCCTTGGGGAAACCATGGGATATGTCATGTCTGGTTATGTCATCCCTGTTGAGCTGAAGATCGTATATCAGACAGCGCCTTTCCATGTGGCGGCAAACGTCCAGCGTAGCGCCGCTTCCGCCAAAGGGGATCTACAACCAGGGCATTGGGGCCGGTAAAGTAGTAGAGGATGTTCCGGACAATCTGGCCTGGTATCCGGCCAATTGGTAAGCCTGCTCCTGTTTGTTCTGGGGGCAGCTTAGCCAACTCACGAGCGGAGCGATAATCCAATTTTGTGACCCGGGTCACAAGTGTAGTATTTAAATTTTTGGCTAAGAGGGTGACGCTTCTTTAATAATCCAGGCTGTTTCCCTCATAGAATTATTTCTTTATAAGTAGAGGGCGGGGTCAATATTTTACCTGCTGCAAATTTAGAATGTAAGGACTTGTACGAAAAGCGGTGCAGATCAAACTGAAAGGGATAGCGATTAAAGACGAAGGCAACATGAAAAACATCTTTCCTCCTTTAGATGTGTATAATTGTGTCGGCGCTACAATGAGCATTTGAGAGCTGACAGGTCAAAACAAGAATTGCTGGTCTAAAATTGATAAAACTGATAACCATTTGCTTTTAAGGGTGAGAAGGCGAGAGAGTAATATTAATAGAAAAGCCGAAAAATAATAACTATAAATTATAACCAAGTTATAATTTATAACAAAAGAAGAGTTCACTGTATGAGCAATATTTTTCTGATTAGCAACTGAATGGAGAAAAGGACAATAGTATTCAAAAAAATTGACCAAAATTGGATAGACTTCCCCCTCAAACTGGAATTGGGTGGCAATTCCAGCCTATTTAATTTATCTGAAAGGAGGGTCCTTGGTAGGCAGGCCAGTCATCAACAAAGGGTTCAAAGCCAAGTTCGGCCGGCCCATTTTCAGGTAAGTTGGGAGGATCTCTTGAAGGTTTTTGTTTCCAGATGTCAAGATGTTTTTTAGTGTTCAGAAAACAACCAGAACCATTAGCAGTAGTTCCTTCACCAACACACCCCTCTTTTACTTCTTTTTCTAAGCAATATCCGCTAACATAGCTCCATTTGCAATTATTATCATTATTACAAGTATCGATACTTGAATAAATAAAACAATTAGGCCCTTTTTTATATGCGCACTTGTCTCCTTTATTCGTAGACATTTTTTTACAATTTGAATAGCTTTCGCATAAAGCCGGACTAATTGAAAAACATTCTCCTCTGTTTGAGCAACAACACTTCTTTTCTTTGTTTTCTTCTTTAACGGGTCCGCAATTATTTGGGATTTCTTTTTCATCTTTAGCGCAGATATCTTCAAAAATACAGCCATCTAAAACAACATTGTCTATATCAGCAATCTTCAAACTTTCAAAAGTAACCAAATTAGGATTTAAAATATCCAAAAGAGTATAGCTCATAAGAGCCAAAACCAACCCAGCCACAGCGCCCATGATCCAATCTTTTGCCGTAGAGATTTGATTGGCGCGTCCGCCAGCCGTAAGCCAAACCAAACCGCCCGCCATAATCATTACTACCGCCAAAATTCCAACTCCTGCTATGGCGAATTTATACCAAGCCTGAATATATTCAGCGATCAACAAGCCCTCGCCTTTTTCGGTATAGGGCGCGCCTTGTTCAAAATCACTTCCCGGAACAGTAACCCGCGGAGTAAAAGTTACCTGTGCTTCAACATAAATAGGCGTAAGAAGAAACATAACAAACAACCCTATAAGCTGGAGGACGAAGATGATAAAGAATATAAAAAGGAATAGGTTATTGAGTTTTTTCAGCTTCTTTAATGATTTTTCTGTCATAGATTTTTTATTTTATTTTTTAGAATGAGTATGAAATTTTTTCATAATATTGCTAAATGCGGGTTTGCTGAACCGGGTTTTATACGAACCTTTTTAACTTAAAGTAATTATATATCAACAACTTAAATAAAACAAATATCAAATTTAATTATCCAAACAAACCCAACATTGACAAAATAAAAATATTTATATATATTTTTATTTTTATTGTATTTAAATTAAATAATCTTAAAATACCTTTGAAAAAAATTTACCGTGGAGGGAAAAATTTTATGAAAAAAAATTTTGTTCGGATACTGTTTTTTGTTTTCGCTATGCTCATTATTTGTGGCTGTGGGAAAAATAAAGAAGACTATAAAACAGCGATAGAATTAAAAGGCATAACATATTCTATAGACAGTTTTATAGAACAAATAAAAAAGGGAAACAAAGAGGTTGTTGAATTATATGTTAAAGCTGGAATTGATCTTAATGCTGAAAGTAAAGATGGAGACACAGCTTTAATAGAGGCTTCAGATAAAGGACATACGGAAATAGTAAAGTTACTTACTGAAAAAGGCGCTGATCTTAATGCTAAAAATATAGAGGGAGACACAGCTTTAATAGAGGCTTCATATAGGGGGTATACAGAAATAGTAAAGTTACTCACTGAAAAAGGCGCTGATCTTAATGCTGAAAACAAACATGGGGTTACGGCTTTAGTATTGGCGATAGCTAGTAAGCATACAGAAACAATAAAGTTACTTATTGAAAAAGGCGCTGATCTTAATGCTAAAAGTAAAAAGGGGGATACGTGTTTAATGTGGGCTTCAGCACGTGGGCATAAAGAAATAGTAAAGTTACTCATTGACACAGGAGCAGACATTAATGCTAAAAATAAAAATGAAACCACAGCTTTAAGGTGGGCTTCAGATAAAGGACATACAGAAATAGTAAAATTACTTAAGCAAGCTGGCGCTAAGGAATAATAAATAAAAACCAGTTTTTATTCCAATAAAAAAAGAGGGCTCTTAATTTCTCAAGGGTCCTCTTTTGATTTTTCATTTTCTTCTCTCAGGGCTCCAAGGCTTACTATACTTATTAACCGCAGCCTCAGAGACAACAATCTCCTCTCCGTCCGCCAGCCGGCGGAGCGGATTCCTTTTAAAATAATCAGCGATTATTTTATTGACCAATCTGGTCATCGGAACCTTGCGAGCCTTCGCCAATTTATACAACTTTTGCACCAGCTCCGGCTTTATCCTTGGACTATACATCTTTTCCCTCCTTATAAAGCCCTCCATTTCTTCTAAATATTCCGTGTGATACCCCTCTTGCCAAAACACGGTTTTAGCGATCTCAAGCGCCCTTAACCATCTTTTGGTTTTTTTTGTGGCCTTATACATTTCCCTCCTTTTTTTGGGTTGATTTTTCTAAATCTTTGTAAACAAAGAACTATTATAGTTTACCCAAACATTACAAAGACTTAGCGGATTAGTCAACCCTTGGAGGGATAAGGGGGAAATATATTAAGGCGGGTTACGACGATTACTGCTGAAGCAAAAAATAAATTATCGTTTCGTCGGTTAAATCCTCTTTTAGATTATTTTTTATAAATAAAAAGAAAAAAATTTACTTTTTCGATGTAATTTTTAACAGGGCCGATAAAAAAATTAGAAGAAATAAAGAATATATAATAGATATTATAATATAGAAGATGAATAATGAGTTATAAAAAATTTTATGACTTTATTACACCTTGTGATTTAATGCGTTACCTTATGCCGGGTGTAATTTTATTGTTTTGTATTTTTTTGTTTGAAATATGGGCAGCAACCGTTTTAGTGAAGACAATACTAGAAAAAGGCCCATGTTGTACGCCATTTATTACTACAATCAATTTAATAGAAAAAAATATTGGTATAAATTTAAAAAATGGAAACTGGATGCACATACTATTATTTCTCATCCTCGGTTTAATTGTAGCCTATATTACAGGTCATATTATTTCCACTTTTTCTTCACTTCTTGTTGATAGGGTATTGATTGAAAAAGGATGGGGGTATCCATATGAACATATTTTAAATATAAAGAATAAAAAGAATGCCCCTCGTTTAGCTCATTATAAATTTTTTTGGGTAAATTTTTTTCTTATTTTATCGTATTTTATTTTTTTTATAATTTGTTATCTAAATGTTAAAATAGGAAACTCTGTATACACCCTTGTTTTACATATTATAATTATATTTTTTATATTTATAATGATTCCATTTTTAGGACAAAAGAAATTATCTGATTCTTCTGAACATTCCTTTTTGGTAATTGATAAACCTTATATAGTTATCAAATCTATTTTAGAATTTTTTCTTGGAAAGAGCTTTATTAATTTAGAGATAGAACCTCAATTTATTAATTTATTTAAACGTTATTTTGTTATCAAATTTAAATATAGGTGTAAGAAAGCAAAAACAAATAATTTTTGGTTCCCATATCTATTTCTTAAAAATGAAGCAGGAATAATAGGGGACAATATTATTAGTTGGAGAAGATTGATTACGTACACTAGAAACCTTTCCACCGCTCTATATTTTGGATTTCTATATAGCTTTGGTTGGTTATTATGTCATTTTCATTTTCTATGCATAGAGCAGGTAGGCTTGGATTTAATTCACAAACGGCAACTAATCATTTTATGGATGATTCCTTTTTTATACTTTATGGCTTTTATGATTATGCTCTTGCGTTATATTTATCTTAATGGGTCTTGTTTTACTAAACTTGTTTTTCGGTCTTTTGTTCTCTCTTGTAATAGAAATTGTGCTTTAAAGGACGGGGAAAACGCAACTTCGGCACGCGAGTAAGACTCAAAAGAGAAGGGGATAAGGAGAAAATAAAAAAGGGCAAGGCTATGTATCCAACACAACCTCACCCCGACACAAAAACGCTCTAAATTTTAGATCATTCCAAAACCATTAAAGGAAAGGAAGAGCGCCTTTGCGGTTTTATTTAACGATGTTTATTTTTGGAAATAATAGTCGGCAACGCCATTAATATAAACTGATAACCATTTGCTTTTAAGGGTGAGAAGGCGAGAGAGTAATATTAATAGAAAAGCCGAAAAAATTAATAGAAAAGCCGAAAAATAATAACTATAAATTATAACCAAGTTATAATTTATAACAAAAGAAGGTTTCGCTGTAAGAGCAATATTTTTCTGATCAGCAACTGATGTAGAAAAGGACAATAGTATTCAAAAAAGTTGAGTAAAATTGGATAGACTTCCCCTCAAACTGGAATTGGGTGGCAATTCCAGCCTATTCAATTTATTTGAAAGGAGGGTTCTTGGTAGGCAGGCCAGTCATCAACAAAGGGTTCAAAGCCAAGTTCAACCGGCCCATTTTCAGGTAAGTTGGGAGGATCTCTTGAAGGTTTTTGTTGCCAGATGCCAAGATGTTTAAGTATTTTTTTTATTACAAGTGGATCGGTAATAAATCGAATACTTCATAATGCAGCATCCCTCCACAAGATTGATTTTATTACAATTTAGGGGTTGATTTAGTTGTTTACCCCCCTGCCGAATATAAGGACCGGTAATTCTTGGTATATAATTTTATATTTTTAAATGCCTTT
>DAOURK010000100.1 GCA_030625085.1 Pseudomonadota bacterium
AAAGGGTTAAACACAACAGGCAAGATAAATATTACTTAACTAAAACGGACAAATCAAAAATTATTTTTCGATTTTTGCTCAAAATCGCAAATAAGGTGGTATGAGCCTATAATTTTTGACCTTGTTTTAACACCCTTTATAAGATTAAAAGGCCCGGCGATTATACCTTTTATGTGGAACCGACGCCTTATTGGGAGCCGGCCGAAGATTGCTATATTATCCATTACACCAAAGTTTGCGTAAATGCACTGGGGCTTGAAGAAGGATGGGATGAACCGGTAGGATTAAAAACTGAAATAGTGCCCTTGACCAGGCCCTATGGATTATGGACGGGAAATGTTTTCACCGGCGTGGTGCTGGTAGACGGCAAGCCTGTTCCGGATGCAGAAGTGGAGGTCGAATATTTAAATGAAGATGCTGAAAATGTCAGCTTGCTCAAAGCGCCTTCTGATCCATACATTACTCAAGTGGTAAAAGCGGACAAAAACGGCGTATTTACCTATGCCATACCCAAAGAAGGCTGGTGGGGGTTTGCTGCCCTTAACGAGGATTCCAGAAAGATTAAAAGTCCTGACGGCCAAAAGAAATCCATCGAAATTGGCGCGGTGTACTGGGTGAAAACCAGAGCCATCAAATGATACATGCCTGCCCTTGAGGATAAATCAACTAACTCTGTAAGGGAATTAGCCCAGGGAAAGTATGCCCCGGACTAATTCCCCTTTTTGATATTGATATGGGTTTTTTAAATGGTAAGGAGTAGATTATGCATATTTCTGACGGGGTTTTATCTAATCCGGTTTGTATTGGCGGGTATGTGGCTATGATCGGAATAGCGGCAGTTTGTATCAAGAAAAAAATGGATCCCGGGGACCTTCCCAAGGTTGCGGTTATGACCTCTGTTTTTTTTGTGGCCTCTCTTATCAATGTCCCCTTGGGCCCTACCAGCGTACACCTGATTTTGCCCGGCCTGGTGGGGGTTGTCCTTGGAGTTATGGCTTTTCCATCCATCATGTTAGGCCTTTTCCTGCAGGCTATCCTTTTTCAGCATGGGGGATTAACTACCATTGGCGCCAATACCCTGATGATGGGTATACCTGCACTAATGAGCGGCTTTCTCTTTCATCTGGTCAAAGGATCGGATAATCGAAAGCTGATCATAGGTATTAGTGGACTTTGCGGCGCCCTAGGAACACTTCTGGCCGCAGTGATTCTCGCCATCCTGCTAATCTCGGCGGGAGAAGATTTTTTTGGCGTAGCCAAGGTTGCCCTACTGGCCCATGTGCCGGTGATAGTCATTGAAACCATTATCACCGGAGTAGCTGTTGCCTTTCTGTTAAAAGTAAAACCGGATCTAATTGAGGTTAACTAGATTATAATCAGATCTGGGTAAAGATGATACTCATTTTTAGCGCTACACTATAAGGAGGAAATAATGCCCCCAAGCCGAATTAAAATTAAGATTATACTCATGCTTAGCTTTTTTATTTTTGGGCCCTTATATTCATCCCCCTGTTTAGCCGCTCAAAGGCTGTCTGTTGTTACCAGTCTTTTTCCTTTGCAAGAGTTTGCCGTTGCCGTCGGCGGCAAGAGGGTTAAAGTAGACCTTCTTCTACCCCCAGGTGCGGAGCCGCATACATGGGAACCTAAACCCAGCGATTTGGTTAAACTTACTAAAGCAAATGTCTTTCTTTATCTTGGCGCCGGGATGGAACCTTGGGTTCATGATCTTATCAAAGGCATTAATCGCCCATCTCTGCAAATAATTGAAGTCAGTCAAGGGTTATTACTTCTGAATTCAAAAATATCCGAAGAAAATGGAAAATGTGAAATGTCTGATCATCAGGTAAAGAACCATAAAGCCGACAAAGTAAAAAATCAATTACATTCTCACTGCCACATTGATCCCCATATTTGGCTTGACTTCCATTATGACCAAATTATTGTCGACAAAATTGCTAATCTTTTTATCAAGCAAGACCCCGAAGGCACAAACATTTATCGCCAAAATGCTGTAAGATATCAGAAAAAATTGGCCGAGCTGGATCAAAAATATCATGAAGGCTTGAAAAAATGTTGTCATCGAAAAATTTTTCTGGCCGGACATTCCGCTTTTGGCTATTTGGCTAAAAGATATCATTTAGAACAAATTCCACTTTATGGAATCTCACCCGATGCTGAGCCGACCCCTAAAAAGTTGGCCGCGCTGGTGGATATAGCCAAAAAAGACCATATCAAAGCCATCTACTTTGAAGCACTGGGCTCCAATCGCCTGGCCCGGGTGCTGGCTAAAGAAATCGGCTCTCTTGTTCTGGCGCTTAACCCCGGCCCTAATTTAACCAAAAAACAACTGAAATCCGGGGTTACTTTTCTTTCTTTGATGGAAGAAAATTTATTAAATTTGCGGGAGGGCCTCATTTGTGAATAGTAACCAAAACCCGGGCTCGGTGCAAAATGTTCATTTTCGCTATGATTCTACCACCGTGCCGTTTGAAATTAACCTGAGATTACCAGGGGAGATTTTCTAGCCGTAATCGAGCCCAACGGCTTCGGAAAAACCACCCTGCTCAAGCTTATTTTAGGCGCCCTTCGGCCCACAAAGACCTCATCAAACTCTTCGGACAGAATATAAAATCTATGGTGTCACATCATTCAGATGCCAAAATCTGCGGGAGGAGGGATCAAAATTGTGGGGACGAGACCCTGGCCTTGGCGGCCAAGCTCAATCCCATCCACGGCAAAAGGCTTGGTGTTTTAGAGCTGGCCGGCAGAATAAAGCTTTTGGTAAAAGAAAAGGGCTGGTCCCAACAAAAAGCCGCCGGCTACTTTAACAAAACCCAACCTTGGGTCAGCCATTATATAACTATAGCCAAAAATTTAAATACTACACTTATGACCCGGGTCATAAAATTGGATTATTGCTCCGCTCGTGAGTTAGCCAAACTCCCCCAGAACAAACAGGAGCAGGCTTATCAATTAGCCAAAAAGATGGCCGTGCAGGACAGAAAACTTTCCCCCTCCTCAAGATTGGTAGCCAAAGCAGTCAAAAAAATCCAAAATGACCCAGCCGCAAACATTCCTCTGCCCAATGATGAATCAGACCGGCGATGGTTAAAGCTCACCACCCTCTGGAATTTTTCCTCATGCGAGCAGGCATTCGGCTTTCCTTTCCCCGGCCGAATACCGGGCCAGATTGTCCGGAACATCCTCTACTACTTTACCGACCCCAATCACTGGTTGTAGATCCCTTTGGCGGAAGCGGCACCACTCTGGACGTTTGCCGCCACATGGAAAGACGCTGTCTGATATACGACCTTCAGCCCAGCAGGGATGACATAACCAAACATGATATATCCCATGGTCACCCCAAGGAGGCACAGGGATGTGATCTGATATTGCTTGATCCTCCTTACTGGAGACAAAAGCACAGCAAATATCCAAAGGAAGAAGGCTCCTTCTCCGCTGTAAGCCTTGATGAATTCAATCGCAAGATGGAAAAGCTCATCCGGGATTGCTATGCCACTGTAAAGGGAGGCGGATATACTGCCTTCTTAATCCAGAACATCACCGAGCTGAAGGGATAGAGTTAAGTGCCTGCACCAGAGTCCCGGTGGAGATCACCAATAAGGATACAGGGTGGCGGTATATGGGCATGCTTGCGGTCACCAGTGATGGGGAGTTTTACATTCCGGTTGGAATACAGAAGATGATCCAGGACGCCGCCTCTGTAAGGGTAACTATTCTTTAATGTTAATGATTCTAGGTTTGTAAAGGTTATTTTGTCCCAATCACTAAATATGGTAATGTGCCTTCAGGCTAAAAATTATCTTGACAGTTAATTCTAAAAATTTATATAATCAAAATTTGTATATATGGTATGCTATATCAAAATTTATAAATAAAGACATTCAATTTATGGCTGAAGGGGGAAATAAGCATGGCTAAAGAGAAAAAAGAACAACCTGTTGCTTCTCCGAACAATTTTGATCTCAAGGAGGCGATCCTGGAACAAATTCCAAGTCCGGTGATGGCTATTGACCTGGATTTTAATGTGATCTACATAAATCCCGAAGGGTGCAAATGGATGGGGATGAAATATGAGAATATCATTGGCGGCAAGTGTTTCGATCTGCTCAATAATCCGCATTGCCGGACACCGGAATGTGGCGCTAAGCAGGCCATAGCCGAGAATAAGGTCACTGTTAACCGCAGCGAGTTGGTTCGAGAGGGAAAAACTGTGCCATTCGAATATACTGCCGCACAGTTGAAGGACAGGTGCGGAAAAACTATCGGCGCTTTCGAATATTTAATTGATATCACCGAGAGAGTGGAATACGAGAAAAGGTTGCTCCTGCAGAGCCGCGCCCTGGTGGAACTTTCCACGTCGGTCATCAAGCTTTGGGACCGGTTGGTGCTGCTGCCGATGATAGGGGTCATTGACACGAAGCGCGCCGGCCAGATGATGGAGAACCTTCTCCAGGGCATTGTCGATAATGAAGCGCGAGTGGCCATCCTTGATGTCACCGGAGTGCCGGTTATTGATACCAGTGTGGCCCGCCATCTGACCAGGACTGTGAGCGCAGCCAGGATGCTGGGGACACAGGTGATTCTTACCGGCATCAGCCCGGATGCAGCCCAAACCCTGACCAAACTTGATGTAGATCTCAGTATTGTTCGAACCAGCGGCACCTTGCGGGCGGGTATGTCCGAGGCCTTTACCCTGCTGAGCTTCCAGGTAAGGTCGATGGATTAAGGAGATTCGGCGGTGAAAATCCCGATTTTACAATTAAAAAACCTGCTTTTGACCTCCATCCAGGTTGAGTTGACTGACCGGGATGCCATTGACTTCCAGTACGATGTCGTGCACAAGGTGGCTGAAACCGGGGCCGAGGGTCTGGTAATCGATATTACGGCCATGGATGTGGTCGATTCCTTCATAGCCAGGGCGCTGAACGAGACGGCCAGGATGGCCCGACTTGTTGGCGCCGAGGTTGTTATCTGCGGCATGCAGCCGACAGTGGCCCTGACCTTGGTTGAAATGGGCCGGGAATTAATAGATGTTGAGAGCGCTCTTAACCTTGATCATGGCTTTGAGAAGGCTCAAAGGCTTATATCGGCCAAAAAAAGAATGCCCGGCTAATACGTCGGGAGAGTGACTGTCATGGATAAGAAAAGGATCGAAATTAAAAATGAGGCTGATATTGTTCTTGCGCGGCAGGCCGGACGCAAGATGGCCCAAAGTCTGGGCTTTGGCCCGGCTGACCAGACACGGCTGGCCACCGCTATCTCGGAGCTGACCCGAAACGTCATTCAATACGCACAGCAGGGAATTTTTGAAATCTGTGACCAATCAAACAGGAAGGCCATTATCATCCGGGTTATGGTCGAGGATTTCGGCCCAGGCATCGCCGATCTTGATAAGGCCATGGAGTATGGTTTCAGCACGAGCCAGAGCCTGGGAGTTGGTCTACCGGCGGCAAAGAAGCTGGTCCATAAATTCAGCATCAAATCAAAACCTGGCCACACCAAGGTCACTATGGTGATGACCCGAAAGAGGGTTTAAATAGATGATAAAACATGAGCAGGCTAGGCATGATAATCAGCCCGCGTGCCTTATAAGGCAGTTTGTCGTTGTTCGGGTCACTGAGGAAATTCATATTGCCCAGGCGCAGCGGCAGGCCAAAGCGCTGGCCCGGGCCGCCGGTTTTAGGCAAGTGGCGGTCTACCAGGTGGCCACCAGCGTTTCGGAGCTGGCCAATAATCTTTTTTTCCACACCACTGAGGGAGGCCGCATAACCATCACGGCCATCAGGCAAGAGGGCATGATCGGCCTCGAAGTTATCGCTGAGGACCGGGGGCCGGGCATTCCTGATGTAAAACTGGCTATGCAGGACGGCTTTTCGGCCAACGGCGGCCTGGGCGGAGGGTTGCCCGGGGTGAAGAGGCTGATGGATGAATTTGAGATTAACTCTGAAGTGGGATTGGGCACAAGGATTATGGTCAGGAGGTGGCAGGCGTGCAGGTAGCCATAGCCAAACAGCCCCTTAATAATGCGCCGCACTGTGGGGATGAATGCGCTTATTGGCAAACGGGCGATAAGATTTTCCTTTGTGTGGTCGACGGGCTTGGCCACGGCCCGGCCGCTCAAAAAGCGGCCCGGACGGCAGTGGATTATATTGCCCATCATCTCTTTGAAGGCTTGCCGGACCTTTTTTCAGGCTGTAATGTGGCGCTTCTGCATACGCGGGGGGTGGCCATGGGCCTTGCCATTATTGAGCAAAAGATAAGGTACCTGACTTACGCCGGGGTTGGCAATCCGCGGGCTATTATTCTCAGGGCTCGACAAAACGATCCGGCCGGGAGGCAAATGTTGCACCTGCCCAACAACTACGGCATTGTGGGGGCAGGCTACAAAACCTTATCGACTGAAAGCGTGACCCTAAACAGGGGCGATCTGGTAATACTGGCCACTGACGGCGTAGCCGGGATGATGGATCTGCCGGGCTATGATGCGGCTATTTTGTCCGATGTCCGATGGTTGTCTGAGAAAATCCTCCGGGACTGGCGAAACCTTAAGGATGATGCGGCGGTCCTTGTATTTAAAGTGGAAGGAGCATGATGATAGATCAATCTATTAAAGAAAAATATTTTCAGCTCTTGACAGACTACCTGGCCAGTCCGCAGGAAAAATATCTGGTAGAGGCTGCTCAAATTGGGCGACAACTGGTTTTGGCCAATATTCCGCCCGAGGAGATTGCCGGCCTGCAAGAAGAGATGATCCGCCATCTGGGGCGGTTGTATCCGGACGACACACGACTTGAGCCTGCCCTCCTTATCTCAATTCCATTGATAGAGCTTTTCATGGCCTATGGCCTGCATTTTCGACAACAAATTGAGGTGCATCGACGAGACGAGGCGGAATTAAAAAAATATCGCGATCACCTTGAGTCCCAGGTGAGGGCGCGAACTGTCCAATTGACTATGGCTAATAAAAACCTCCAAAAGGAAATTATGGAGCGTAAATTGGTAGAGGCACAACTTCGGGACTCAAAAACCAAGTATTCGACTTTAGTAGAACAAGCCAGGGAGTCGGTAGCTATTGTGCAGGATGGAATTCATAAATTTGTCAATAGAGCTGCGGCGGAAATGATTGGCTCTACGATTGAAGAACTTACAGACAAGACCTTTTTGGATATAGTGGCGCCTGAATGTTGGGAGGCGGCCACTCAAAAGGATGAATTGTGCCTTTCCGGAGAAAAAAATGCGGAACTGTTTGAGTTAAAATATAAATGTAAAGACAAAACGATAAAAGAGGTGCAAGTTTCTCTAGCGCTTATCCAATATAACGGCCAACCGGCCATTCTGAAAATTGCGCGTGATATCACCGAGCGTAAGAAGATGGAAGAAGAATTACAAAAAATGCAGAAACTTGAATCCGTCGGCCTTCTTGCCGGGGGAATCGCCCATGATTTTAATAACTTGTTAACCGGGATTATGGGTAATCTATCTCTTGCAGAACTGTATGTAAAACCGGGAGATACTATTTTTGAGATATTGAAAAATGCCAAAAATGCATCTCAACATGCAGGCCAATTAACCCAGCAGCTACTTACCTTCTCTAAGGGCGGAGCGCCGATTAAGAAAACCGTTTCTATCTCGGAGCTAATAAAGGAGACAACAAAATTTGTTTTAAGGGGCTCCCATGTAAGATGTGAAAGTTGCTTGCCCAATGATCTCTGGCCGGTTGAAATTGATAAGGGACAGATAAGTCAGGTTATCAATAACCTGGTTATCAATGCCAATCAGGCTATGCCTGAAGGCGGAATAATCAAGGTGGGCGCTGAAAACGTAACTGCCGGCGCAAATGATCGTTTGCTCTTAAAGGATGGAAAATATGTAAAGCTTTCAGTGCAAGATCAGGGGGTTGGTATATCAAAAGAGCACCTTCAAAAGATATTTGACCCCTATTTTACCACCAAAAAAGAGGGGAGCGGCCTTGGGCTTGCAACCTGCTATTCTATTATCAAAAACCACAGGGGGCATATTACCGTAGAATCTGAACCAGGTGCAGGGACAACCTTTCATATCTATCTTCCTGTTTCATATGAAGAAGTCGTGGCCATAGAAAATATTGTGGAGAAAGGCCCCTGTTTTGGTAAGGGGAAAATTTTGTTTATGGATGACGAGCAGGATGTAATAGAAGCCGCCGAAAAGATTTTGACTTATCTGGGTTACGAAGTGGCTTTTGCCAGGAATGGCGCCCAAGCTCTTGAACTATATAAAAAAGCAAAAAATTCCGACCGGCCCTTTGATGCTGCTATCCTGGATTTAACTATACCAGGGGGCATGGGAGGGAAAAAGGCCATTCAAAAATTATTTAAAATAGATCCTAAGGTTAAAGCGATTGTTTCAAGTGGTTACTCCAACGACCCCATAATGTCTGACTATGGGCAATACGGGTTCAAGGGCGTAGTGGTCAAACCATATGAAATCAATATATTAAGTGAAACATTACATAGGGTAATGAGGTAAACAAAAAAAGAAATAGCCGCCCATTGAAGCGCCCTTATTAATGAAGCTGTGCATTGCCATCGATATGATGGTAATTAAAGCAAATGCTGGTCAGTCAGTTCTGAAAGACTGAAAGAGGCCGATCAAAAGGAGACTATAAATTAAAATTCTATTCCCACTTCAAGTGTAAATGCTCTGCCGGGGGCAGGACTAAAATATTTCACACCAGTTGATTTTTTGTATCCGTAAGAATTATATTTTTCATCAAAAAGATTATCCATTGATAAATAAGTCGATAGCCTTTTATATTCATACCTAAAGCTTATATCTAGGGTGGTATATTCTGGAAGCTTATCACTATTTGCAGAATCTAAATATGAACTGCCTACTCTAGTAAGGTTGAGGGTTGCTTTCAGCCCATAACCTGTGTCTAATATCATCCCGAGGCTTCCTTTGTGGAGGGGGATATTACTAAGATACCTCCCTTTATCCTCTCCACTCTCATTTTTTGCTCGTGCATAACTGTAGTTGAGAAAACCGGAAAATGCTTCAGCGAATTTGAATTCCGCCCCTGTTTCTACTCCTTTATGTGAGGTTTTGCCGTAATTTTTATATTGCTTTTCATCAGGGTCAAACCAAATCTCATTATCAAGTTCCATCCAGTATAAACAGAAACTCAGCTTTAAATAATCATTAAACACATGGCGTATACCGAGTTCATAATTAGTCGCCTCTTCAGGGTTCAAATCAGGATTCGAGCTGCCATAAGCAAACATCTGTCCTATTGTTGGAGATCTGAAGGCCTGGCTGTAATTGGCGTAAAGATTAGAATATTCCTTATAGGCATACACAATTCCACATTTTGGAGTCAGACCGGACATCTTCTTTTTCTTTGAAGCAGAGGGGTCCTTATGGTCGGTAAAATCAAATTTTATCAAATCATAGCGCAATCCCAGTATAAGTTTTAATGGATTAAGGAGACTAATCTCATCTTGAATATAGGGACCTATCTTGTCCTTATGTATACCATAATCAGAGCGGATAGGGCCCCTTATTTGGTTAGGCGCTGCATACTCCTTATAATCGAATTCATTTCTTTCTAAATCAATCCCGGTTGTTATGGACTTATTTATTCCAAAAAGCTTTGGGCTTGTGTTTAAGCGTAAGATTAAACCATAGGTATCCTCTTCGTGCAACTGCTCCTTTGTTTTGTCGGGTGTAGGGCCGCTGGTGTAAAAGGCCCCACTGTCTTCATATCTATAATAGGATGTCACTTCCATCTCAGATGATTTACCAAAATCTTTGTGATAGGTTGCGCTTGCATCAGCTTTATAAGCATCTTCTTTATCATTTTCCGTGCCCGGCCTTGCCTGTCGCCTGTCTCCTTCAATCTGCGCTTCTGTTATGGCCCAGGGGAAGGCGCCTCTTTTCCTGTCGTGGTAACCTGAGGATAACCTTAAATATTGAGTCTCCCCAAATAATAAATCCAATTTTCCATTTATATGCATATTCTCATAATCACAATATCTTCGAAAACCATTTGTGGATTTTCTGCTTGCGCTTAAGGAATAAGTATGCCTGTCTAATAACCCACCGGAAGCGGAAATAGTATAATTCCGTGTATTAAAATTCCCGTAGGAGCCTGATACCTTGGTTAGGCTATCTGCAGCGCTCGGCTCTTTAGTAATAATATTAATTACACCGGACATGGCATTATCGCCGTAAAGGGCGGAATTAGGCCCTTTTACTATTTCTATTCTTTCTATATTATCCAAAGGGATTAAATCCCAATCCAGGAGTTTATCTTTGCCCTTGTTCTGCGGTACCCCGTCGATCAATACGAGCTGGTGTGTCGACATTCCCCCCCAGAAGCCGCGCATGTTTACCCTGCCGGTTGTGCCCACACCGGAAGAGTCGTACATGTAAACACCTTCCAGATTTTTTAATAGATCAGGGACATTTTTTGCATTTGATTCCCTGATCTTTTTTTCAGAAATGATATTTACATAGGATGAGACCTCTGATAAATCCCTCTCTATTCTTGAGGCAGTTACTGTTATCTGTCCTAATTCGAAGATTTTCTCATATTTGTCTTCCTCTGCATAAATACCCTTGGGTTGAATCAAAAACAACAACCCTATTAAGGCCAATAATATCTTTCTCATTTTCTCCTTCCTCGAAGATACTTTCAGGAATCGACAATCGACCGGTCTCCCTCAAAAACCATAAAGGATTGCCGTTGCGGGGCAGCGCTCCGGATCTCGCGGAGACTTCTTTTGCCTTTCCGGTAAATAATGTTTATGCGTCCTTTCTTTTCAGGAAACTACAATCCATAATATCCAATTGGCTGTTTTTTTATTCATTTTGCGGGTGTAAGATTTTAAATATTTCTTTCAATGTCTCTGCAAAGCTTACTGGCGTGGGGCTGCAGAACAACTCAGAGTCTATAAAATAGATTCTGTCATCCCTTACAGCCTTTAAGGTTTTAAATTTTTGCCAAACTTTCCTTTCTTTTGCGCCATTAATCCCCATAGTTGTAATAATTATTACATCAGGATTATCTTTGAGGACGTTTTCTCTTGAATAGTGCGTATTTTTTAAATCTTTAGTAATATTTATTCCACCTGCATTTTCAATGAAGTCATTGATAAAGGACCCCTTATTTATGGTCACCAAAGGTTTGGTCCCGATTTGAACAAAAACCCTGGGCTTTCGGAGGCCTTCAACCCGCTCTTTTACTGCGTCGATTTTTTTTGCAGTAAGGAGTATAATTTCCTCTGCTTCCCTTTCCTTGCCAATAATTCTGCCCAATGCCAAGAATTGTTCACACATTTCAGGAAAGTTTTTCGGAGAGGGAAAGGTGATTACTTTGATACCTAAGCTTGTCAATTTTTCCTTTACTATGGGATTTGTTAAAGAGACGGCCAGCACCAAATCAGGATGAAGCGAGAGTACCTTTTCCAGACTGATTTTTAGTATCGTACCCACCCTCTCTTTTTTTTTGGCTTCAGGGGGCCTCCGGCAATACATGGTACAGCCGACAAGTTTTGCCTCTGTTCCTAAAATATAGAGTTCTTCAGTTATATCCGGCCCTAAAGAAATTATTCTGTTCGGATAATTTTTCCCTGAATCTTTTCCTGAATAAGGAAAGGCATTTGTAGGAAAAAGCAACAAGGCGCAGATAGACAAAAAAACTAAGGATTTTGTCTTTGCCATTACCATATACTCCCTAAATACTCACTAAGGTCACAATTTATTGTTTTAAAATTCACCACAGAGTTCGCAGAGAACGTAGAGTTTTTAATTAATCTTCTCTGTGTTCTCTGTGGTGAAAAAGTCAATTCTCAACTGATTTTCAGAAACCAATGTTTATCTCTCAGCACTTTTTCCCCTGATATAAACTCTACGGGTTTCTTAAAGATGGGACCATCATAAACAAAGGTGTGATATTCACCATTTTCTCCGCAAAGGTCAATGTTATCAACGGCCTTAAGTTCTTCAATAAACCTTTCGTCTATGCTTCGGCCAAGCCAGTCTTTGTCGAGAATTTCAGCCTTAGTAGCAACCACGATCGCCTTAAAGCCGGATAGAATAAATTCCTTAAGTAAGACTTCTCTCTCTTCCTTCCACAAAGGTAATATGGGTCTTATGCCTGTTTCATTACAAACACGCTCTACCCAATCTCTGTGTTCCTGAAAATCAATATCTCCGAATATGCCTGTCAGGATATTTTTATTTTTAAAACTGGAGATAGCCTCTTTGAATTTTTTTTCATAGGTCTGCCAGGAAGTTTTTTGTTGAATAATAGGGATTCCCAATGCATCTGCCTGTAACTGAAGTAACATGGAGCCGATTCCATGTGTACGGGAATGCTCACCATCTTCAGCAATCATATTCAACAGGTATGAAACTTCGAAATCTTTATTTTGCGTTGCCCTGTAAAAAGAAAGAGAGGCTTCCTTCCCGCCACTCCACGATACAAATGTCTTCATCTATTACCTCCAAACAATAACGTTTCCACAAACTTTACAATGAAAACCATCAATGTCTATTCCTGCCCCGCAGCCAGGGCAGGTCTTCTCACCATCCTTAGGTTTAGGAATTTCTCCCACGCACTCCCTATATATTTTATAATCTCATTCATAGTTCACCTCTTAAAGCTTCGATAAGTTTCAGGTTCTCCTTATGAGAACGTACGGCAATACGTATATAGTTGTTATCCAAATTTCTAAAATTACTGCAATCCCTTATAAGCACTCCCTTCCGGATAAGCCCTTTGGTCAATAAGGAAGAAGTCATGCCGGCTTTATCAATCTTTATTAAAAGAAAATTTGCTTTTGAAGGATAAGGTCTTAGCCCCTCAATTTTTGCTAATTGAGACAAAAGAAATATTTTTTCTTTTTCTATGAGGCTATGGGTTTGGCCTATATATTCACCTTCATTTAAAATTGCCTTGGCTGCTACTTGAGCCAAAGAATTTATGCTCCAGGGGATTTGATGTTGCCTTAATTTATTTATAATATCCTCATGGGCAACCAGATACCCAATCCGTAATCCCGGCATGGCGAATAACTTGGTAAAGCTCCTCAGCACTACCAGATTTTTATTTTTTACAGCCTCCCATATCAGGGTATGATCCTTTTGGTCCGGTATGAAATCCATAAAAGCCTCATCAACAACAACAAGCCTGCTCCCCATCCGCTTCATTTTTTTAGGATCATTCAAAATAAAATTTCCCGTCGGGTTATTAGGCCGGCAAAGAAAAATAATATCTGCATTAAGAGGAAGGGGGAAAGGCAAGGTGAAGCCCTCCCTTTCTTGGAGCCTTAAAAAGTGGATTTCAGAGTTTACATTCCGGCAGGCACGTTCGTATTCAGAAAAGGTGGGTATGGGGATAAGGGCCGTACTTGGTCTCAATGAAGCGGTTATAAGATATATGAGGTCAACGGACCCATTGCCTAAAAGGAGATTTTTTTCACTTATTCCCCAATATTCGGCAATTTTTTTAACTAAATCGGTTGCCTGAGAATCCGGATAATGGAGTATTTTATCGAAATTTTTATTAACAGCCCTCTTTACTTCAGGCGGCAAACCTAACGGGTTAATGTTTGCGCTAAAGTCGATTACGTCTTCCCCGTATTCCCTTCTGATCTTATAAATATTGCCGCCGTGTGAAAAATCTACAGAAGACATTTTAAGGCCACCCCTAGTAAAACCATAAAAACAGATGTTGTGAAACTAATGGCCAAGGCCTCGTCTATCAGCGAGGGTCCTATCAGCCTTTTTTCTTCCCCGAGATATGGTTTTTCTGAAACTCTACCCTGGTATGTTGAAGCCCCCCCCAATCTTACCCCCAATGCTCCGGCCATGGCCGCCTCTGATAGGCCGCTGTTTGGAGAATGGTGTTTTTGGCCATCCCTGAGCATTGTTCTAAAGGAGGCTTTAAATCCCTTCCCTAAAACAAAAGATGAGAGTGGTACCAGAAGACCGGTAATACGGGCCGGAAAAAAATTGACTGCATCGTCCAATTTTGCAGAAGCCCAGCCAAAATTGATATACCTTTCGTTTTTATACCCTACCATTGAGTCAAGAGTGTTTATTGCCTTATAGGCTATAGCCAATACAGGCCCAGCCAGGATAAGATAGAATAAGGGAGCGATTATACCGTCGGTTGTGTTTTCTGCAATGCTTTCGACTGCCGCCCCTATTATTTTTTCTTCTGATAGGAGATGCGTGTCTCTTCCCACAATTTGAGAAAGTTTATTGCGGGCCTCCATAAGGGAGCCTGCCTTTATTTTTTTAAGAATTGCCCTCGCTTTGAGGAAAAGGTCCTTTGTTGAGAGTGTTGTATAGCCCAGGTAGACCCATGCCAGATTTCCCAAAAAGGGATTGAAAGCTTTCAAGGATATTAAAAACAGATAGGCGCTATAAGCACTTATTCCTACTACAATAAAAACCAAAATTACTCCCTTGATTCGCTCACTCCATTTATGAGCGCTTCTTGGCCGCTTGTTATCCAAGAAACTTATCAATCTGCCCATGAGCCTTACCGGATGGGGGAGCCATTCAGGATCGCCGAAGATCAAGTCCGCAATATAACTACAAATTAGAAAAGACATTTTCCTCCGGAATAACAGAGTATAAAAAAGCAAAGAACGGTAACTTCGGCAATTTCACTTACAGCGCCGATAGTGTCACCAGTCATGCCGCCAATTCTTTTTTTTATGTAATGTATGAATAGGAGAACCGCTAGTAAAGAAAGGGCGAAGACTAATAGCCCATTTAAGCGCGTCAGTAATAGAAATAGGGCTATAGTGAAAATGCCGCCTCCTAAAAGCTCTTTTTTGCTATTATATCCTATAAAATATTTTGCTTTTCCTTCTTTGCGAGCATACTTTGAAGTATTACATGCCAATACCTGAGACCACCTTGCAAATGTTGCCATCATAATCAATGACCTCCAAAGGCCCTGCCGGGGTATGTTTGCTATGAGAGAAAATTTTAAAAGCAGAAGAGTTACCAGGCCTATTACACCCATGACACCTATTCGGCTATCCCGCATTATCTCTAATATTCTTTCTTTATCAAATTGAGAACTATAAAAGCCGTCGCAGGTATCAGCAAATCCGTCCAGATGAATCCCTCCTGTTATTAATGATAATACTATTAAGATAAAGGCGGCCTTAATCATGTTTGGTAAAAAACCAAGTAGGAAAGCGGTTATGGCCAATATAAGGCCTATCAAAAGCCCAATGACAGGAAAATAAAGGAGAGACTTCCCAAAATCCTCTTCTTTTATTTCCGGTTCTTTTATTTCCTGACTTTCAATAGAGGCGGTACCGGTCTTGGTAAAATTTCTAACCGGAAGTGTGGTTAAAAATTGTAGGGCGAGCAGGATTCCTTTCACTCATCCATCCCCTCAGAAACAGAAGCGCTTTGAAAGGTAGCCATTTGGGTCAATATTTTTTGACTGGCTTCAACAATACTTATCCCCATGGCTGCTCCGGTTCCCTCACCAAGGCGCAGTCCTAAATCCAACAGCGGCTTAAGACCCATATAGTTAAGGATTACTCTATGGCCTTTTTCTACTGAACAGTGCGCGGTAATCATATAATCTTTGACCTTTGGCTCTAATTGGTAGGCTATCAAGCTTGCCGCCCCGGAGATAAATCCATCTATTACTACAGGTATTCTATTTTTTGCTGCTGCTAAGATTATGCCTGCAAGACCTCCTATTTCGAATCCGCCAACCTTAGATAATACATCTATTGCATCTTTAGGATCGGGCCTGTTTATGCTTATGGCTTCTTTTATGAGCGCAATTTTGTTATTTAAGCTTTTATTATTTATCCCGGTCCCTTTTCCTGTCGTATCTTCAACAGGCTTCCCGGTTATAATGGAGGCAATGGCACTTGAAGGGGTCGTATTTCCAATACCCATGTCCCCCGTTCCAATCAGGTCTATCCCATTCTGTAGTTCTTCTTCAACCACCTCTATTCCTGCCTCGATTGACCTGACAGCCTCCTGTCTACTCATAGCCGGTCCCTTAGCCATATTCTTTGTCCCTAAGGCTATCTTCTTATCTATAAAATATAGACTTTCGATTTCTCCTTTTTGGATTTTTTCTGCTACTCCCATGTCCACCACTACTACTCTTGCGTTAATATGTCGCGCCAAGACGTTTATGCCGGCGCCTCCATTTAAAAAATTATAGACCATCTGAGCGGTCACTTCTTTTGGATAAGCGCTTACCCCTTCATTTGCAATCCCGTGATCTGCCGCCATAGTAAATATAATTTTATTTTTAGTGGGAGGATTCTCGTTTCTTGTAATCTCTACAATCTGTTTAGCAAGCTCTTCTAATCTGCCAAGGCTTCCTTGGGGCTTGGTAAGATTGTCGAGCCTTTTTTGGGTGTTTTCCGCCAAAGTGAAATCGATCTTTTCAATTTTGCTTATTGTTTCATTTAATTTTTGCATCGTATTGCCTTCCTTTTGTTTTTTATGTTCCTTTTGCTTTTTAGCTTACTTTTATTTTATTTTTTGCTTTTCTTTTATTATGAGGGGTATACCTGATTGTAAAAAAATGACCTCGTCGGCCCTTTTGGCGAACATTTGATTTGTAATGCCAAGCAAGTCCCGAAATCTCCTGGCCAGGGGATTCGCCGGTACAATGCCGCTTCCCACTTCATTTGACACTATGATTGTATAGAGATTAACCTTTTGTATGGTCTTGATGAGATCTTTTATATTCAGCTCTATCTCATTATCTGTTAAATCGGCTGCCAGGAGATTTGAGATTAACAGACCTAAACAGTCTATTAAGACTACTTTATACTCCTTTTCTAATTCCGGAAGAATTGGACCTATATCTCGACCTTCTTCAATAACCTTCCACTGAGGGGGCCTGGCCATTTTATGTAATCTTATTCTGTCCTTCATTTCATCATCAGATGATGAGGCCGTAGCAATGAAGGCCACTTTTCCCTTGCCCAAAGAGGAGGATGCTCCTTTGGCTGAAATTTCTTTTGCCAATTGAACGGCATAACTACTTTTTCCACTTCTAGCCCCTCCTATGATAAAAGCAAACCCTTTCATAGACCAATACCCTCTTCCATAGATAAATGAGAAATGTCATTTATTTTAACTGCTCGCGGCACGGAATCTTCAAAAAAATCTATGATATTCAAAGCGCCGTTATCTTGCCTTATTTCCCAGAATTTTTTAAAGCCAAATTTTGGCAGCCTGCATAGAATAACCTTTATAGGGCCGCCATGGGTAACTACTGCTATTGTTCTGTTTTTATGTTGGAAAAGGATAGAAAGAAGTTTTTGCTTAACTCTTTTACTTAAATCTTCTAAGCCCTCACCCCCAGGGACCTTAACCTTCAATGGGTCAGCTATCCAATTCGTATAAAGTTGTGGGTATAGTTTCATAATCTGTTCATAGCCTAACCCCTCGAAAATGCCGAAGTTCATTTCGCGAAATTTCGTTGTTCTTTCAATAGGCCTATCTTTAAATATTATCTTTGCAGTTTCGTATGCTCGTAATAAATCACTTGAAAAAATTTTATCTATGCTTGCACCTTCCAATAGGCCGGCCAATTGTTCGGACTGCCATATGCCTTTATTGTTTATAGGGGGATTACTAAAGCCGCAATACTTCGCTTGTACATTATATTCTGTCTCTCCATGTCTGATTAAAATCAGCCGAGTCATATTTATAGGCCCTAAAAACAAAAAATCCTTAAGCCTTCTTTTAAGGCTTAAGGATTGCACCCTGATTTACTTCATCCTTCCGCGTGGACAGAAGCCGGCTTTAATCTTTAACCGGTTTTTCTGTTTTATACAGGCAGGTCTTCTGGCTCGGGCATCATTCTAATCACTTCGCCTTCCCACCCTTATTTTAAAGGACAGTGGCATCCTGAAGCTTTCGTCCACCCATACAGCGGCGGGACCGCACTCGCTTTTAACGAGTTTCCCTTTTTATCCTGAGGTTTTCAGAAACCTGTATATTAT
>DAOURK010000027.1 GCA_030625085.1 Pseudomonadota bacterium
CAATACATGGCCCGCCAAAATTTCTTCCAGATTATGTTTCTTCCGGAAAACAGAGCGCAGTAGCTCTGCCTCTTCTCGAATTACCGGCTCTTCCGGTAATACATCAAGCCCTACCGCCGCTACCTTGCCCTCTGCCAGAGCGTTTAATAAGGCATGAGTGTCGATAATGCACCCTCGGGCAGTGTTGATCAACACTACACCTTTTTTCATCACAGCAAACTCTTTATGTGAAATAAGATGATAGGTTTCCTTCATAGCCGGAACATGTAAGGTGATAATATCGGAACGAGAGAGGAGTTTGTTAAGATCAACATATCTGAATCCCATAGTGAAGGCAAAATCTTCTTGAGGGTTTACATCATAGGCTAATATGTCCATGCCGAACCCTTTAGCAATTCTGATGACGCATTGCCCGATGCGACCTGTGCCGACAATCCCTATAGTTTTACCAAGAAGGTCAAAGCCCCGCAGGCCTTGCATAGTAAAATCTCCCCTTCGGGTTCGATTGATAGCCTTAGTCAGATTGTGGCTGATGGTAAGCAGCAGACCAAATACATGCTCGGCCACAGTACATTCCCCATAGAAAGGTACATTACATACCATAATACCATTTGACTTACAATAATCGATATCAATATGATTGAATCCTGTCGAGCGAGTGGCAATCAACTTTAAAAGAGGAAAGTTCTTTAAGGTTTCGGCGCTGAGCTGGGAGTAGATAAAGCTCGAAATGACTTCAGCATCTATGTGTTGAACTTTGGTATCTGTTGTTAATGGCCTGTCTACAAAGATCAAATCATGACCAGCTTTAAGATCGCGGAACTTTTCACGCTCCCAACGTTCAATTTCATAAATCACTATTTTCATCTAATGATTCCCCTTCCGCCATAGCTATTCTTTTAGCCCTTTCCCCCACGTTCATCAGTTAGATGCGCTCTTCTTTCCTTTTATTAAATTGCTTATTCTTTCAAAATCCTATTCTTATCTTTGCTAAATCGGTTATTTTGAAAAAAAAAACGATTTAAGGCTAGGGCAAAATTTCACGCCATATCCGACAATATATTTTTTCCCGGCGAATAGCCCCGGCCACAAATTATGAATTAGTAGATAGATCAATTTGTTAACGCTCTTTTTCGCTCAGAAGCTTTACAAAAAACCTCATATACTGATTATTCGAAATTATAAGAACAATCCTCTACATAGCAATAAAAAAAATGTGTAAGTGAAAAAAAGGAAAAATTACGAAGAGACACTATACATGGATAAACGTATTATTTTGAACCATGATAATGTAATTCAATAATTAAATTATAATGGAGAATAACATGGCTAAAGAATTAACACGTCACGGTCGAGGATATTTAATGAGTCCACGATCCATATTCCCTTCTTTTTTTTCAGAAGAGATGGATAGAATGAGCAGACTATTTAATGATTTTTTAGGACGAGAAAGAGGAACAACTGCTTCAATATGGGACCCACCCATGGATGTGTTGGAGACAGAAAATAATATTGTAGTTAAGGCAGAATTACCTGGTATTGACCCAAAAGCATTGGATATATCAATATCGGGTGATATGCTCACTCTCAAAGGTGAAAAAAAGGCGGATAAAGAAGAAAAGAGTGAATATTATTATTGTTGTGAACGTATGTCAGGTGAATTCAGTCGCAGCATAACCCTACCTTCCAGAGTAGATAAAGATAAAATTGACGCCAGTTATAGTAATGGAATATTGAAGATAGAGATGCAGAAAATACCCGAAGCCAAGAGTAAAAAAATTACTGTGAAATCGTAATAAAAAAAGGGCCTGAAAATGATTGGATAGTCAAACACTTTTCAGGCCTTTTTTTTATTTACAATTAATTATTACCAGGTTTGCCATATGCGGCCATCTCTTTTTATTAATTCATCCGCATCCTTTGGGCCCCAGCTTCCCGCAGAATAATTAGGGAAATTTAGTGCAGGTATGCTCTCCCACCGTTCAATAATTGGATCTACTACCGCCCACATGGCTTCAATTCCGTCCTGGCGGGCGAAAATCGTCAAATCCCCCTTCATACAGTCTGTCAAAACCTTTTCATAAGGGGGATGGCGGGTTATCTTGAAGGAATCCTCATAATTAAAATTCATAGTCACCCCGTATAGTTTATTGGTCCCTTCAGGGTGTTTGACACTAAAGCGCAAGAATATTTCTTCATCAGGTTGAATGCCCAGGACTAATCGATTGGGCTCTAAGATATCACAGGCGCGGCCAAACAACCGCAAAGGGGGCTGTTTGAATTGTATAACAATTTCAGTAATTCGCTTGGCTAATCGCTTCCCTGTGCGGATATAGAAAGGGACCCCTGCCCAGCGCCAATTATCAATATGGAATTTGGCTGCAAAGAAGGTCGGAGTATTGGAATCAGGAGAAACATATTCTTCTTCTCGATATCCGGGTACATTTCTCTCATTGATCTTTCCGGGGCCATATTGCCCTCGTACAGTAAAGGCATCAAGGTATTCATCATCCATTGCCCTCATGGTATGAAGTATCTTGATCTTTTCATCACGTATAAAATCAGCTCCAAAGCCCACCGGCGGCTCCATGGCCACCAAGGCTATCAGTTGCATGATATGGTTTTGAACAATATCTCTTACCACTCCTGCCGTCTCATAAAAAGGGCCGCGATGCCCCACACCTATATCTTCGGCTACAGTAATTTGAACATGATCAATATACCGCCTGTTCCAGAGCGGCTCAAAGATGCTGTTGGAAAAACGAAAGAAAATGATATTCTGAACCGTGTCCTTGGCCAGATAATGATCAATGCGAAAAATCTGCTTTTCATCAAAGGCTTGGGCAACAATATTATTGAGCTTTGTAGCCGAAGCTCTATCACTGCCAAAGGGTTTTTCCATAATGATTCTGGTAGTAAAGGTTTCCCGGCACAAATGATAATGAGCTAATTTCCCTATAATTATTGGCCCTACCGCAGGAGGGACCGCCAAATAATAGATTACCTCTTTTGTATTGTCCTCGGTAGGGGTGGTAATTTCCTGGATACGATTACACAGCACTTCATACTTGGCATCATCTGTAAAATCAGAGGATAAATAAAACAGGTGCCGGCAAAATCCTTCCCAAAGACTTTCATCTAATGTTTCTTGGGAGAATTGAGCAAAGGCATCTTTAGCCAGTTTGCGGTATTCCTCATCAGACATGGACGGCAAGCCAAAGCCTAAGATCGAAAAGGCGCTAGGAAGTTTTTTTTCATGATATAGGTGATACAATGCCGGTAAAAGCTTTCTTTGACTTAAATCTCCTGCACCGCCAAAGATAACCATGGTGAAGGGTTTTATGGTAAATTCTTCTACAGGGATATCACAGGTTTGTAAAAATCGGCTATGCACCTGGGGGGAGATATATTCTTCCATCATCTACTCCTTCATTTACTCCTTCATTTACTCCTTTATCTTCTCTTTATCTAATCCTTACTTTTCAAAGCTTAAAGCTTAAAGCTTAAAATATTGCTTTTTTTTCAATAGTGCTTTTTGACCTATTGTTCTCCTATTTTCTATTCTAAGAATGACCTCTCATGACATATTTTAAAAAGAATGTTCTCTTCTTTTTATATCTAACTCTTGAATTGAATAAATTAAAATACAGGAAATTTTTGAGCTCTATATCATGAAATATAATTTCGTAATTTTATGAAAATAATCTTTACATCTCTGATTCAGATATCTTATTTATATGAAAATAATCTTTATGGTTCGAGGCAGATGCAGAAATTAAATTGCTTGACTACTCAAGCTATAGCTATCAGCAGTTTTTAGAAAAATATGTTATCAAGGGTAAGCTGATTTAGGTTGGAGTTGGGCCCCAGAAAAAGTAGATGGGGCTTTTTTCCGGGTAGTATTACTAATCAAATCACCTTGGCCTCACTAAATTTGAGAGCAACTGAATTTATGCAATATCGTTTATAGGTAGGCGAAGGGCCGTCATCGAATACATGTCCAAGATGGGCCGCGCACCTGCTGCATAAGACCTCTGTCCGCGTAGTCAAAAATCCTTTGTCCGGAGCAATTTGAATATTCTCTGCAGCAATCGGTTCCCAAAAACTTGGCCACCCGGTTCCTGAATCAAATTTGGTCGCTGAACTGAATAAGTCATTGCCGCAACACACACATTGATAAATGCCTTTTTCCTTATTATCGGAATATTCTCCTGAAAATGCTTTTTCAGTGCCTTTTTCCCTGGTGATATGAAACTGTACAGGAGATAAAATTTTCTTCCATTCTTCTTTTGTTTTATAGGTTTTATCAACCATTTCAAATACCCCCTTCCTGGCATTAAAAACAGTAATTTTGCCCCTTTCACCACGGCATTCCTGAGTGAAGGCAAAAATTAAGGGAAAGAATATCACAAATAGTACGTTTGCTTTATGTAAGCAATTTTTCATTTTTTCAATACCTTGATTTTCGCTCTATGATTCAAAATAATAGCTCTTAAATCCACTATAGCACATGCTGGGCACTTTTCAACGATAAAAATACGTCTGTAAATTTCACCTTTTCATCAGAAAAAATGCGCTTATCCTGTGTATTTTCCCGAAAAGGAATGAAAAAAAAGATAAAGTTCTTAATGTGACACAAGAGTTACATAATAAAGGCAGTTGGGTGGGTGAACTGGTGGGGGTAAAAAAAATGCAGAAGAATTACTGAAGATGGAAAAGCTTGAAGCTGTCGGTGTTTTAGCTGGTGGCATTGCCCATGACTTCAATAATTTGTTAACCGCAATTCTTGGTAATTTATCTCTGGCAGAACTGCATGTAAAACAGAATGATAAGTCGTATGAGTACCTGATGAGGGTAAAAAATGCATCTCAACACGCAGGCAAATTAACGCAACAATTACTAACCTTTTCTAAAGGTGGGGCCCCCATCAAGGAAACTGCTTCAGTCTCGGAATTAATAGAGGAGACAGCAACCTTTGCCTTGCGAGGTTCCAAACTAAAATGTGAATACTCTATTCCGGATAATCTTTGGTTGTTGGAAATCGATAAAGGACAGATTAGTCAGGTCATTCATAATTTAATTATAAATGCTGATCATGCCATGCCTAATGGTGGAATAATTAAAATAGACGTTAAAAATGTAACTATTGGAAAACATGATATCTTACCATTGGAAGAGGGAAAATATTTAAAGATCTCTGTGAAAGATAAGGGAGTAGGTATACCCAAGGATTATCTTTCTAAGGTATTTGATCCTTATTTCACTACCAAAGAAAACGGAAGCGGTTTAGGACTGGCAACCTGCTTTTCTATCATCAAGAAACATAGAGGGCATATTACTGTAGAGTCTGAGCAAGGAAATGGAACAACGTTCCACATCTATCTTCCTGCATCTGAAAAAGAGCTTTTTGAAGTGAAGGAGATCAAAGAGGAAAGGTCTTACTTGGGTCATGGGAAAATCTTATTTATGGATGATGAAGAGGAGGTTATTAATACAGCCATAGAGATGCTGACTCAGCTTGGGTATAAAGTTGTAGCTGCTAAAAACGGCACCGAAGCCATTGAACTTTACAAAAAAGCGAATGAAACAGGAGATCCCTTTGAGGCAGTTATACTGGATTTAACTATCGCAGGAGATATGGGAGGCAAAGAAGCTGTTAAAAGGCTTCATGAAATAGATCCTAATATAAAGGCCATTGTGTCATCAGGTTATTCAAATAATCCTATCATGGCCGAATATAAACAATGCGGTTTTAAGGGTGTAGTTGCTAAACCATATGAAATTCAGGGGCTGAGCGAAGTATTATATAAATTGTTAAATGGGAAGTAAAGACCTCCAGGCTGCCAATCCGATTGCCATTTAAAATAATGGCAGCGCCTTGTTTCCAAATAGTCTCCTTGAACCTGCCGGTTTTAAATATTTGGCCCTTCATGGTAATTCGGGCGTAAGTGATTTCCGGATACTTTATCTTTAGACTTTATCTATTTCGGAAAATGATATTAATTCAAACGACTCCGGGAACTGCTTTTTAGATGGTTCTCTCTCTATAGCTGTGCAGCACTTTCATGTAATTGGCTCTCTCAAAAGCAGCCGGCTCTGCCACGGACCTTTGGCTCATACTTCCTTTTAACTCGGAAATAGAAGCGTATTCCTTTCGCTCCAACCAATTTCTTATACCGCCTAGAATTGTATTAAGATAAGAGATGCCGTTTTGTAAAATAGCAGAGCAGAGCATAGTGACATCCGCACCTGCCATCAACATTTTCAAAGCATCTTCCGCTGTATGAATACCGCTTCCGGCTGCCAGACTACTTGAAATATGCCCATAGAGGATGGCAATCCATCTCAGCGGCAGCCGTATCTCATCAGAAGAGCTCAATACTAATTTCGGTACTACTTCCAGGGTTTCCAAATTAAAATCCGGTTGGTAAAATCGATTAAATAATACCAGCCCGTCTGCGCCGGCTTCAGCTAATTTGTAGGCCATGGAAGCCATAGAACTAAAATAAGGGCTCAATTTCATGGCTACAGGAATTCCAACCGCTTTCTTAACTGTTTTCAAGATAGTTAGATAAATGTTTTCAACCTCGACCCCGGTAAAATGAATGTCCGTGGGTATATAATAGATATTCAACTCTAGAGCATCAGCTCCGGCTTCCACTATTTTTGAAGCATAGTGTAACCACCCTCCGGCAGTTACTCCATTCAGACTGGCTATGATAGGGATATCCACTGCTTCCTTGGCCTTGCGTATATGCTCCAGATATTCTTCCGGTTCCAGGTGGTATTTTTCCGGTTCCGGAAAATAAGAAAGAGCTTCAGGATACCATTCTGCATGTTGGGTTGTGTAATAATGCAATTCCAGGGCCTCAAAGTTAATCTGCTCTTCAAAGAGAGAATGAAGAACTATAGCCGAAGCTCCGGCATCTTCCAAAGCTTTTATTTTACTTATATCAGCAGACAAAGGAGAAGATGAAGGAACCAGAGGATTTTTGAGAAGTAATCCCATATAATTTGTCGATAGATCCATAATTGTTTCCCTTTCAAATCTATCTCAGCCAATAGGGCTTTTTTATTTGTATTCAACCTTACCAAATAGGCTAACGTCCTTTATTATTTTAATTTTTTTAGACTTACTTCAATAAACTTTGGTATATCATGTGGACCACGGCTAGAGATCAAATTTATATCCTCCACAACTTCTTGATCAATATATTCCGCTCCTGCATTTTTAATATCTTGAATAATGGATTTCCAGCCTGTAATTTTGCGTCCTTTAAGGACTTGTGCGGTAATGAGAAGTTGTGCTGCATGGCAGATGGCAAACACCGGCTTTCCACTTTTGAGAAACTCCCCGGCAAACTGCACTGCATTTTTATTTACCCTTAAACGATCAGGAGAGTACCCTCCAGGAATTAAAAGAGCATCAAAATCATTTACCGATACATCTTTTACTGCTTTATCAATATTAACCGGGGTTTGCTCTTTTTTCCCTTTAACTATTTTGCCTTTTTCCAATCCAATATGAATTAGTTCATGACCAGCTTCCTTAAAGGCTTTTGCCGGCTCAGTATATTCTTCATCTTCAAACATATCTGTTATAATAATGGCAATTTTACTCATATTTCGTCCCCTTTTTCTGGATCTTAAAGCCCATCAAATGCCTATCGGTGATTCTTGCTAAAAAAAACGATCTGCAACTAGGTGGCTGTCCGAAAACTGATCAAAGTTGTCATTTCGAGCGTAGAGAGAAATTTTATCGTATTGAAAATAAAAAACTTTTAGATTTCTCCCTTTGGTCGAAATGACAGAAAGGGGCTTTCTCGGACAGCCTCCTAGGTGGCGTATGTAAATTATTTCAATTTTGGCTCCTGCAATTTTTATATTTTTTAAAGATTGAATAAGAGATGGTAGTGATCCAAAAACAT
Source organism: Pseudomonadota bacterium (assembly GCA_030625085.1). GTDB lineage: Bacteria > SZUA-182 > SZUA-182 > DTGQ01 > DTGQ01 > DAOURK01. The sequence continues at coordinate 7,929 of DAOURK010000027.1, forward strand.
CAACTTTCAATATTATTTTTTCTCCTGACTTTTTAATTCATCAAATATATGAAGGATTACCGAAAAAAGATAAGTACAAATTAATTCAGGAGGTATAATCATTGATATGATAATACCAATGCTTATTGCCATTGGAAATTTAAGGTCAGAGACAACTCTTTTGCCAAGGGCGTTCAGAAGAAATATTAAAAAATTTGTGTTTCCCCTCACTTTCCTCTTTATCACTCTTACCTTCGCCTGTAGTCCAATTCACTATTACTCATCAGACAAAAAGGCCTCTCCTTCTCATTTAGTTGTTCTCCATACTAATGATACTCATGGACATCCGCTGAAATTTTTCCATTATCCCGCACCAGATGTTGGGGGGCTTCCTGCAAGAGCTACCCTGGTTGAGCATATAAGGAGAGAAAATGACAATGTCTTACTATTAGACGCTGGAGATCTCAACACCGGCCTGGCGGAATCAAATCTTTTTAAGGCTAAACCAGACCTGATAGGATACAATTATATTGGCTATGATGCCATGGTTTTAGGAAATCATGAATTTGATAATCCACCCGCTGTCTTGAAAAAGCAGATGGAGTTCGCTCATTTTCCCTTCCTCTCCGCCAATGTAAAAACAAAAGATGGGGAATACTTAGCTGAGCCTTATATCATTAAAGAATTTGATGATTTTATAGTGGCCATCTTTGGCCTTACCACCAAAGAAACGGAAATAATCGGGGACCCTGAGCACATAAAAGATATTGTCTTTGAAGATGAAATTAAGGTGGCTAACAGGCTGGTGCCGGAATTACAAAAAAAGGCTGATATCATTATCGCCCTTGTTCATATGGGCATTTATGAATCTTCAGAAAGGGGCTCACAAAGATTGGCTTCAAAAGTAAGTGGTATTGATCTCATCATTGATGGACATACTCATACGATGCTTGAGCGGCCGGTTTTTGTAGAAACTCCCGATTCAGATCATCCAACGGCAATAGTTCAGGCCTGGCAATGGGGGCTTGTGCTTGGAAGAGTTGATCTGTGGATTAAAAATAAAAAGATTATTGATATCACCTTTGAGGCTATACCTATTAATCTTAAAAAAGTGGAAGAAGAATCGGGCGGCACCCAAATATATCAATTTCTAGGTGAACCAATTAATGAAGATGACGCACTCTTATCACTGCTGCAACCATATAAAGAGAAAGCTGAAGAAGTATTATCAGAAACGATAGGTCATTCTGAAGGGATGTTTGATAATACATACACCAGGGAGAGGGAAACTGCGCTCGGAGATATCATAGCTGATTCTATGCTGTGGTATACAAAAAATTCAGGGACTGATTTTGCGATTCTAAACGGAGGAGGCATAAAGACAGATCTTCAAGAGGGACCAGTTACCAGAAAAATAGTCTATGAGTTGCTCCCTTTTGATAATTCACTGGTTGTGGTAACTTTACGCGGCACTGATGTTCAAGCCCTTTTTGCTCACATAGCCGGTATATCACAAGGCGAAGGGGCTTTCCCTCAAATATCGGAAGGCTTATATTTTACCATAAACCGCAGAGCGAAAAAATGTGAACATATTTTCATACATGGGCATCCTCTTGATCCAAAAAAAAATTATAAAATTGTTACGAATTCCTATTTATCCAAAGGTGGAGACGGCTATAAAATATTCTTAAAGGCTATCGATACCTATGATACCTCTGTTTTTCAACAGGAAGCTTTCATTGAATATATTGCCCATCTTGGAGGGAGCATTAAACCTCAAGTAAAAGGAAGAATACGCATTACCTGCGGCAATCAGCACAGCACCCTGGCATCGGAAAAACTGACTTCACGTTTTTTGCCAAACAGCAATATTCCGCTGATGGTCGGAACCAATCATTCTTGCACCCGCGTGAGCAGTTTCAGTGTAAGCAGTTCTTTCTCATTCAAGTCGCACCCGTCTTTAAAAAAATTCTTGCCGTGATGTCAAGTGAATCCTCAGTCAAATCAGGTAGGGGCAATTCGTCAAAAACAGTCCCGGCAGCAGAGCGTTTTAACTCTTCGATAAGCACCCGGCCTGCCTTTCTGATAGTAACCAAGATATGGGTCAAACCCCAAACCATCAAGAAGGGAGGAAATTTTATTAAAAATCATTGTATAGCTTAAGGAAAGAAGGGCATTTGCCGAATAGCTGCTTCTACATTATTGATCCTGGCTTTCAGGGTGTTGATTTCAGGCTGTAAGTCAATTTCCCGGCCTTGCCGTGCAGGGCATGGGTCACGGCTAAATAGTGCCACACAGGGGCTTTGCGGTTAGAATAACCTCATTGCCCTCTCCTGCCCTATCCAAGGCTTTATTGATATAATGGGGCAAATCAGCCAATTTAGCATTGTTACTAAAAAACCCGGAAAGATCAATGGTAATCATATGCCTAATCCTTTAGTGTCCGAGGATGATAAAACAACATCATAACTGATGACCTTCCAGGGATCATTGGTTTGAACATATTGGGCTTTTATCTTCAGATTAAAGGTCATGGCCGCCCCCACTATGCTGGTTGGCTTCTGCCCGCCGGTAATATCAACCATAATATCCCTTTCTGAAAATCCCTTCCTTGCAGATTCTTGAAGCAACCTATCCATGGCTGATACTATTTCATCAAAATCCTCAAAATTATATCCTTGGAAATGGGTAATATCAGTTGCAGGGGATAATGGGATAAGGCGGCTGGTATGTTCTGATTTTTTGGCCAATAGGTAGAAGTTCTTCCCTTGAAGCTGCCGGTATTGTGTGCAAATAGTAGAAAAATGGTTGATTTGGGAAATAGACTTTTTTGAGCAGATAATGGTCACTGTTTTTAAAGTATCCTCTTTTGAATGGTCCTTCTCCAAATGATGCGCTATGGCCCGAAGCGGCATCTCCCACTGCCACCAAAAATTTTTTGCGTCTTTTCTTTTAAGGGATTCAATCTGCTGAATATCCTGATGAATATCCTCTGAAAGGGTTATCCATTCAGGAACACCCCCGGTTTTTCCTAAATCAGGGGGAAGATTTGAGAGAAACAATACCAGGTGCTTTCTTTTGTCTGTGGCCTGTTTTAGTCTCCTGGTGCGGGGAGGAAAGAATTCTCTTCTATTCCTGATGAGCAAATAAACCATAATTGTAAAAAAAAGGACATAGCCAAACCGCAATGGCGAAAAGCGCCCCCATTCACCGGTTATCCAAGCATCACCAGCCAGCCACACATCAATAGTGGCCATAATGGCCTCTGCAGCAAAATTAACACTGAGGGCAGTAAGCGCGGCAATAAGCCACGGCCGCCATTCGCGTAAGTTTAGCCGTCTACTTTTTCTCTTTTTGTTCACGGCGCTTCTTTTTTCGGCTTTTCGGCTTTCGCCAAACAACTTCAAAGGGGCTGGGTTGTTCTGTAAATTCCTCTGTTTTCTCCCAATGAAGTAAAGCCTTAAACAGGGGGGACTGAATGTGCTCAAGAATTTTCAGGCCGTATTCGGATAGTTCATTCTTGTGGCCGTCACGCACAATTTCACGCCCATCCATGCGGTTGAGATACCTTATTTTAAAATCCTGCAGGTCAAGATCATTAAATGAACTCACTTTTTTCAGTCTGCTCAAGCATTCTATATCTTCACACCACTCTTTTTTTTCAGCAAGAGTTTCTAAAACCTTATAATGGCTTGCGTCAAAATTTGTTTTCACAAAGGGGATTTCTCTCCAATCAAAAATTGTATTATCTAGGCTTGGCGGCTGAAGATAGTTACCATAATCTTCAACATCCGATAAAAACGTATAGTAAAGCCTGGCAATTCTTCCGCTTAAAAAAGCCACTTCCAGTAAGGCTGTATTGAGAATATTAGTGCCCCCGGTAAGATTGGCCCAGATATGTTTTCCCGCGTTTTGATGTGATAAATTCAATACAACCTCGGCAATTTTTTTAAAACAATCATTGTAATCATTGGGATTAACAACACATACTGAAAGGTCCCCTTTCTCAGGGATAATATCAATGAGTTCCTTTTCAATAAATTTTTTGGCCGCGGTAATTACATTGTAGTTTTCCCAGGGAGGGCCTGATTCGTTTATAGTTCCATATTGATTATTATGGCACTCTTTAACAGATGCAGCCCCATCAAATATTTCAAAGGATGTAAAGAGGATAACCGACTCAATAATGGAGCCCTTAACATCCGAAAAGGCCGCATTATCCTTATTATGCTTAAGATAAGATAAAGCCGAGGTTACTGCACCCGGCCTTTTCCCGATAGAAGCAAGATGAACAACCCCCATTAATATCACCTTTCAGTTTGTTCATAACCTAAAAAATTTTTCATCAAGTCTTTTTGTTGAAAACCAACACTTTTGCAAGCCATTCGTTTTGACTGTCGAAGCCGCAATCCCTTATTCATCAGGTCTCTGTTTCCGACAGTATAAGAAAGATCCTAAACTAGCTGTTCAAGTAGCTAAAGCGTCTCAATCCCTTATTCATCAGGTCTCTGTTTTCGATTTTTGTTTTTAGCCTTTTTCTAACCATCCAATATGCAATAGAGTCTCAATCCCTTATTAATCAGGTCTCTGTTTCCGACTTATAAGGAAATTTACTCTTCGCAACCAACGCTGTTTGAGGTCGCAATCCCTTATTCATCAGGTCTCTGTTTCCTACTATACTTGTTGGTCCTTATGGCTGTATGCCGACCAAGATGTCGCAATCCCTTATTCATCAAGTCTATGTTCCCGACATTTCCTCATGATTGTGTAATGACAGCCATGCATGGGCCTCAATCCCTTATTCATCAGGTCTCTGTTTCCGACGAAAAATAATGAGATTGTCATCATATTTTAAAATTTACGTCGCAATCCCTTATTCATCAGGTCTCTGTTTCCGACTTTTATAAAAATAGATGCTGTGACTTGAGGCGAGAAATTATTGAGTCGCAATCCCTTATTCATCAGGTCTCTGTTTCCGACGCTTTACTTGAAGCATTGGTAAAAGAAGTTTGGCAGTGAGTCGCAATCCCTTATTCATCAGGTCTCTGTTTCCGACTTTCAAGAAATATATGAAAGCGCAATGAAAGGATGCCATCATTCGTCGCAATCCCTTATTCATCAGGTCTCTGTTTCCGATCCATTATTACGATCGATCAGAACATTGGTTTGCTAATCTGTCTCAATCCCTTATTCATCAGGTCTCTGTTTCCGACGGCAAAACCGATGACGTTCCGGTCGGAGATGTTTTGTATCAGACGTCGCAATCCCTTATTCATCAGGTCTCTGTTTTCGACTTAATAGACTATGACTATGTTAAGAACGCAATTCGGTGAGTCGCAATCCCTTATTCATCAGGTCTCTGTTTCTGACAAAATCGGAATTATGGTTTTTAAAGGTCTCGGTTATTACGTGTCTCAATCCCATATTCATCAGGTCTCTGTTTCCGACAAACTTCTTTCAGCCCGCATGGATGTTGCTGAGACCAAGTCGCAATCCCTTATTCATCAGGTCTCTGTTTCTGACATACACGCTCGATCAAACCAAATTAATCGATTCGCAAATTAAAGTCGCAATCCCTTATTCATCAGGTCTCTGTTTCTGACACTTGATTTACTAATCATTAAAATAAAAGGTTCTGAGGTCGCAATCCCTTATTCATCAGGTCTCTGTTTCTGACTGCAAAGACTGTCCTGGTCGTCTTCTTTTGGGTAAGCAAGGAGTCGCAATCCCTTATTCATCAGGTCTCTGTTTCTGACTCCGTAATTGTCAATATAAAATTAATCCGCATATCCACGTCGCAATCCCTTATTCATCAGGTCTCTGTTTCTGACAGTAAAAGAAAGAAAACATAGAGGATTTATGATTGAGTCGCAATCCCTTATTCATCAGGTCTCTGTTTCTGACAGCCGCCTTTTTTGGAGCAATAAATACAGGCAGTTAGATATGCATTTTCTGTAACCTATCTTTTTTGATCCCATAACGTTCATTTTTCTTCTCTTGATTTTTATTTGAAAGCCAATTTTTGCTAATAAAAACATATGGTTCCAATTTTTCTGTAACCACCCCCCTTTTTCGGATTTTTTTTATTTTCGTTTATAAGCTAAATAATATAAATATTTTCTATTTTGATTATGCATCCTTGCCAATAGCTAATTTTATAATACTATACTACATATTAATCGAAAAAAATATACGTAAATTTTCATATATCTCCTTTCGGCATACTTTCTGAATAATTTTTCAACCAGCTTCAATCTTCACCCAGCCAAGCAAGGTTACCGGGTTCTCTTGTGCATCAATTGCAATCCTTCTTGTTTTGGGAAATTTTTCAGGATTAATGTTCACTCTCGGCTTCAATAGTTTTACCCCACAGGGTATGGTTTCCTCATATAATTGGCTGTCATCAAGTAACATTTTTAAATTTATGGTTGTTCCAAGAAAACCCTGTCCCGCGCCCAAGCGAAGGAGTGGCGCTGAAGGTTGATTTTCCCTCTCCAGGCGATCTATTTCGCCGAGTATTTGACTGTTGCCGCTAAAATATTTTTTTTCCTCCTGCAGTAAATCCTTTGCTCTCTGAAAACATGCCCTTAAAATTCTGCCCTCGGAAAGCCAATCCTCCTTTTCTTTTAATTTCAATACATCTAAAGAAAAATTATTCAAGGTTGAAAGCTGAAACTGAAATTTTGTATCGGGCTTTATGGCCTCTAACCACATTTTCGTGTTCCGCCTGGTGCCGAGGGCCTTGGTAAGCTCTATTTTTAAACAGCCGGACTCTTTAGCACAGGTGTCGCCAATAGTAACAAATTTTAAAAGATCACATTTGGCATCCTTTTCTTTTCCCCTGAGGAGATTTCGCTCTAAGCCCTTTTCTTCCTGTGGGCCTGCCATTTTTTTAAATTGCTTTTTCTTTTCTTTAAAGTCCAGCTCCTTACTATTCAGGGTTGACTTCAATTCAAGGTAGGCTGATTGAAGCATCTTGTATTCTTGATCCTCTTGGAGCATATCATGGAGAATTGAGGTGCGCAGGGCGCCTTTTATCTCAGAGCCGGGTATATAGGGCCGCTTCTGTATGTCCTTAAGATGGGTTTTGAAGCCGTCACGCCGTAGCCTGCAAGTACAATCAATTTGGTAGGCGGAACATTTCTGGGCAAAGTGTGCAGGGTCTTGTCGCAGTTTATTTTCGATGAACCAGCCGAGGGAAAGTTTCCCCTCTTCAAAGGATTTTTGTCTGAATAATTCGGGATTGTGTTTTCCGGCCCTTTTGGTTTGGGCAATTTCTTCTTCGATTTGGGCTGCATCGCGTAGGATTTGATTTATCCATTGCATATAATAATCCCTCTGAAGGGGGGTGAGCAGGCGAAAAAATTTACTCATATGAAGAACAGTAAGCACATGGCCGTCTACAATATAGGAGAGGGGTTTTAGACTCTCCCCATTTCCAATGTGGACAGGGGTTAGGGTTTTTAATTTCATTTTCAGTCTCCAATCCTGGCCATTACCGGCAGGGCTAAGCCGTTTCTGTAAATTTTCTCATGTGCCGGGGCTGTCCCGGTATATTCTACCGGCTCAATCCGGCCATAACATTCTTTCTCTTCCCGCAAAGGGAAGACCGAGCCTTCAGCGAACATACGCAAAAGAGTATTGGAGATGAATTTTCCTTGTGCGGCGTGCATAACTTCACGTCTCGGCCTTTGATTTAAAAGGGTCCATGCAGCAGCAGCGCCCTCACACACTATTCTTTCCTTATCTTTCGGAAACCAGCGGGATAGTATGATGAAGGAATCAGGTTCTTTTGCTTTAGGAAGCTGATAAGGTTTATCATCACAGATAATCATAAAATGTCCCTTGCCGGAGGTCCTCTCTCCCCCTATTCCTGTATCTTCAAGGTAGCGAAAAAGGGGCTTTAAAAAATCAATATTATCTGTTTTCACTAAGAACCAAAGTCCACCGCCGGGTCTGGTGAAGAGTATTTCGTCATTATAGTAAAGGAGCCCTTCAGCAGCGCTGCCGGATAATCTGTCAACCTGCGTGTGTAAAACATCAGTCTTTGTCCAAAGGCAGGGCATCTTTTGATCAGGGTCAATCTTTTCGCGCTCGGCTAAGGAAATTAAGCTGTCGCCCATCTGCTCAATATCATTTTCCATAATCCCTTTCGTCTTTAGCCGCCCATATAAATCCTTTGGGCCAATGGTCCCTTCGACTATTCCTCGAAATATGGCTTCCGATACATAGGCAATTTTTTTTAACTCCTTTACTCTTCCGCAAATAAAAACCATTTGCCGCTTAAACGCCGGGCTTTTTCTGTCTGAGGAAACTTCGCCTGCCTGATGAATTGCCAACTGCTGAATAGCATCGCTGTTTAATTCCGGCATCAGGGGCTTGGGGTAAAATCTAATGCACCGGCCCTCCTCATGCCAACAAGGGAAGGCCGAGCTGAGAACAAACGGCGGCGGGCCATTCTGTTTATCGCCTTCAACAAATTCGGCCAGGACCTTCTTTAGTTCCTCTCTGCCGTAAACATGTCTGATGGCCCAACACAATGCGCCAAAAAGGGTGTCCGAGGCAGGCCAGGAAATAAGAGAGGATAATGGTTTCAGGTGAACTGCATAGGTTCGCATTTTTCTATTATCTCCTTTACACAACCAAGGCCGGCAATAGTTGTAACGATCTCATCCTTTTCCTGCTCAGGTTTTTTCCCTGTTCGATAATATTCGATCGAGCGAAACTCCACCTCTTCCACCTGAAATTTTATCCGGCCGCTGCCCCTTGTGCCTGATCCACCCAAAGCGCTGTCCTCAAGAAGGTGCATGGCTGAAAAAAGGTTTTGGAGCAAGGCCCTATCCTGATTGCGGTAAATATCAAAAATGATCTCAAAGGAAAAGATTGAGCCTGCCGGAACTCTCTCCATGGTCCTCGGGTTTGCTTCGGAGGTTACCCTGTCTATGGAGTTTTCTGTTTTTAGCTCAGTATAGATATTCTCCCCCATCCAGTTTTGCCATTTCCAAAGAGTGGTGTCTTTGGGAGGTTTGTTCGGATTTTCAATTCCCGTGGGGAAGGCATCCCTCACCGTCAGCCGCGTAGGAGCGCCCCCGGCTGAGGCGCCGAACATACAACAGATTGGACAAGTGCTTATAAACTCTTTGAGCTTTTTGTCTTTTTCCTCCTGCCTTTTATTATTATCAAAGGACTCAGACTCAAGGCTCTTTTCGAAATCTTTCATTTCCTTACTATTTTCGCAGGAATGGGCGGGAAATTTCTTCTTATCATCTCTATCAGGAAAGACCAGATTTAACTGCCATTCCGACAAATGTCTGAGTTTTCCCTTCAGAGACGACCCCGGTATGTAAGGAATAGTGGTAAGAGGGTCCCGGATGACAATATTATCAACCCCGCCAATTTCCACACCTTCCTGTGTCCCGCCAATATGTAAACCGGATTCACAGATAATTTTCCCTTTTATCAGATACTTGCCCTGCAATTGAAGATCCATTAGACATTTCCTCCCTCTTTTTCCTTTTCCCTATATTTATAGTAAGCAAGAAGGGCAGTTAAAAAATTTATCAGTGTTTTCAAGTCTCCCACAGTGTTAAGTCGCTGAGGATCAAGGCACAAACACATAAGCTCGTAAAATTTTTGGGGGATTAATTTTCTGCCGCGGGCATAGGCAAGATCGGGTAAATAGAGAAATATGGCGTCCCTGGTTTTTTTATCAAGCTCTGCCTCTTCACCCTTGCCACCCTCCATTCTTTCTTTTTCCTTGAGGGTATGGAAAAATTTTCGCAATTGGGTTACCTTCATCTCCTTTTTTTTTAAAAACTGTGAGGCAAGTTCATCCGCCACCTGCCCCCTTGCGGCAAATTGAGCGGGAGATAAAAGCACACTGAGGGGTTTTGGTTGTTTTAAAACAGCAATTATTGTATCTTTATTCAGTTCTTCTCCCAAAGGTCATCACTCCTTTCTTGTGATAAGGCTTATATAGGATACTGGTATTTTCATCTTTTTTCTTTTTATTATGGAAAAGGCTGTTGTTTGTAAATAGCCCCTGGCCTTTTCATCTTTTACTCTCCTGACCAGGGCGTATAGAAAATGCGGCACCCACATGATATTGCCTTTCTTTTCAAAGTATTTGTCAAGCAGGCCCAGATAATAAACAAATCCTTTTGGTACTGGCTTTTCCCCGGTTTCAACATACTCTTGAAGGGTATGGGTAAAATCCAGTACCTCGTTAAAAGAAGGTGTCCCCGGTCTGCCTCCCCAGGGAAGGGTCTCCCCAAATAAAGTAATTCGGTCCTTGGCCTTTGGTTCCCCTTGATTCCCTCGCCCTTGGTCATTACCCTGTTTCCTGTCATTATCCTGTTTTGATTTCTCCAATTCCTCAGAGACCAGATGGGCAAACCTGTGAATGGGGAAATGCGGTCGCACAAAGAGAATGCCCGCTGACAGCGTTACATTCGGATTGTGGCAGGTAAATGATCGAAAATCCTCATAAATCCTGTTGGCCAGTTTAATGGTTTGGTCCCAGGGGCCGATAATGAAAAGATCATCACCACCGGAATAAACAATATAAAAAAGGCTCACGACTATGCCCTTCAGCTCCTCCGGTGCCTGATTTTCATCCCACTTATGGGTAAGGTCCCGGCAAAGAAAATTCAGCCATCCATTAAAGAACATTTCAAAATTGCCGCTCAAGGTGGCCAGACGTGAAATAGAGCATTGATCAAGCCCTAAACTAAAGAGTAAGCCAAGATAATCAACATCCATTTTCAGCACGCCAAGATACTTTGCTCCCGTGCTCAGGGCAGCCATTTGTTCAAATTCCAAAACGTCGCCTTTTTTGGTCGGTTGATCTGAGGAGGAATTTTTTGGCCAATCTTTACAAGCCAAAGGGGCGGCATTTCCAAAAAATTTAAAACCAAAGGAAATAGGTTGTTCAGCTAAATTTTCCTCAATAAAATCAAGCCCGGCCTCTTTTCCTTCTTCTTTTCCTTTTTCATTTTCAGGATTGATTCGATACAAACAGCATCTTGCATTCATCTTTTTGGAAAGCATCAGCTTTACATCATTTTTATCCTGAAGGGCGACTGTAAGGTTGCTAAATTTTTCAAAAGAAATGGTAAAGCCGGGGATGTTTTGGACAGGGCCATAGATAAAAGAAAGGTACTTTTTTTTGGGCAGATAGCGGCCAATGTCCCGGTGAATAGTGCAGACTACGCACATCGGCTCATAGGCTTGGATGGCCGCAATGCGGCAGGAAGGACACATATCCGCTATTTTTTCCGTTGCTTTAAAGAAATCGTCCCGGCCCATGAGCCCGGCAAATTTACGAGCTTTTTTCTCAAGGAGACTATCTTCTGCTTTCCTATAAACAGAGCTGAAATCAAAGAAATCAGCAGGAGCGATCTCAAGACAAATTGTTTGAATGCTCAATTCTCCCTTAAAATTTTTAAAAAGCCAGGTATCAACTTCTTTTTGCAAAAGGTTTATTCTTTCTTGAATTTTTGGGGTCTTTGGCAATAAAAGATCAAACCTGCCCCCGGCGCTGAAAAGAATATTGGTAATGGGCATGTTTAACTCTTTGGCCATCCAATCGGCAATCACCTCTGTGAGCAATGAAAGATAGAAGGACCGGCCCCGCAATCTTTTTGAAGTGCCTTTGGTGTCTCCCCTTGGGCTGGTAATGCTATAGATGAATTTTTGTATCCCGGCTATATCAGCCCGAAGAAAAAGAAATAAGGGGTTTGGCCGAAGGGATGAGTCGGTTGGGGCCCTCTTGCTTTCAGATGATTTATCTTTATTTTCTCCTTCATGGGTTTCATGTTGCTGTAAAGAACTGACTAAATCAGCCAGTTGGGTATTGGAAAATTCCTTTTCGGTAAAGGCTGCAAGACATGCTGCTATGGCGCAGGTAACCTTGGTATGATCGAACAGGGATACGTCCGGCGATGTGCGATTAAATTCTCCTTTTTCCCATGGGGTGGCGGAAGGCATCAGGCTTCCCATTTCCTTGAGAATAAAATATAGGGTGGTAAAATCATGCTCTTGGAAGGGCGCCAACCTATTGGCTTTTTCAACAAAATGCCGCCGGATATTGTCATATTCACCTTTTTTAACCTGCCCTGATGAATCTTGGGGTTGAGGAAACAGGGCTTCTTTGTTAATCTGCAAAGTGCCCGGTTTATAATACCCTGCCTCTCCCTTTTCCCTTATTAATTGTAATCTTGAAGTAATGGCCGACAGGGCAGCTCCATTGGCTGTAATATGGGGATGTTCTACATACCTGTCCCCCGCAGTGGCCAAAGTATCGGCAAGATAGAGGATACTTTGGGCTCGGCCGGATGGACTATCAAGGATGCCGGCAATAAGATCCGCTATGGCGGCTGTATCGGAAGGGCCAAATAATGACGTAAAGGAGGAGAGGAAATTTCCCCTAAACTCTCTTTGTCGGGCAAAGTACCCCTCTTCCTCTCTAAGGGATATCTTGCCTATATCATGCAGCAAGGCTGCCAGCATAATGATTTGTGTAAAATCCATTGTTTTATTCCCCCTTATTTGGTCCCTGCATAAATAATAAAATAACAATTCCTGCTATAGATTTTCAGATATCATCAACTCATCAGCTTACCAGCTTACTTTATGTAACTTCGTACTTCCCCAACCCGAAACTGCTCCCTTTGCCAATATGCACAAATTCCCCCAGCCGGATATATGGCCAAAAGGGTTTAAGGTCCCCTTGAAAGCGTGCTTCTCCAATAAACCCGCCCATTTTCATACGCGAACCCTGCCTGGTGGAATACCGCTCCCAATCATTCCAAAAAAGTTTGCGGAATACAGTTTTAATTTGTTTTGCCTCCTCAATGAGGGTCTTAAACCCTTTATTGTCGAGCTTTTCTCCACAATGAAAATAAGAAAGCAAAGAGATGCGGCGCAATAAGTTTCTAAAGAAGATGTGAAATTCAATATTCTTGATCAGTTTGTTTTCATATTTAATTCTGGTTGGGGTAAGAAAGTTTAAGCAAATCTCTTTTGGACTTTGATCATCAACTATATCCTGCCATACAATAGGGTAAGCGGAATCAGCCAGGGTTTTATTCTCTCCCTGATAAATGACCTTTTTTATGGGGCCGGCTTTTGACGCGCAATTTCCAGGCATTTCCTCGATTACTCTAAGCAGTTGATATTTCCCCTTACCTTTGCCAAGCCCATGGCGACCAAGTTCTTCAAAGGTATAAATAAAGTAGGGGAGATAATCCACTGCCCTTCCGATAAGCACCAAACCAAAAGAGAGTTCTTCTTCATTTTGATAGGCCCTCTGCGTTTCCAGCGGCGGCTCAATAATGAAGGGATGTGGGGCGGCGGTATATTTTCGCATCATCAGCGCCTCTTTTGGTATTGGTGTCTCAAAGACCCAGGAATACACGCACTGCTGCCGCAAGGAGCAACTCGTGCATTGACTGCTTTTGGTCACACACATTATGCGCCGGAAGGTATGGCCGAAACCGCCTCGCAAGGCAAAGCCTTTATAGGCGGGGAGAAGAAGAGTGGTTTCTCCTTTAATAAAAAATAGAAATCTTGAAAAGAAAAATGTACGCATTTTATCGCCTATTCTTTTCCAAGGATTAGCCAGTGGAGATGGATTTATGACAAATTCACTATTAGAGTAATATTAATATGAAATTCAATTCTTTTCAAGAAATAAGTTTCATTTTGAATAACAAAAGATTATTTATCCAAATTTGCTGTTATTTATGCCGATTTCATGCCGAGAAGATCGAGAAGCCGAGAAGCAATTATCCTTGACGAATTAAAATATTGCCTTTAAACATAGTCAGTATGATTAAGGGTATCGATTATGATAAGTGGCTGCAACCCGGCATTAAAAAAATGAAAATCCCTGGTAATATAAATTTATTTTGAATTTTTATCAAAATCAGATAAAATATTGTATTATGAGTAAAGAAAACTTTTTCCATGATCATGGTTACAAGTATCTCTTTTCCAATCCAACCTTAGTGCGATATCTGATCACCACCTTTGTAAAAGAGGATTGGGTAAAAGATATCGACTTTACCAGGATGGAAAAACTTGATAAGGAATTTATAGGCGAGGAATACGATCGAAGAGAATCGGATATTATCTATAAGGTAAGCTTTCAGGGAAAAGAAGCTTATATATTCTTGCTGATAGAGTTTCAATCCGAGGTGGATCGATTTATGGCTTTGCGGGTTTTGCACTATATTTGCAAATTTTATCTTGATTTATTGGAGCTTCATAAATATAAGATACTTCCTCCTGTTTTTCCGGTTGTGCTTTATAATGGGAATGAGAGGTGGTCGGCGCCTGTTGAAATAGAGAACCTTATTGAAAATGTTAAGGGTTTAGAGGGGTATGTTCCGAAATTTAAGTATTGTAAAATAGCTGAAAATGAATATTCAAAACAGGAGTTGGAGAAGGTAAAAAATTTGATATCAGCCCTGTTTTATATTGAAAACAGCTCGGCTGAAGAGATTCAAAAGGCCCTTGGCCAGATTGTTGATATTATAGCAAGTGAGCAAGACAAATCTGCGGTTAAAAGATTTATTATCTGGTTTAAGAACCTGGCCGAGAGAAAGCAATTAAAAGGTGAACAGGGCGAAGATTATACTTTTTATAATCCATTGGAGGTGAAAAATATGTTATCGGCAACCTTGGATAAAATAAGAGAAGAGGGAAGAAAAGAAGGAAGAAAAGAGGAAGTTATTGGCCTTTTGAAAATATATCTTTTGGCTCGTTTTACTGAGGCGCCGGAGGAAATTATGGAGGCGTTGAGGATGAGGGAAAGTATTCAAGAATTAGAAAGCTTGGCTACGAAAATTTATCAATGTCAAAGCCTGGAAGAAATAACCAAGGTTTTATAATCAAACCTTCTATAGTTTTTCAGATAATTAATTACTATTTTTTATTGTCGCAATCCTTTTAAAATTGAGGATTTTGAGAGAATATTTTTGTAATTAATTATCTGAACGTCTATAGTCGGCCTAAAACTATGATCGGTAAAGATTGCCAATCAATACCTGCTGCTTATCCCTCCTTTTTACATCACCTTAGCGGCTCTGTAGATGTTCCTCATCTAAGGTGTCCTTTTTTTTAGGGCTCCTAATGGGCAGGATCTGCCATCGGGCAATCAATAAAGATAACTCTTGGCAATTTAAAAAAAAATTTGCTTAAAAATGATCGAAGCCATTCAGTGCCGGAGGCTGCGGACCAGCGATGGATGCCGTCCAAGATTAAGGCGGCTTCTCTTTTCCCATCATTGTCAGCCGGGTAATTAAAAACTCTTTGAATCTTAATGGGCGGAAACTTTGCTCCTGCCCTGAGGGCCTCTATATACGCCTTAACCGTCTCTTCGTTCTTTCCTCCCCCAGGATAAATAAAGGGCGCCCAGGTTAAATCAGCAATGTTTACTTCCATCATATCAGTTTTATATCCATATAAAAAAACTCACCCATATCATTTTTCATTGCTTACTCTGTTTACTCTCAATGGGCTCAGTAGCTTATCAGCCTGCCGCTATAATAACCGGATTTAATTTTTTTTCTATGAGAAAGGTGATCTAAATGATTTAATGCAATTTTATAACGCGCGTTATAAGTGGAGAAGCCTAATCCGATTTTATGACGCGCGCGTCATAAGCAGAGAAGTCTAAGCCGGTTTTGTGACTCGAGTCACAAGTGGAGAACAGTAATCCTGTTTTGTGACCCGGTGCACAATGAATATACTTACCACTATCTGCGACCGTATGCTTTAAATAGTAAGCCAAGTCATTGCCGGCATTACTGGCGCCTCCTCAATGAGCAAAAATCTAAAATCAGCAGTTTATGACAATTCCATCAATAATAGGGGGAGACCCTTGTATTGAATTGTCTGCCCGATAGAGAAACTAACCATAGTCTTTACCTTGGAGAAAAACACAGAGTACGGTAAGCCGAAAACCTATTCTCAATAACATAAATATAGAAGGCAGCCTTTTAGAAGGTCTTGCCATCGATCTGGAGCCGGTTTTTAGGGAATAAAATCACTACCGTCTCGCTCATGCCATTTGAATTCGATAAGATAAGATAAGATAAGGTATATCAACAGATTAAGGGTCAGGCCAGTAATATTATTATCAATTATCCTAATACAGAAGTTGGCATTTGGGGATTTAGGCAATATTGCCTAAATCCCCAAATGAAAAAAAGGGGACAGTCCCCTTTTCCCCTACATATTTCTCAATCCAAATAAGGAGCTATAATGACCAAAGAAGAAATCATCAAAGCCATCTGGAATGAATTGCCCAATCTCACTATTAATGAATCACGGAAAATATACGAGACCAATATGAATTTGATAAAAGGCCGGCTTTCGAAAGGTGAAGATATTGAATTGAGAGGATTCGGGAGCTTCAAGATCAGGGAAAAGAATGAAATAATGGGAAATTTTTTAATGATATCTACTCAGTATTTGCCTATAATGTTATTCGGGTGGTTGGCCATTTAGTAAAACGATGAAGGGTTGAACATAGTGATACCCGGAGTTTTATTAATTGACTCAACCACCTCGCTTCTCTTTTTAAAAACTTGATCATCGAGTATCAGCTTTTCAAGCTTAACGTATAATTCATTCATTACTCATTAAAACAATCCTTTAATATCAATCTGGCACATAAATTACATAAAAAATTGACAATTAAACCATGTATATGCTTAAATTTTCACTTAAATTAAAAGCTAATTTGACCGAATTTTTCTAATAAATCTGCCGATATTGGTATTGATATTAATATATACCGAAACTAAAAATTGCTAAAAATTTTTAGATAAAGATACTGAATAAATTGGAGATTTGTAATGAATCATAATGATCAAATACAAAAGTGGGCAACTATAATAGTAGCTGGAATTGGTCTTATAACTTTAATTGCGGGGGCAATTTGGGTTAACATTAAGATAATGGATAACATAGGAGATAATGTTACAACTAATGTGCGAACGGAGCTTGATAGAGGCTTCAAGAAGATGGATAACATGGTAAATAATGTTACAGCTAATGTGCGAACGGAGCTTGATAGAGGCTTAAAGAGGATACATGAAGATATGCGAGCGGAGCTTGATAGAGGCTTAAAGAGGATACATGAAGATATGCTAGCGGTCCTCGACAAGAGAAATAAAGAGATGCTAGCGAACCTCGACAAGAGAAATGAAGAGATGCTAGCAGAGCAAAATAGAAACTTCGATAGGATAAATGGAGGCTTGGCAAGAATCACTGAAAATGAAAGAAGATCTAATACCTTATTTAATGCCCATTGTTCATGTATATTAAGTGATATAGAATATGACCTAACCGCGCTAATGGAGGATTTCTCGTCGCGTTTGCCTGATCCTGAATCATTAGACCAATTGCAGAAGTATTATAGAATTGTAGAGCAGATGCTCAGACTTATTAATATTGAGTACACATCGGAAAGGTGTAAGTTCCAGATTTTTTCTAATATCTTCCAAATTATGAAAAGTGTAAAGCTTTTAAAAGACGATTTGGATAGACTGGATCTACTACCTCCAATAGATCGAGATAAAAAAATTACGTCTGTTATAAATCATTGGGAAAATATGAATATCTCTTTGCTCCTAGAATCCAATGATCAAGATTTTATTAATAAGGTAAACGCATGGCGCTTTAATGCAATGGGGGTTCTATATTTATTGAAATATAGAAAGACAAAACCCAGAGATACTGATATCTTTAAATTAGCTATAGCTAGATTTATTGAGGCAAAGAATGCTAATCCTCGTTACTCTCGGCCACATTGTATGCTCGCAGTGGCTAATTCATACAAGTTTAAGCGATCCCTTGAAAAATTTAAAGAAGATCCAAATGATGAGAATGTCAAAAAAGAATTGGAGAATTATTTGATAAATGGCCGTGACGTTCTTGAAGGTTGTAGAATGGCATCGACTGATCGTGCTCTTAGCACTTTTTTTAATCTAAGAGCTAACTTTTATATATTAGAATCAGAATTATATAAACCAAATGATCCAAATAAGGTATTATCATTCCTTAATGATGCCCAGCTCGAAATTGAAAAAGTAGAGAACCATGCACAAATTCATCCCGTTATATATATAACAAAGGCGCAAATTCTATGTCATATGTTAGATATCAGGAAGGTTATAGAACAATTAGATGTTAAAAAAAAAGAGGATTGGCGTGATGAAATCCTAAGATTAGTTAGCTTTGCGCATGGAGCTGACTTTAAATTCGAAACAAAAAATAAAAAAGAATTTTTTAAAAAATACCCATTTTTCAGTTATCTCGACAAATTAGGTATTCCATATGGGGAAAGTCTTCTCAGCAAAGCAGGAATCCAAACCTAGTGGATTGCCCGCGCCAAGTTATAATTTATAGTTATTATTTTTCGGCTTTTCTATTAATATCAGTCTCTCGCCTTCTCACCCTTAAAAGCAAATGGTTATCAGTCTATCGCTAGATGATGTGAAAATTTTGCTATATTACAAAAATATATTTATAATAAGTTATGACTCAGTTAGTAAAAAATATGTTTTGTGATCTTTAAAAGAGGGAGTGAAAAATAATGACTACGCTTGAAAAAATTAAACGATTGGAAGAATACCTATCTATGGGAAGTTCTACCGTTGACCCAGTGATAGACATTGCCCTAGATAAATTGCTAAAACGTGAGATTACACGCATGAGTGAACTCAAAACACGCTTGACCGATCAACTTAAAGAATTCGAAAAAAAGTATTCCTTAAGCTCTCCGGAGTTTTATGCTCGCTATGAAAGTGGACAAATGGGTGATGAAATGGACTTTGTTGAATGGGCTGCCACTGTAGAAATGTTGACAAATGCAGAAAAACAGATGGCCTTATTACCGAAAGAAATTAATTAAGGAAAAATACTATCCCGTTGGGATAATGCACCCCACCATCAAGAGCTACGCAGTTCACCACATCATGTTCATTTAAAAAATGGCACGGTACAGGAAGTTATGAATGTGCCAAACATCTTATTTATTATTGAAAAAATTGAGTCTTTTTTGAATAAGGGACAATGAGCATGAAAGCATACCTTTTATAAATCTTCCAAATTCTCCCAGCGTTGATAGGCCACCCCTAATTCATGTTCCAGGGCTTTTAATCTGTCTTGGGCCCTGACGATTTCGCCGCTGTCTTGTTTATAAAACGCAGGTTCAGCCATAGTTTGATAGAATTGTCGCTGCTCCGCCTCCAGGGCCTCGATATGTTGAGGCAGGGCCTCAAGTTCTCTTTTTTCTTTGAAGCTCAGCTTGCGGGGTCGCTGCTGCTGTGCATCTGATTTTGGTGTCTTGGTCACTGTTTTTTTTATCTTGGAGGGTGTATCCGGTTTTCGTTGGCGCAGCCAATCATCATAGCCCCCGATATATTCGCCGACCCTACCCTCCCCTTCCAACGCCAAGGTGCTGGTCACCACATTATTAATAAAAGCACGATCGTGACTGACTAAAAGGAGTGTGCCCGGATAGTCCACGAGTAATCCTTCCAGAAGCTCAAGGGTCTCGACATCCAGATCATTGGTGGGCTCGTCCATAACCAGCACATTTGATGGCTTGACAAAAAGCTTGGCTAAGAGCAAGCAGTTACGTTCTCCGCCTGAAAGAATGCTTACGGGAGTGCGGGCCCGTTCCGGGGAAAAAAGAAAATCTTGCAGATAGCCGATAACGTGCTTCTGCTTGCCGTTAATACTGATCATATCACTTCCCTCGGCAATATTGTCCATCACTGACTTTTCTTCATCCAATTGGGCACGGAGTTGGTCGAAATAGGCCACCTTGAGGTTTGTGCCCAAGTGCACCCCCCCTTTTTCCGGAAGCAGTTCGCCCAACAGGACACGTAAGAGAGTGGTCTTCCCCGAACCATTGGGGCCTATAATACCCACCTTGTCGCCGCGAATAATGGTGGTTGAAAAATCGCGGATAATCAAGCGGTCATCATAACGATAACTCACCCCTTTGGCCTTGATAACCAGTTTCCCTGAGCGTTCGGCCTCCTGGCCGGGCATCCGTGCCATGCCGGTAAGTTCTCTGCGTGTACGCCGTTCTTCACGCATTTTTACCAAGGCCTGTACCCGCCCTTCATTGCGAGTGCGCCGTGCCTTAATACCTTGCCGAACCCAATCCTCCTCTTGAGCTAATTTTTTATCAAACAAAGCCCTTTGCGCAGCCTCTGTCTCCAAGGCAGCTTGTTTTCGTTTAAGAAAATTATCATAATTGCACGACCAGTTGGATAGTTTTCCACGATCAAGCTCAATTATTCGTGTGGCCATTTTCCGCATAAACATCCGGTCATGGGTGACAAAGAGCAATGTTCCGCCATAGCCTGGCAAAAATTTCTCCAGCCAACCGATGGCTTTGATGTCTAAGTGGTTTGTGGGTTCGTCCAAAAGCAAAATATCCGGATCAATGACTAGCCCCCTGGCCAGTAATACCCGACGCTTAAGACCAGCGGAGAGATTTCCGAATACGGCCTCAGGGTCCAATTTCATATAGGAAATCACTTTTTTAACTTGCTGAAGGGCTTGCCGGCTTCCTTCATCTATATCCATTATATCCATGGTCTCTTGGATAAGATCTCGGCTGCCCGACAAAGCATTTTCGCCCTCAGAAGCAGAACAGCCGCACATCTGGTGATATTCGGCCACAGGTCGGCTGTGTTTTCCCAATCCGCCAACTACTACGTCAAAAACCGTACCCCTCAATCCTTGCGGTACTTCTTGAGGTAGAAAGGCAATTCGCAGCCCCTGTTGGCGTATAATAACGCCTTCATCAGGGGACATGTCACCATTTATCAACTTCAATAAGGTTGATTTGCCGACCCCGTTTCGGCCTAGAAGACAAACTCGTTCGCCACCTTCGATCTGTAAATTCACCTGCTCAAGCAATAATGGGCCTCCAAAACCCATGCTCACCTTATGCATACTTAACAGTGCCATGAATAACCTTTTCTTAAAATAAAAAAATTCTACCGAGCCAGGACAAGACGAAAGCAAAAGAATCTTTATATTTCTGCTGAAAAAAACTTCCAGCTATAATCCTGATTAATCTTTCCATACACATTGTTTATATCCTCAATAAATAATAAATTTGTTTCTTTCTTCCTTTATTATATAACAAAATGGTTAATGTGGGATAATGTTTCCTCTACCAATTCAAAAATGCACCAAATTTGGAGATTTGATTTAAGATATAACCTGATGGCATTTAATATTTTAAACAAAAATCGGAATAAATAAAAGGGCAAACATATATTTGGCGCCTGGTTTGGCGGGTATGGATGCTGGTTTGGTTTTCCAGCTAAATATGGTAATGGTTGAAAGGCATGATGGCTCTTTAGTGCACTGAACAGGAAAAACAGGGATCATAGGCCCGAATCAATTGTTCGCACTTTAAGCGCAGCTCTGCCGGCTTATCATGGGAAGAATAGTGCTCGGCCAACAATCGAATATCCTTTTCTATTTGGCAAAATTATGGGAGGTTGGCGTAACTAAGTTGGCTTTTTCGACCACCCCGTGACTATTTAAAGCATAGCTGTGCATGAGTATACCCCGGGGCGCCTCGGTAATGGCTATTCCCTCTCCCGGCCGGATTGCCGCTTCAGGTTTTTCTTGGTAAGGGGAAATTTCTGAAAGCAAACGAATACATTCGAGCATCCCATTATAGATCTCCAATGATTGAGCCACATTGTTATAAAAGGGATTATGCTCCGGTATGCCAAAATTTACCTCTTGAGCCAATTTTTTGGTCTGCTCATGAAACTGATCAAATTTACAATTAACCCTGGCTAAAGCACCAACCATAAAGGTCCCTCTCCCTTTGAGGAAGGATTTTTTAGCATATGCATATTCTTCTTGCTGTTCCTGAAAAACCTGAGGATAATCATGAATTTCCAAATCCAGCCCTTGCGAGGAAACGAGACGCCCCTCATTAAGAGCATATTCTTCATCGGTTCGTAGAGCAACAAATTCACTATTTCCATACAGCTTGGGATAGGGTAACCGGCTAATCAAATGAACCGTCTCGCAGGCCATGGGGAGTACCTTCTCAATTTCCTCAGCCAGTGAAAGCAGGCTTTCTCTGGAAGGGATTCGGGTAAAGCCGCCAACTACCATGGAAATAGGATTTAGGGCCCGGCCTCCAATCATTTCCCCTACCCTATTCATGGCTTTCTTCATTTGTAAAAAATTTTCCTTTTCCTTTTTAAACTGAGCCGTCATGTTCAGGAATCCTGAATATCCAAAATAGTCGGGCAAGACCAACATGTAAAGATGGATGATGTGACTGGATACTATCTGAGATAAGCACATTAATCGTCGCAACAGCTTAGTCTGCGGACTGGGAATTACACCCATGGCGTCTTCCACTGCCTGGAGGGTGGTGGTCATATGGGATATGGGGCATATGCCACAAATCCGGGCCACAATATCCCCCACTTCATCGTATTTCCTTCCCACCAAAAACCCTTCGAAAAACCGAGGCGGCTCAAAAATTTTGAGTTTTATTTCCTCAACATTTTCATGGCCCACCTTCACCACCAACGAGGTTTCCCCTTCAACCCGAGCCAGATAATCAATATAAATAGTTTGATGTTTAGGTTTTTGATCCATACAGCTCTGCTCCTTTTCGAAATTCCGATTTTGGTGATCCGTATTGGGTAAATTTACGATAAATATCATCGGGCGACAGTCCGATTTTTTCAAACAATTGAGCCAGTGCCGGAGCATTGGCATCTTCCATAGGTCCCCAGCAAGCATAACAAGGCCGGCCATAGGAAGGACATAGGGCCCCGCAACCAGCGTTGGTAACCGGCCCCATACAAGGTTCTTTGTAAGCCACTAAAACACAGAGATTCCCCTTTAATTTGCATTCAACACAGACCGAATAATTGAAAAAATTGGGTTGTTTACCTATCAGGAGTGAAGTAACCGCTTCCACCAAATCTGCCTCACCCATGGGGCACCCCTTGATGCACCCATCCACCCGGACATATTCATCTATCGGGTGAGCTTTCATGGAATGTATGGGCGCTATTTGCTGATAAACCCTCTGCTCTATCTCAAGTTCCGAGGTGGAATTTTTGATGGCCGGAATACCTCCATTAACTGCGCAAGAGCCGATAGGAAGCAAAAATTTGGCAGCCTGACGAACCTTTTTCAATTGGTCTGCCTGCTCCGCTTGTGTTATAGCCCCGTCGATCAGCACGATATCAAAAGGACCTTCCTCTTTTCCATTACTATCTCCCATTTGAAAATAGACGATTTCCAAGTTTTGAAAAATTTCCAAAATATGTTTTTGAAAATAGATCAATTGAAATTCACAGCCCGCACAGCAGGTATATTTAAAAACTCCCAGCCGAAATTTTCTTTTTTCCATCATTCGCTTTGCCTCATCTTTACCTCTTCTTAATCTATAAAAGATAGTCTCGTAAAAAGTCGTTTTTGGTAAATTTGTCATTTCGACCTCAGGGAGAAATCTTATATTTTTCAGCATGTTGTGTAATAAAGATTTCTCACAGGAGTTTACAGTGAACTTAGTGAATCTGTTCGAAATGACACGTTGATGAGACTTTTTACGAGTTCATCATAAAAGAGTATCTGCAAATCGAGAAATATCCGAGTACTGAAAAACCGGTCCATCTTGACACACAAATTTAGCCCCGATTTGACAATGACCGCAGTGTCCTGTACCGCAACGCATCCTCCTTTCTAATGAAACATAAATTTGATCCCCTGCGTACCCCTGAAATAAAAGATTTCGAGCTACAAAACGCATCATAATCTCCGGACCACAAAGAAAGGCCAGAGTATTTCGATAATCCAATTCTAACTTTTCCAAAAACCGGGTCACTAATCCCACCTGAAGTCTTAACGAAGATTCTTTGTTATATTGATCCACGCAATAGATAGTTTCTATATCATCCCGTGCCTGCCAATCGGCTAAATCTTTTGCAAAAACCATATCATCCGTTGTTCTGGCCCCATACACTAAAACCACGTCCCTTATTCTATTTCTGTTTTCCAAGCAATAAAAAAGAAAGGACCTCAGAGGCGCCAGACCTATACCCCCGGCTACAATCAACAGATCCTTGCCTATAATTTCCTCAATGGGCCATCCTCGACCAAAAGGCCCACGGAATAATACTCTGCGGCCAATCTCAAGCCTTTCTAAAAATCGAGTTACATTCCCTACACCGGCTATGGTATGAGTGAATTGATTACTCCCTGGTATAGCCAAAGAGCTAAAGGAAATCGCCGCCTCCCCTACCCCGGGCAAACCGATCATATTAAATTGTCCGGGTGAAAACCGGAAAATTTTACTCTCAACACAGGTGAATAGATAGGATTTGATAGCGGCCGTTTCCATTTGAATATCCAAAACTTGAGCCATTTGGTAATCTATACTATCCATTCTCAAATTGTTGCGCCTCACTCATTCTGATTGTCTTGTTTTGCTCGGTGACCATAATTTCTTTAGCTATTTCTGTAAGGTCAATTCCGGTAGGACACCAAGTCATACAACGACCGCATCCGATACAGCCGAAACAGCCAAATTGCTCAACCCAGGTAGCCAATTTATGGGTTACAAATTGCCGCAAGCGGGCCATCCGGGTAAAGCGAAAGTTTCCTCCATGCACCTGGGCAAAATGCAACTCCTGGCAAGAATCCCAATACCTTTTTCGCTCATAATGAATAAGATCAAAGCCAATCTCATCCTTTTGGTTATAGCAAAAACAAGTTGGACAGACCATGGTGCAATTGGTGCAACCTAAACATAGCTCCTCAGCCGTTCGTTTCCATACCGGATGATTTTGATTCCGCAAAATGATATCCACTAAATGGGTAGTATCAATCTTTTTTTTGAATTGGTTTTCTACTTTACGGCCAATCTCTTGTTTTTTTTTAAAATCGCTCTCTGTAGCCCTTTGAAGTTTTAAGGGTAAGATAAATTTTTCAGCTCGCTCACCCAATAGTTCAATCAAATACCTGTCCCCAAAATCCGTAAGTAAAAAATCGTACCCCTCTTTTGGTTCAAACAAAGGTCCGGTACCCATTGAGGCGCAGAAACAATTAGGACACACCCCTGTGCAGTGAATCCCCATTATTACTGTAGCTTCTCGCCACATCCGGTAATTTCGATCCTGAAATCCCTTCTTTAAAAAGACCTTATCAAGCACCAGTATGGCATGAAGGTCACAAGAATGCACTCCTACCAGGATTTGTGGAGCCGCTTTGCCCAAAGGCTCAATTTCAAAACCTTCCGGTGTCTTTCGAAAGGCGCAGATTTTTTCCTCCGGATGGTAAATAAATTTCCTTGGCCCCAGCATAGTGGTGTCATAGTTCAGGGCCAGGTCCCTTACTGATTGAATCTCGGCAAATGTGTAAAACCCATTCTCCTCAATAGGCCCAATAAGTCTAAACTCCTGGTGTAGTACCTCCAGCCAGGGGGAAAATTGATCCTTTTCAATTAAAAAGGCATCAGTATACATGCTAATCCAATTTTATGCGCATATTAAGTTATTCGCCTTCATCTGCGCTCCTGTATTTATTTGCGTTTATCTCTTTTTAAATATTACATTTATCTGCGGCTCATATTTTCGGTGGTCTTTTTCCCCAATCATACCACTGCCACACATCCTGAGTCAGATCTTCATAGTCCCGTTTAAGGTGATTGAATAAACGGGCATTCTCAATAGCAATACCGCTAAAGTCCGAAAGAAGCTCTATTAACTCCAAATCCTCGGGGAAAAATTTTCTGGGGTGATCCATGTATATCCGCAGATTACCTATGCATTTTCCGCGAACTATCAGAGGGGTACAGAGAATAGCCCTAATTCCCGCCTTCTTCAGGTGCTCCGGATATTGTACTGCCTTGCTTCGGCTGACATCCGGAATAATCACCATATGCTCCAGACATTCCTTGATAGATTTTTCAGCCAACACCGGCCCTTTCGCCAAAAATTGATCACTCAGACCATACGTTGCTTTGACCTCCAGAGTCCTTTTAGGACCGCTCAATAAAAGAATCGAAGACCCTTTTGCGCCATTCAATTGGGTGGCCTTGACCACAATTATGTGCAATATCTCTTTAAGATCAAGACGAGAGGTTATCGCTTTACCAATCTGTGACAAGACGCGCAAGTTTTGATAAAGTTTGGCATTTCCCAGAACTAACCCTCCCTGACTGGATAGGGTAGTAACATAGCTGATCTCCTCTGCGCTAAATTGATGTACTTTACGGCTGAACAGCCACAAAACACCAATAACGCGATCCTTAGATTTAAGGGGAGCACTCAATATGGAGCGAATCCCCTCTGATTCAGCCAATTTTCGATAAGAAGTATTTTTCAGCGCATCAGCAATTATTATCATTTTCCCTTTCATTACCTCTTGATCCATCGGACTATCCACCAATCGAATGGGCCCCTGATTTATATACGCATCTGAAAGATTTTTGACGGCAACAACCGTCATAGTCTGTAAAAGAGGGTCGTGAAGGTGAATAGCCGAAGCCTTCACATCCAAACATCGGCCTATATTGTCCAAAATAGTCTGCAAGGCCTCATTGAAGTCAAGCGTGCAAGAGATCTCACCACATCTTCGACAACAATCATCTCGATATTTGGTTTCCAACTTTTGCATAATTTTCCCTTTTCTCGATCAAAACTAAAATTTTTGGCTTCCCACGATCTTGTCTTTTTTCCCTCCGCTCCTTTTACCTACCCTTAACCGGCGGAAGAGAAGAGTTAGCTCTAATGTAAATTCACCCCTAATAAAAAATATCTTAATTCTCGGGAGATATAAAAAATTATTATGACAGGAAAATATGAAAATCAATAATTGATGGTCTCGTAAAAAATCTCATCTAAATGTCATTTCGAACAGATTCACTAAGTTCACTGTAAACTCCTGTGAGAAATCTTTATCGCATAACATGCTGAAAAACATAAGATTTCTCCCTGAGGTCGAAATGACAAATTTACCAAAAAGGACTTTTTACGAATGCATCTTATTTGGTATCCTAAAAAATGAAATCTTTTTAAACGCATCTACTCTAAACCTGAGGAGGTATTCTTAGGAAATTGAACAGCAAAGCAAATATCGCTCCCTGTATCACCCAGCCAATCAGGCATACACCTACAGCGCGCCAGGAGCTTTTGTAATCCAAAGCCTGACGCACGGCAATAATCATAGCTACTAACATATAGACAGCAGCCACAAAATTTACAAGTATCGATAGCCCCGGGATAATTCCAAGTACCCGAATAAGACCTGGGGAACTGGAAAAGCCAATAGTGCGCAATAGTTCCCCAAGGTCGGAATGTGTTTGAGGCTCCGGTAGTATCCGAGTACCGATGATATACGTCAACCAAGCCCAGATATACCAACTAATAAGAGCACCAATGGTTATAATTACTACACTAATAACCCATTGGCTAAAGGTTCCCTGACCGCTGATCAAAATTTCCCCGATACTTCCGATGCCTGCAGCGATGCTGGAAAGAACGACCACCAGCATGGCCTGGCGCATCGCCCCCTTGTCAGCCTCCACCTCTTCATAAAGATGGATATCCAATTTGGCAGCCCGAATTATCCGGCCTTTCAGTTGATTCCAATCCATAATAAACTCCTTAATAACTCCCTACTATCCTCACTTTATACTACCAGTATGAAGTTTTTGACTTACTGTTTCTCGTTTTTCTTTGAGTTCTTCAATTTTGATAGTGATTTTTGACTTGGCCTCCTCACTTGCTTTGGCTGCTTTTACCTCCAATTCCTTTATTTCATCTTGCATCATCTGAAGATTATATTCGAATGTGGAAAATAATCTTTGATTCGCCTCTTTCTGTTTGGTCTTTATCTCATCAATTTTCGAGGTGATCTTTCTCTTGATTTCCTCAGTAGCTGTTGCAGCTTTTTCCTCCAATTGCTTGGTCTCAGCTTCCATCTCTTCAATATTTGCTTCGAGAAGAGATTGGAGCCTCTGGTTTCCCTCACTGAGCTTATTTTTTAATGCATCAATATTATGAGAAATCTTCGTCTTCGCCTCCCCTATGGCTGTTGCCGCCCGCGTTTTCAATTGCTCAATCTCTGCTTTTATCTCATTACTTTTAGATTCAAGACTGGATTGTAGCTTCAGATAGGTTTCATCTCGTCTAGCCTTTAGCTCGTCAATTTTAGTAGCTATTTTTGATTTGGTTTCCTCAGTTGCAATGGCAGCCTCTGATTTGAGCTTTTCAATCTGCTCCTTAGTCTCTTTTATATGTAACTCTAACGTCGAATGTAATTTTTGATATGCTTCCTCCTGCTGGTGTTTCAGTTCCTCAATTTTACTAGAAATTTTTATTTTGGTTTCTTCGCCGGCAGAGGATGCCTTAGCTTGCAAATCCTTTATTTGCATCTTGAAGGTATTAATTTTAGATTCAAATTGATTCCATAATTCTTTTACTTTTTCTTTTAGAGTGCTCATGAATATATCCTTCCTTTCATACTTTCATACAATTCATAAAATGTGGCTTAATAGCAAACATTATTTACCACCTTAACTTTTAATCCCATTCTTTTCGTAAAATTCTGACAACATTTACTACAAGAAAATCCAAGGTGTATGACAATAGTGGTCTGCCAGCAATCGAATACATTAGAGCATCCCATTATATAGATTTTCAGATATTAAATTTCATACTGTAGCGCAAGGGCTAAAGCCCTGCGCCACTTTTGATTGAATATCGATTATGAAATTATTTTTCTAAAAATCTATAGGAGGCTGTCCGAAAATTCGTCAACCTTGGCATTTCGAGCACACTCACTATGTTCAGTGTAACCTCTGCGAGAAATCTTATCGTGTTGTCTTTATTAAATAAGAATAATTTTTTCTTAAACCCGATAAATAATCACTATGATTATTATTGACGGAAATGAGGCTGCGGCCACTATAGCGTATCAAACAAATGAGGTGATTGCCATCTACCCCATTACACCCTCTTCGTCCATGGGAGAATGGGCTGATGCTTGGGCTGATGCCGGGAAGATTAATATTTGGGGTGCAGTTCCCACTGTATGTGAGCTGCAAAGTGAGGGAGGGGCCTCCGGCGCAGTACACGGTGCTCTCCAATCAGGGGCCCTGACTACTACCTTTACCGCCTCCCAGGGACTATTACTGATGATCCCCAATATGTATAAAATAGCCGGAGAATTAACCCCCACCGTATTTCATGTATCTGCTCGTTCTGTGGCCACCCACGCGCTTTCTATTTTTGGAGACCACAGCGATGTTATGGCCACCCGGTCTACCGGTTTTGCCCTGCTGGCCTCTAATTCTGTTCAAGAGGTCCCGGATCTGGCTCTGATTGCCCAGGCCGCAACATTAAAAGCCAGGGTACCTTTCTTACATTTTTTTGATGGATTTCGCGTTTCTCACGAATTAGCCAAAATCGAACTACTTACTCGTGAACAGATGCGCACTATGATTGATGATACCCTGGTAATGGGCTTCCGCAGCCGGGCCCTGACCCCGGATAATCCCTTCATCCGAGGCACCGCCCAAAATCCTGATGTATTTTTCCAAAGCCGTGAAGCAGTAAATCCCTTCTATAGTGGCTGTCCGAATATTGTGCAAAAAACCATGGATCAATTCGCCAATCTGATAGGAAGACGCTACCACTTGTTCGATTATCATGGCGCTTTGGATGCCGAGCGGGTCATTGTCTTGATGGGCTCTGGGGCTGAAACAGCTCAAGAAACGGTTGATTACTTGATAGATAAGGGTGAAAAGGTCGGTTTAATCAAAGTACGCCTTTTTCGGCCCTTTTCAATCAGACATTTTATTTCCGCCCTTCCGGCTTCAGTGAAAACTGTTGCTGTGCTGGATAGGACCAAAGAGCCGGGGAGCCCAGGCGAGCCGCTCTATCTCGATGTGGTAGCGGCTATCCACGAAGCTGAGGCTGAAGGTTTGGCCTCTTTCTCTTCCTCACCAAAAATAATAGGTGGAAGATATGGTCTTTCTTCTAAAGAATTTACCCCGGCTATGGTCAATGGGGTTTTTGCCGAAATGAAAAAAATCAAATCGAAAAATCACTTTACCCTGGGAATAATTGATGATGTGAGCCATACCAGTATTGATTATGATCCTTCTTTCACCACGGAAAGCAAGGAGGCAGTCAGGGCGATTTTTTTCGGTCTGGGTGCAGACGGTACGGTGGGAGCCAATAAAAATACCGTCAAGATTATTGGTGAAGAAACGCAAAATTTCGCCCACGGGTATTTTGTTTATGATTCCAAGAAAGCCGGCGCAGTCACTACGTCTCATCTTCGCTTTGGGAAAAAACAGATTCACTCTCCCTATCTGATCAATAAGGCCGGTTTCATTGCCTGCCATCAATCGGTTTTTCTCGAGCGATACGATATGCTCAAGGCCGCTGAAGAAGGCTCTACCTTTTTATTAAACAGTCCGGCTGAGCCTGATAAAGTTTGGGATACTCTCCCCCGCTCGGCACAGAGACAATTAATTAAAAAAAAGATGACCTTTTATGCTATAGATGCTTATCGGGTGGCCAAAGAACTGGTGTTGGGGACCCGCATTAATACCATCATGCAAACCTGTTTTTTTGCTATCTCAGGGATTCTGCCCAGAGAAGAAGCCATAGTAAAAATTAAGGAAACAATCCAAAAAACCTATGGGAAAAAGGGAGAGCATATCGTGCAGATTAATTTTCAGGCGGTAGATCAAGCTCTGTCCAACCTGCATCAGATACCTGTACCAGTTGAGGTTACCGGCAATATGGAACGAAAGCCGACCGTTTCAGAAAAGGCACCGGAGTTTGTCCGGAATATTACCGCCAAAATGATGGCCGGCCTGGGAGATACATTGCCGGTTAGCGCTCTGCCCGTTGATGGGACCTTTCCTTCGGGCACCACTCAGTGGGAAAAACGCAATATTGCTCTTGAAATTCCGGTCTGGGACCCCGAGGTTTGTATTCAGTGCAATAAATGTAATTTTGTTTGCCCTCACGCAACCATTCGATCCAAAGTCTTCGATCCTCAATACTTGGCCCAGGCTCCTCCATCGTTTAAATCTATAGACTATAGAGGAAAAGAATTCCCAGGCCTGCGATTTACCGTCCAGGTGGCCCCCGAGGATTGCACCGGATGCGGGCTTTGCGTGCAGGCCTGTCCGGCCAAAAATAAAAAGGAAACGGGATTGAAGGCCATTAACCTTCATCCGCAATTGCCTCTCAGGGAGAGGGAGCGAGAGAATTACGAATTCTTTTTAAATCTTCCCGATCCTGATCGAAAAAAGATTAATCCGGGCACAGTGAAAGGCTCCCAATTCCTTCCCCCCCTGTTTGAATATTCCGGTGCCTGTGCCGGATGTGGGGAAACCCCATATCTTAAGCTGCTCAGCCAATTGTTCGGCGACCGTGCGGTTATTGCCAATGCCACCGGCTGTTCCTCTATTTATGGAGGGAATTTACCCACAACTCCCTGGGCCAAAAACAAGGAAGGCAAAGGGCCGGCCTGGTCAAACTCTTTGTTTGAAGATAATGCTGAATTCGCTTTAGGCATGCGCCTGGCCATTGACCAGCACAGTCGGCAAGCCGGGGAATTATTGGTGAGGCTAAGCGGCAAAGTGGGAGAGGAGTTGGCTTCGGCTATTTTAGAGGCCAAACAGAGTAATGATTCCGAAATCTGCGAACAGCGAAAGCGGGTAGAGATATTAAAAAACAAACTAAAGTCCTTTCAATCTCAGGAAGCTAAGCACCTGTCAGGCCTGGCCGATTATCTGGTCAAAAAAAGTGTCTGGGCCGTCGGAGGAGATGGCTGGGCCTACGACATAGGCTATGGGGGCTTAGATCATGTGTTGGCTTCCAATAGAAATGTCAATGCCTTAGTGCTGGACACTGAGGTCTATTCAAATACAGGAGGGCAGATGTCCAAAGCCACCCCCAGGGCAGCGGTAGCTAAATTTGCCGCTGGTGGAAAGCCCTTACCCAAAAAGGACCTGGCCATGATGGCCATTACCTACGGCTATATTTATGTAGCGAAGGTAGCCTTTGGGGCCAACGATCAGCAAACAGTCAAAGCCTTCATTGAAGCGGAAAGTTACGATGGGCCCTCTTTGATTATTGCTTACAGCCATTGCATTGCCCACGGGATTAACACCGGACTCGCCTTAACCAACCAGAAGGCTGCCGTAGACAGCGGTTATTGGAATCTGTTCCGCTTTAATCCCGATCAGCTTAAAGAAGAGAAAAGCCCTTTGATCCTTGACTCCAAGCCGCCCAGTATCCCACTGGAGGAATATGCTTACCTTGAAAACCGCTATAAGATGTTAACCAAGACTAAACCCCAGGAGGCCAAACGGTTATTGGAGCTGGCCCAAAATGATGTCAAACGCCGTTTTCAGCTCTATCAGCAAATAGCGCAATTTAAGTATTGACGGCTATACTTGCGAATATGTAAAAATGAAATCTTTTTAAACGCATCTACTCTAAACCTGAGGGGGTATTCTTAGCAAGTTGAACAGCAAAGCAAGTATCGCTCCCTGTATCACCCAGCCAATCAGGCATACACCTACAGCGCGCCAGGAGCTTTTGTAATCCAAAGCCTGACGCACTGCAATAATCATAGCTACTAACATATAGACAGCAGCCACAAAATTTACAAGTATCGATAGCCCCGGGATAATTCCAAGTACCCGAATAAGGCCTGGGGAACTGGAAAAGCCAATAGTCCGCAATAGTTCCCCAAGGTCGGAATGTGTTTGCGGCTCCGGTAGTATCCGAGTACCGATGATATACGTCAACCAAGCCCAGATATACCAACTAATAAGAGCACCAATGGTTATAATTAGTGCCTGAACGAAAACCCCCGAATATATAAGCAGGGGCATGGCCAACCCCGACAATTTTTTTTAAATTTACCCGGAGAGGCTCCCGTGAGTCAAAATTTTCCCAACAACTAGACGTTATTAGCTATTTTTTGTA
>DAOURK010000099.1 GCA_030625085.1 Pseudomonadota bacterium
TGGGCCAAGTTTTTGTCGGAGAATTTTGGAAGAGCAATGATTAAGACTGTTTTCGAGCAATTTCCCCCACTTGTGCAGCCGTATTCATATAACGCCCTTAAGGCCATTGAGGGAGCAATTGAGGAGGTAGGGCAAGAGCCAGATACTTTTTCAGAGACTTTTATTCAGTTTAAGGTAGCGAATCTGCTGCGCCACGGGTATGAGGAGGGAAATAACTATCCCCTTCCCTTTCATGAAGTCTCCATTCGCGACTACCTTTACCCCCCCCCTACTATTGTCGATACTTTATCTTATTTAAGTGCAAAGTATTTTGTTTTCCATAAACCCTTATCAGGGGACCAAACTATCCGTATTTCTTTTGAAGGGGGAAATTCAGCCATGGCCCTTTTGGCTGTTCCGGCTGATGCATTTGATTCGGGTGATTACGATCCAAATATTCCTCCATTCTGTGCAATTCAGCGCATTCCCCTAGATTATGAACAAGGGGAATATTATTTCTCTTTTTCAGAAAATCTGTCCTACTCAAAACTTATTATCATTCCCATAAATCTTGGCTGGACTTGGAGTGCTTCATACATTTTGCAGGCTGAGCAATGTGAGGAATCCTCATTGCCCCCGGTCCCTCAAATTGTTAACTCTTTTTCTGAAATCCGGGACCAACGGCCTATAGTTCATCTGGGCTGGCAGCGGGTTCAAGATGTTGATAAGTTTCAAATATGGCGGGGTCTTAAGGGGAATTATCAATCCCTGATCTTTCAATCGGTCTATGGAGATACAAATTCTTATGAGGACCCGAACCGTAACGTTTTTTATCCAGGGCAAACATATGAGGACCCGAACAGTGACGTTTTTTATCCGGGGCAAACATACTTCTATCAAATAAAGTTTATCAATGATGCAGGAAGTTCTTCTTCGGAAATCATCAGGGTGAAAATCCCGGAAATGTTTTTTTGTCCCTTTGGTCTTATGGCCGAGTATGTGGATACGAACGAGACAGCCCAAGCTTCTTCTAAAATAAAGGTTTCTTTTAAAGTTAATGGAGCGGGGATTTTGGGGCATGTTTTGGAATATCAGATTGAGCGGAGTATTAAGGGGGCAGATGATTCTCCTGTTATGGTCCAATCGAAGATCTCGATAGAATTTACCGATGAAGAAATTGTCGATATTGTTTATTATGATCTGAACGTGCTACAGTACAGGGAATATATCTATAGTATTACCGTCTTTGATGAAACAAGGGAAGGTGAAGCGAAGAAAGACGTTACTGTTAACACAACGGATATAGAGTCTTTGCTTAAAATATCAGATCCGGATTTGGGGTATCCGCAGGAGCCTGAAGAGAAGGACCCCAGGTGGGGAATATGTTTTATTGCTGCTCTTGCTCCCTGAGCAAAGGAGCGCCTGAACAAAAATCCCCAGGGCTAACGCCCTGTGCTACAGTGAGTCTTTTAAAGCGGGAAGTTTAAAACGTAAATGCTGAGATTTACGTTTTTTTGATTGTTGAAGGGAGTTTATTGTGATAAAGTGTAAACGCTGATTTTGTCATTCCTGCCTCGAATTGAAACGCAACAAACCCCAGGGGGGATCTACTTTAACGTAAAAACACAGGGCGTTAGCTTTTCTCAATATTTAAGTCACTTCCCAGTAATTTTTTTAGACATGATTTACAGGATGGAGAGGATAAAAAGAAAGATCTTGTCAAATCCAATTGACCCTGTCTAATTAATTCGAGGAATGAGCATGAATTTGAAGAAAGTTTTGACATTTGTTCTGGCCGGTGGAGAGGGAAAAAGGCTTTATCCCCTAACTAAAGACCGGGCCAAGCCGGCAGTGCCTTTTGGAGGCATTTACCGGATTATTGACATAACCCTGAGTAATTGTATCAATTCCAATCTTCGCAGCATCTATATTTTGCCGCAATATAAATATGATTCTCTTGAACGTCATCTTCGGTTGGGTTGGGACATTCTTTCACCGGCCCTGGATGAATTTATCATCTCTATTCCTCCACAAAAGCGAATTAATGATCATTGGTATAAAGGAACGGCTGACGCCATTTATCAGAACATTTACAGTCTTGATGAAAGAAATCCCGACTATGTGCTTATCCTTTCCGGTGATCACGTTTACAAGATGAATTATGCGAAGATGATTAAATTTCATATTAAAAACAAGGCTGATATTACTGTAGGCGCCATTGAAGTTGATAAGTCCGAGTCCTCGCAACTGGGAATTCTTCAGATTGATGCAGGAAACAGGATTCTCGGTTTTCAGGAAAAGCCCGTATGCCCTGAAACATTACCCAGTGACTCAACTCATTGTTTTGGTTCTATGGGGGTCTATGTTTTTTCAACCAAGGCGCTTCGTGAAGTCCTTGCCGAAGATGCCCCGATGAATTCAGCGCATGATTTTGGCAAAAATATTATTCCTATGAATCTTTCTACCAAAAAAGTAGTTGCCTATAATTTTGTGGATGAGAATAAAAGCCGACCCAGATATTGGCGGGATATAGGCACGATTGATGCCTATTGGGAGGCCAATATGGATTTGGTTGCCATCAATCCCTTATTTAATCTTTATGACCGGGATTGGCCTGTTCGAACCCATCATATCCAAGCCCCACCAGCTAAAACGGTGTTTGCCGAAGAATTTGGAGGCGATACGCGTTATGAGCCCCGTTTTGGCGTAGCCATAGATTCGGTTATTTCTAACGGCTGTATTTTGAGCGGAGGGCGTGTTCAAAACTCGGTGCTTTCACAGAATGTTTGTACCCATAGCTATTCATATGTATATCAATCGGTTTTAATGGAGGGAGTTCACGTAGGGCGATATTCTAGAATTCGAAGAGCAATTATTGACAAAGGGGTTAACATACCGCCGAATACAACGATCGGTTATAATCTGGACGAGGACGCCAAAAAATATACGGTGACTGATTCGGGTATTGTTGTTGTTCCTAAAAAAATGGAAATATAGAGGAAACACCAAGTCAAGGGTTCAAGGGAAATTATTCAGCAATTCTCATATTATCCTTTTATTATTTTTTGTAGTGCAGGGCTTTATCCCTGCCAAGGACCAGATTCACCGGCATGCAGCAAAGAAACCATTGAATAAAAAATAAATAAAATGGAAATGGAAAAATAGGGGGAGAATTATATAGTGGGTAAAAAAGAAAAATTTTGCCTTGGATTTTGCTTGCTGGCGGGTAGTGTGTTTTTACCTGCTTTAGCCCCAAAGGCATGGGCCTATATTGGGCCGGGGGCTGGGATTGCTTTTTTTAGCTCCTTTTTTATTTTTCTGGTTACTTTTCTTTTAGCCTTTTTGATTATCCTTTTTTGGCCGATGCGGTTTTTATACCAAAGCATCAAGCGCCGTATAAAATATAAACATTATATTGATAAAAACTCCCACCGAAAAACAAAAAAAGTAGTTATTGTTGGTTTGGATGGAATGGACCCGGAATTGGCTGAAAGCTACATGGAAAAGGGGCTGCTCCCCAATTTTGCGGCCCTTAAGGAAGAAGGGGACTATCAACGTCTCCGAACCACCTGTCCGGCTATCTCCCCAGTGGCCTGGTCTACTTTTGCCAGTGGCATGACGCCTGCAGGCCATGCTATTTTTGATTTTTTTACCAGGGATACGCGCACCTATCTGCCGGTGCTTTCCTCTGTAGATATTCAAAAAGGTGAGGGTAAATTCAGCAAGCCAAAGATCAAATCCCTTAAAAAAGGCCGCTCCTTCTGGGAGATCTTGGGAGATTGCGGCATTGTCAGCTCTATCATTCGGGTCCCCGTAACCTTTCCTCCAATAAAGTTTGCCGGAAGGCTTCTTTCGGCCATGTGTGTTCCCGATATCAAAGGGACCCAAGGCACGTTTTCCTTTTATACCACCTCTGATGAGCAGCTCAAGCAGCATACAGGGGGTGTCTGTTTTAAAGTTATAAACCGTGGCGGAAAAATTCAATCCTTCCTCTATGGTCCGGAAGCCCCTAAGGCAAAAGAAAAAGAAGAATTACAGCTTCCCTTTGAGGTGGTCGTTGCCAAAAAGGGAAGTGAAGCCAAGCTTTTGGTAGCGGGAAAGACCTTTCACCTGAAACCCGGTAACTTTTCTCCCTGGGTTCGCCTTCCCTTCCCTCTGGGAAGGAGAAAAAAGGTGTATGGAATTTGTCGTTTTTTGATTCGAAGTCTTGAGCCGACCTTTGCCATGTATGTTACTCCCATTAACGTTGACCCTGAAAAACCAGTGCTCCCCATTTCCCATCCCTTTGTCTATGCCATGTATCTGGCGCGAGTCATGGGAAGTTACGCCACCTTGGGTTTAGCGGAAGATACCTGGGCTCTTAATGAGCGGGTATTGGATGAGGATGGGTTTTTAAGGCAGGCCAATCTGATTCACCAGGAGCGTGAACAGATGTTTTTCCATGAACTGCAAAAGGTGCGAAAGGGTGTCTGTGCTTGTGTCTTTGACATCACTGATCGTATACAGCATATGTTTTGGCGCTATCTGGAAAAAGACCACCCTGCCCATAAGGTAATTGCCAATAAGGGTTATGAAAAAACCATTGAAAAGCTCTACTGCAGAATGGATGATTTATTGGGTCGGGTAAGGGAAAAAATCGATTCAGACACCGTGTTGATTGTTCTATCCGATCATGGATTTAAATCCTTTCGCCGGTGTGTAAACATAAATTCCTGGCTGTATATGAACGGTTATCTGGCCTTAAAAGAAGGGGCGAAAGAGAGCGATCAATGGTTTGCGAACGTTGATTGGTTAAAGACCAAGGCCTATGCCCTGGGACTGGGCGGAATTTTTATTAATCTTAAGGGGCGTGAAAAACACGGAATTGTTCAGCCTGGCGCAGAATTCGGGCGACTGAAAGGAGAACTTTCAGCCAAACTCGAAGGCCTGAAGGATGATGCGGAAGGGCAGGGCGCCATTAATCAAGTGTATGATTGTCAGAAGATGTACAAGGGTCCCTATACTGATAATGGCCCTGATTTAGTGGTAGGTTATGAGGCAGGCTATAGAATCTCCTGGGATTCTGTGGTGGGCAAGGTTAATGATATTATTTTTGAGGATAATCAGAAGAGTTGGAGCGGAGATCATTGCATTGATCCTGAGCGGGTGCCCGGGGTCCTCTTTTGTAATCGCAAAATCACGGCCAAAGATCCCGGCATTGTGGATATAGCGCCAACGGTTTTGCAAGAATTTAATTTTTGCATCCCGCCTTATTTCGAGGGCAAGCCCCTGTTTTGATTGATAAGCTGTAATGTATATAAGGAATAATATAAAAGTTAGTGACGTTAGGATTTTATAAAATAGCTTACTTTGGCGCTACAAAAACAGTAAAAAGTAGGAGTGAATTTTTAATGGAAAACATTACAACAAAACACCAAAGAGCGAGATATTATTCCTTTTTCTTGGGAATAATTATGGTGGTGGGCTTAATTTTTCCCGCCTTTTTACCGCACCCGGCATATACCGCAACCCAAAAGATGATTGTTTTGGGTTTTGATGGTATGGACCCCAATTTGCTCCAAAAATATATGGATGCCGGGATGCTCCCTAATTTTAAAAAATTGGCCAAGACAGGGGATTTTAAGCCCTTGGCTACTACCATTCCGCCTCAAAGCCCCGTAGCCTGGGCCACTTTCATCACCGGCCAGGACCCGGGTGGCACGAATATATTTGATTTTATCGCCCGAGACCCAAAAACTTATTTACCTTATCTTTCCATTGGCGAAGTCTTGCCCCCGAAAAAGGAATTTAAGCTTTTTGGCTGGCGCCTCCCCTATTCCAAGGCTGAGGTTACCTGTTATCGAAAAGGAAAGACCTTTTGGGAATATCTGGATGAGAGCAAGGTCCCTTCTACCATTTTGCGGGCTCCTTCCAATTTTCCTCCTGTCCAGCATAAAGGAAAGTCCTTAAGCGGCATGGGGACCCCTGATATTATCGGCACCTATGGCACCTTTCAATTTTTTACTTCCAAGTCCGGCGAAGGAGGAGCAGAACAGGGGGGAAGAGTTTATAAGGTGAAGATAATAAATAATGTGATTGAAACCCAGATTCAGGGACCAGTCAATACCTTCAAGGAGGAGAGACCCGTTTCAACGGTGTCTCTTACCATTAGGCTTGATCCGAAAAATCCCATAGTCCGCTTAAAGTTCCAGGACCAGGATTTGATCTTAAAAGAGGGCCAATGGTCAGGATGGCTTCCCATTACCTTTAAGATGAGTTTTTCCAAGGCCGCGGGTATCGGCATTTTTTATTTGAAACAGGTGCGACCGGAATTTCAACTCTATTTAAGCCCTATTAATATTGATCCTCGCCACCCACCCTTTAGCATTTCCAGTTCAGATGATTATGCTAAGGAATTGGCTGAAAAAATTGGTTTGTTTTATACACAAGGGATGCCCGAAGACACCTGGGCCTTTAATGAAGGCCGCTTAAATGAAGAAGAATTTTTGCAGCAAAGCGACATTCCCTTGCAGGAGCGGCTTAAAATGTTTCGTCTGGAGTTAGCTAATCTTAAAAAGCAAAAAAAGGGTTTGCTCTTTTGTTATTTTTCCACTACAGATGCAGTCCAGCATATGTTTACCGGCTATATGGACCCTCAATTTCCGGGATACACGAAAGAGCTTGGTCAAAAATACGGCCGGATTATTGGTGAGCTGTATCAGAAAATGGATGTGATCTTGGGGGAAACCATGGAAAAGATGGACCCCGGCACAACCCTTTTGGTCCTTTCCGATCATGGCTTTACTACCTACCGCCGGTATTTTAACCTGAATACCTGGCTGCATGATAATGGCTATATGGCTTACCGGAATGAATATAAAAGAAGCTGCGATGAATTTTTTGAAAATGTGAACTGGAATCGCACTAAGGCCTATGCTCTTGGATTAAATGCCCTGTATCTTAATCTTGAGGGAAGAGAAGGGCAGGGCATTGTGAACCCCGGCGAAAAAGACAAATTGCTTAAAGAGATCCGGCAAAAGCTTTTGGCCGTTCGAGATCCTGAAAATAATCAGCAGGTTATCAGCCACGTTGATATATCGGAAAAGATTTATCAGGGAGAATTTCGCAAAAAGGCCCCGGACCTCATCATTGGCTATAATATTGGATATCGCGCTTCCTGGTATACAGCTTTGGGACAGGCGCCGGAAGATATCCTGGGAGACAATACCAGCAAATGGAGCGGAGATCATTGTATTGCCGGACAACAGGTGCCGGGTATTGTTTTGGCGAATAAAAAAATCAAGGTTGAAAAGCCGGCTATTATCGATTTAGCCCCTACTATTTTGCATGAATTCGGGATTAAAGAAAAAGGAAAGATGACCGGACAAGTCATTTTTTAAGGGGCGCATTATTTTTAACCCTACAACGACATTTGTCATTTCGAGTGGAGCGAGAAATCTTGTTCTACATTACGTGTAAAGATTTCTCGTCGCTAACGCTCCTCGAAATGACACTGTAAATTTCGAAATTAGACGGTAGATTTCGTTAAGTTAATGGTTATGAGCTTAAGTTAATGACGTTGAATCCTGTCTAATTTATGAGCTGGTTTTCAACAAAAAGGAGGGTTTTCGGATGTTTGGCGGCAAAGTGAAAATCGACAAGGACCTCTTAAAAAGGGCTAAAGAATATGCTGTACATAAAGGATATCCATCAGTGGAGGAATTTATTACCCATCTGCTGGAAAAGGAGCTTCGACAGGTTGAGGAAGCCTCCGGATCGGAGGAAGAGATGAAAAAGAAATTGCAGGGGTTAGGCTATATTTCGTAAAAAAATTAAAGACAATGCCATTACCATAAGGAATTACGCGTTGTCATGCATTATCCCTATGGTAATCATAAAGAGGCGGGCATGAGAAAAATTCTTAATTTTATCGGACTTCTTTTGGACTTTATCACTTTACCCTTTCAAGGGTTTGATCCCTTTTGGGGCTTTTTTGCCATCTGTGTAATTTTGGGCGCAGTGGCTGTAATTATCTTTAAGTACTTATCCAATCAGGATAAAATTAAAGAGGTAAAAAACCGAATCAAAATCCACTTTCTCGAAATCCGGCTTTACAAAGATGATTTTCGTGAAATCTTAAAGGCCCAGAAGGAGATCTTGAAGAACAATTTTTGGTATGTTGTTTACAGCTTTGCTGCGGCCATCCCTATTATGATCCTGGTTTTATTAACCATGTCCCAGATTAACTTGCGCTATGGCTATACTCCCATTATGCCGGCACAGCAATTTGATGTTAAGGTGGTTTATGCTCAGGATGCTGATCGGCGACCAGATCCTCAATTGAAACTTCCCGAGGGCCTTGAAGCGCTTACCCCTGCCATGCGTCTGGGGGGAGAAAATGAGGTAAGTTGGCAATTTCAAGCTGCTGAACCGGGAAATTATAAGGTAGGATTCAAGGTTTGCGACCAGGAATTTACCAAAGATATAATTATTGGTAAAATTTCTTCTCCCTATTGTCCTCAACTGATGCGGCAGGGATTTTTAGCCGCTTTTATCAATTCAGTAGAACCGGCTTTGGCGAAGAATGCACGTTTAGAGAGTATTGAGATCGGTTACAAGCCCAAGCATTTCAAATGCGTCATTTTTGGCTGGAACATGCACTGGTTAATAGTCTTTCCCCTTATTGCCATTGGTTTTGGGCTGGTGGTTCGCAAAATCCTCAAAGTGGATTAATACTAATTAATATTAACGCCTTAGTTTAAGCCCCTTTTTGGGTACCCAGGAAAGTGTGCCCTCATCTATCACTTCAAAGGTGATATCGGTTTTTGTTGCCTTTACTATTTTGATTTTTAGTGATTTAAATTTAATTGTATCCCCTTTGCTTAAATCGTATTGCAATTCCTGGAAAATGGCCGGTTCAGAATAGTAAAGGGTTATTTTATCGTCCTTTTTCCCTATGTATACAAGTTTGGCCTTAAAAGAGCCTTCTTTAACGTAATCTTCGGTCTTTTCAAATAATTGCGGCTCGGGCACATCCCAAAGAGGCTGTACAGCCCTTTTCACAGGTGTATGTGTATGCACCCACGCCTCTTCGTTGGTCAATTTCCCATCAGGGTTTATTTCTATTCCAATAGGGGTTTTTTCCGTACCGGCCAATTTATTATAACTGTCACAATAAATAACATAAGTTCCCTTTGCTCTTCGATACAGGACTCTCCATTTTTGCTCCGGAGTTATCAGGGGCATCTGTTCACACAATTTATTTCCTCTGATATAGATATATGGAGGCTGATAGGTATATTTTGCTTTATAAGCAGGAAATATATCAGTATTGTAAACGCTGAGCATTGGTTTGCCGGCAACAGTAGTATATGATGTTTTTAGCTCATAACTTTTTTTTCGGCCATGAGAGGGGGAAACAGTCTGTATTGAACCACAGCCGGAAAAGCAAAATAGTGCGATTATGAAAACATAAATCAATGTGTTTAATCGAAATTTCATAAAGCAGTTCCTTTCTTTATTAAATGAATAGAATAGGGTTTTCTTTTTATTTGAAATTACAGTCACTATAATAATTCATTTTTCCATCAATAGTCAAAACATATATAGTAAAAATTTGGGAAGAAACCAAAAAGGGGTTTTTTTCTTGACATAACCATATAATTAGCTATATATTATTACGTATATTTAAAAGTATAATAATATGTAGCCTATAATTATATTGATTTGAAGGGGGGGTGCAATGGTACACGATGAAGTATTAACCACAACTGAAGCAATGAAATATGTTAAAACAAGTAGGCAAACCATAATTAAATTAATTCGTGAGCGGAAATTGAAGGCGAATAAGGTTGGGAGAAATTACCGCCTTCTTAAAAGGGATTTGGATAATTTTATTAGAGGAGAGAGCGTTTAATTTTTTATCTTCTTTTTTACTTCTCGCCTTATTCACTTTGTAAAAAGTTGTCAAGATTTAAGGTTCATCAATGACCCATGATTTATTAACCATCACAGGAATCGCACAGAAATTAGGAATGCCGGAAAGCACCGTCAGGTATTATCGAAATAAATTCCCTGATTTTATTCCTGCTGTTGGAGAAGGAAGGAAAAGAAAATATCGGCCGGAAACTCTAGAGGTAATTGCCATAATTGAAAAAATGTTTCGGGAGAACCGAACAGCCTTAGAGATTGCGGAACGGCTAGCCAATAAATTTCCTCAAAATATCGACCTTGAAAACCAACCACAACAAGTAATAGCAACAACACCGCAACCCCAAATTGTGTCCTCGGACGTAATAAATGTGGTAGCTGGACAAACCCATGCGTTAAAGCATTTAGCCCTGGTTTTAGATAAATTTTATAACCACGAACGAGAGTTAAAAACCTTAAGTGACGAGGTTATTTTTTTACGAAAACAATTGGATGGGCTCAGAAAGAATAATAAGTATGATAGAGAGCTGGAAACATTGTCGGATGAGGTTATCTTCCTTCGAAAAAAGTTGGGAAATGGCCACAATGGCAACAATGGCCACAGCCATAATAATAATGGAAATGGGCTAAATAGAAAGTTTGAAGAAGTATTAAAATATCTTAAGCAATTAGAAGAAAAGCAGGTAGAAACTCAATTTAATCTGGTCATCAAAGAAAGGCGTCTCCGAGAGATTGAAAAGAAGTTCAGTAAAGCCCGCAGACCGTGGTGGGCTCGCTGGCTCAGTCTATAACAATTCCTAATCCTTCTTCGCTTCTCCCTTAATCCCCCTTAAATTATTATTTTACAAACACAAAAGACTTCCAGACACTATCTATTCGTAACCTCGTAGTTCCACAACAACAACCCCTTCATCTTCAAGCACTAATCCCTTAACAGTTTCTTTTCCCCATTTCCTTAGTTGTTTCCACCGTCTATCCCTTTTAATATATTGCCTGATTACCTCTCTCATAAATTCTCCCTTAGCCTTTGCTTTTTCCTTGGCCAATTTTTTTACAGCCCTTGCTTCTTAATTGGCCAATTTTTATACTTTTTTATATAATTCTGAAGGCAGTGTTATACTGAGAAAATTTTTTTCCTTTTATTAATCATGAACATCTCCTTATAAAAATAATTTGGCATAATAATTGCCTCAATGAATATCAAATCAAATGAGGGCATAAAGA
The DNA here is from genome assembly GCA_030625085.1 of Pseudomonadota bacterium. Lineage (GTDB taxonomy): Bacteria > SZUA-182 > SZUA-182 > DTGQ01 > DTGQ01 > DAOURK01. The sequence goes on from DAOURK010000099.1 coordinate 11,113, forward strand.
AAAAAAGGATAAAATCTTTAATTCAGAATAGCAAAAAGTGCTTTGCAAGGAGGTGGGCAAGAAAAAAAATATTTTCTTTTTGGGGGCTATGATCGCAAATATTATATATAATTACCGACATATCCCGGGTGATGTTACTATTCGGCTTGTGGCTAATTAGATGAATAAAATTATGGTGATTCAAATTCCTTTTGGATTTTGGTGAAAGAACCTAGGAGGTATAAAAATTATGAAAATATATAAAATTTTCCCATCACTGATTCTAGCAGTAGTTGTAAGTCTCTTTCTTTTTTCAAAAACTGTGTCGGCATTACCCTCATATATGAACGATCGCCCTCTTGATGGGATTGATCTCAGCGAACTGGGGGATGTTTTTTACGACATTGGAGCCGATTCATATGGAGATGACCCTTATGATACGCAATCATCAGCCGCCATTTTTAGAAATACTGCATCCGCGGGTTCAATTGCTTCATTTATTATAACCTTAGCCGGTGATCCCAATGGAAACACAGCCGGTATTTATAAATATGATGATGGCTCATCTCCACAGTTCGTTCCTATTTTCAGCGGCACACAAAATAGCGACGCACCTGAACAAGCCACCCTTGCTTTTTATGCTAACGGTGATGTTGAAGTATATGGCCCCTCTTCGGCACTAACAGTTATCGAAGGATATTATACTGATTTTGGCAATGTATTTGGTTTTTATTTATATTATACGAATCCGAACGATTTTAATGATACTCGAACCTTCTACAGCCAGGATATCCTCAATCCTGATGAAAATCCTCAAGCCCTTATCTATCAAGGGAATAATACTGACTCCTTGACTTTACCGGGCCTTAATGGCGGCACATTTACCGACAATGAATGGATTATTGCCTTTGAAGGCGATGAATATGCTACATCAGATAAGAATTTTAATGATTTTGTGTTTATGGTTGAATCCATTGAACCGGTCCCTGAACCAAGCACTTTTCTGCTTCTTATTTTAGGGTTCTTTGGGCTTTGTGGAATAGGATTCGGAAAAAAAATTAAAAAGTAGTCGAAGACAAATCTTATATCATAGATGATAATCGGAAAGGGGTCTTCCCCTTTCCGATTTTTTGTTATAGTCCTTGGATCTTCCCTACCAAAACTTATCTTTTTTCCAAACTGATAATTCAAGACCTGACCCCAAGACCCCAATATTTATTTGCCTCCCTCAGATGTTGGAAGCGGCGTGAAGGATTCAGGATAATTTTTTTCTACAAACTGATAATTCAAGACTTGACCCCCAAGACCTTATTGCAGCGTTGACGATCCCTTTGGCCAACCCTTTCCAACCTTCGGACTAGTATTTTTCTTCAAATTGATAATTCAAGTTCTGACCCCCAAATTTCATTACACTCCGCGCTCCGCGGAATGGTCTTGACCATTCCGCGAAGTTGTGCGTAATGGTCTTGAAGTTTTTCTATGAATATTGCATAATTATGGGTATGAAAAGAGTATATGAGAGTTTATTAAGGGATCATTTTCGGCACGATCGCCAAATGGCCTTTATCGCCGGCCCCCGCCAAATCGGGAAAACAACATCATGCCTATCATTTACCAAAAATTATACCTATTTTAATTGGGACAATGAAGATGACCGTATGCTTATTATTGAGGGGCCGTCTTCAGTAGTAAAAAGGATAGGCCTCACTCGTTCGAAAACAATAATTTTTGATGAACTTCATAAATATTCAAACTGGAAAAATTTTATTAAGGGATTTTTTGACACTTATTCTCATGAGGCTTTTCATATTATTATCACCGGCAGTGCCAGGTTCGATATTTACAGGAAAGGTGCCGACAGCCTCATGGGGCGATATTTTATCTATAGAATGCATCCTCTGTCGGTTGCTGAAATTAATTCCACTTCAATTCCTTCATCGGAAATACAATCTCCTCGCAATATATCGGACCATGATTATTTTTCATTGCTTCAATATGGTGGATTTCCAGAACCTTTCCTAAAAAGAAACCGCCGTTTTTATAATAAGTGGAAGCGATTGCGCCGACAACTGTTATTTCAAGAGGATATTCGTGACCTGACCAACATTCATGAAATTGGGCAGGTGGAACTCTTGGCCGAATTTCTCAGACAACAAGCTGGGCAGTTATCAAATTATGCTTCTTTGGCAAGAAAAATAAGGGCATCTGAAAATTCTATCCGCCGATGGATATCCGCACTTGAATCTCTTTATTACTGCTTTTCTATTCGCCCATGGACGCGCAATATTTCCAGATCGCTGCTGAAGGAACCTAAAATTTATCTGTGGGATTGGTCAACAATAAGTAATCCTGGCGCGCGAAACGAAAATTTTGTAGCCGGACATCTTCTCAAAGCTGTTCATTGGTGGCAGGATACTGGTTTTGGTGAGTATGGCCTTTATTATATTAGAACAAAGGATAAACGGGAGGTGGATTTTCTTGTTACTAAGAACGATCAGGCATGGTTTTTAATAGAGGTGAAAACTTCTCCCAATAAGGAACTTAATAAAAATCTGCATTATTTCCAATCGCTAACGGGCGCCAAACATGCTTTTCAAGTCTCAATGGATGAAAACTTTATTGATGCAGACTGTTTTGAAATAGAATACCCGGTAAGAGTTCCTGCGCGGTCTCTGCTTTCACAACTAATATAATAGAATATTGTATCCGTCCATTGGCATAAACAAACCCAAAAAGGTTTATTTTTTTTCTAAATCCCTAAAAAAACTATCAGGCTTTAGGGCTTTAATAATAGTAAGATCAGGCTTTAGTAATGTCTATCTATTCGTAACCTCGCAGTTGTCGAGAATCATGGTATATCTACCCTTTAGTGGGGTTTAGGATCATCTCATCTCCCCCCCCGGGATCATTATAATTCCCCCCCCTATTTTTAGTTAGAGGAAAAAAGGCCAAACGATATATCCTTTAAGGTTGACAAATATTCCTTAAAGGAGGCATGAAGGTGGCCAGGAGACAAATAGCAATGAATGAAATTGTAGAAATGATTTATCATTGGCATCAGGGGGCTGGAATCAGGACAATAAAAGGTTCTTTGGGATTTGATCGGAAAACGGTACGTAAATATGTAGATTTGGGACAAAAGGCTGGAGTACAAAGGGGGGTCCCTTTCCCGGCAGAGGATGAATTAGTTCGAAAGCTCAAAGAATTAAGCACTTCAACCCTTTTGAGGGAGACACCGGCACAGGATTTGATTATTCCCCATCGGGAGTGGATTGCCGAGCTCATTAAGGATGAGCAGATGACAGCCAAACAGGTGTGGCGCCTTTTTCAAGAGGAGAAGGATCTTTCCATTGGCTATTGTACAGTAAAACGATATTTGAAAACTGAATTTCAGTTTGGAGTCTCTCCGGTAACCGTTCGTCTGGAGGTAGAGCCGGGAAGTCAAGCCCAGGTAGATTTTGGTTATGCGGGGATGATGGTAAATCCTCTTACCGGTAAAAGACATCGGGCCTGGGCCTTTATCATGACTATATCTTTTAGTCGCCACCGTTTTGTCCGCTTTGTTTTCCACCAGGATGTGCATACCTGGATTGATTGCCATATTCGTGCTTTTGAGTTTTTAGGAGGTGTGCCGGCAACCATTGTTTTGGATAATTTAAAGGCGGGAGTAATAAAGCCTGATATCTATGATCCTACCTTAAACCGGGCTTATGCGGAACTGGAGCGCCATTATGGATTTGTAGCCGATCCTGCCAAGGTAAGAATGGCCAGGCATAAAGGGAAGGTTGAAAGATCAGTTCCTGTAGTTCGTAAGCATCTTTTGGCAGGCAGACAGTTCAAGGACATCGACCAGGTTAATGAACGTGCCATTCATTGGTGTAGGGCCGAGATTGGGATGGAAGTTCATGGGACTACAAAAAGGCGTCCCTTTGAGGTCTTTAAGGCCGAAGAAGCCCAATGTCTAAAGCCTCTGCCCACAGAAGCCTTTGAACGTCCGCTATGGAAAAAATGCACTGCCCATCAGGATCATCATGTGGTTTTTGATAATTCTTATTACTCGGTTCCTACCCGGTTTATTGGCACTAAGGTATGGGTCAGAGGAGGCCGCAAGATGGTTAATATTTTCCTGGATGGTGAATTAATTAAAACTCATGCCCGTGCAGATCGGCAAGGTACATGGAGGACTGATACATCAGATTACCCTCCGGAAAAATTGGCTTATTTGCTGCGCAACCCAAGCTATTGTTGCCAAAAGGCCTCAGAGGTGGGACCACTAACCGGGAAATTGGTCAAACAGGTCCTCTGTGTCCATACCGCCCAACATCTTCGAAAAGCTCAGGCCATTTTGAGGTTAGCAGAAAAATTCGGTCAGGTATCTATGGAGGCTGCAGCCGGGCGTTGTCTTGCCTTTGGCAATCTGCGTCATCAAAGTATTAAAACTATCCTGGAAAAAGGATGGACCAAACCTCAAGAAAAGATAAAAAAGGCGACTGTGTGCCTCTCAGCTCAGGGGCAAGGATTCTTGAGGGCCCCTGATTATTTTGCAGCTAATAAGGAGGTGTGCTCATGAACCTGGATCATCAGATTATGCAACAGCTTAAAAATTTACGTTTATCGGGTGTCTTAGAAAGCCTTGAGCTTCGTTTACAACAGGCTCAAGCTGCTTCTATGGGATATATTGATTTTTTTCAACTTATCATTCAGGATGAGATCGAGCGCAGAGAGGCTAAAAAACTACAAATGCGTCTTCGGCGGGCAGCATTCGAGGAAGAAAAAATTGTCGAGTGCTTTGATTTTTCTTTCAACCCCAAAATAAATACCCGTTTGATTAATGATTTGGCTACTTGTATCTTCATTAAAAAAACAGAGCATATATTGCTCTACGGCCCTGCAGGTACAGGCAAGACCCATATTGCTCAGGCCATTGGACATCAAGCATGTCGACTGGGCTACGATGTTTTGTTCACAAAGGCCATTAAGCTGTTTCGCTCACTTTTGGCTGCTCGAGCTGATCACTCCTGGGAAAAGAGGATCAAAAAATATTTAGCTCCGGATCTGCTCATTATTGATGACTTTGGACTATGCACTCTCACATCTACACAGGCCGAAGATTTTTATGAGATTATAACCGAGCGACATCTAAAATCCTCGATTATCATCACCAGCAACAGGCCTACCCAAGACTGGGTTCCCTTATTCCCAGATCCGGTAATGGCGAACTCCGCCCTGGACCGACTAGCCCATCACGCACATCATCTTTTGATGGAAGGTGAATCTTATAGGAGAAAACTCATGCCCAAATATTCGAATACACAAAATAAGGAAAGGTCATGATTATTTGTAATCAAAGCAATAGTATGACATTGATGAGTGACAATTATAGTTCAAGGTTTTCATTAATTTGAGGCTATAGCTTTAAAAAAAGGAGATTTAAGATCATGGAAATCAGTATATATAATTTACTAAAAGGCAGACTGGAAACGATTGATATTAAATTCACAGAGCAAAATACAACATGGTTTGATGATTGTGAACATAATGATGATGTTTACATGATCACTGATTTTGATGGTGGTATCTTGATTAGAGAGTTTGGATATAGTTACCCTATTTGGATTGATGGTGAGACAAGAGCGGATATTGCATATGATAAACAAAAAGCAAAGGGATTAAAATGCATGATATGCTGAATAGTGTTTAGCCGTGGATTAAACCATTATAATTTCGCTGAACAATTCGTCCTAAATCCCACTTATTAATTATGGAATAAGTGTTTGAGAAAACTTAACATCTATTCCTGTTATAAGAAAAGGAGGTGATTAATTTTAGAATTTTTTCTCTCTTGATGGGCTTGTGGATAGTGCCTCACCTGCCGCTCATGTGGATAACCTGATGGCCAGCTAAAAAGCAGTCTGCCCACAGCTTACCCACAATCGCTTGGATAAGTCAAAAAGACGACTTATCCACAGGTGCTTGGAAAACTCATAAAAGACGAGTTTCCCACACTACCCACAATCCCGACGACGACTATTTATATATTATTTTATTTGATTCTTATAAAAAATAAGAATGAATTATTCACCCTTTAACTGCCTCTTACGCTAAAAAGGGGGGAATTATGATGATCCTGGGGGTGGGGAATTAACATGATCCTTGACACAGTTCCACAACAACAACACAACAACCTCGCAACCATTATACCCGTTTGAGCATCTGTTGTATTTTAGTGCCGAAGAAGAAATGAATGATGATGGTAAAACGTAAGGCATACAAGGATATCCCTCATGCCTGCAATGTCACTTCATTTATTTGTTTTAGCGCCCGTTTGGGACCCAAAAATTATCCCGCATTGTATAGGGATACCCAAGTTATTTAAAGTTGTGAGATATTTTTTTACAATTTCTATAATTGATTTATCAACCATTGGAACACCTCATTGGCTCGACTAAAATATTTACTTGCCTCCTCAGATGTTGGAAGCGGCGTGAAGGATTCAGGATAATTTCTTTCTACAAACTGATAATTCAAGACTTGACCCCCAAGACCTTTTTGTCGTGCATGCCCCGTTTCTTCGCTAATTTTATGTATACTTTTACCATACACTCGTTTAGATATCCGTATACCTTCATACCTTTCCATACCTATCATCCCCTTTACCTCCAGTATCTGAGTTTCTATCTCCCCTATGATACTAGAAGTTTTTTCAGGGGTGGGTAAGTTTTGGGCTGTCACAGACCCTTTAGATGGTCAACTTTTAGGCTATCATAATTATCCGGCCAACATATCAGTAGGTCCCCAGATTTTTGTAGTATCGGATCACATATCCGGAGGTCCCCGGATCAGCCGGCGCCAGATACTGCCCTGCCGGAAGTGTAAATTCACCTACATTTCGTTATGATAGCTTGTGACTCGAGTCACAAAATACTACACTTATGACCCGGGTCATAAAATATAGATTTTTAGATAAATAATTTCAAATTTCTTGTATAATTAGCTACAGTAACTAATATTAATCATTTTCTTTTCATTCTCAAAATCGATTATTTAGCTAAAT
>DAOURK010000197.1 GCA_030625085.1 Pseudomonadota bacterium
AAAAATAATACTAATGAAATGAATTAAAATAATTAGAGAAGTGATACCAATAAGAGTAATAAAAAGGAGGGTAATATATTTTTATTTATTGCTATCTTATGGTGCTAAAACACGCCACATAATTATACTGGCAACATAACAGCAACTGGTTATATTTTTTTATTGCTAATGATTATTCCTTTGTACTTTATTTTGTTTAAACTTTCTTAATCGATTTTGGCTTACCCAATTTTTTACTTATTCTTTCAAAAACATAGACAAGGTTTCCGTTCGTTGATTCTTTATATGCTCCTAAATAACATAATGGCCTTACTTCTGAATATTTCATGTCATATTTTTCAAAGAATTTATAGAAATTTATTAATTGATCAATATCACCCCAAACTATAGGCTGTAAGTAAAATAAATAATCTTTTGGAATGTCATCAATATTTTTAAGTTGATCCTCTAATTTTTGGTTTATTCGTTTATCAAAAAATAATTCCAAATCTTCTTCAGATAAAATTTTTGATGAATTGAAATTGGCAATATTGTAAACTTCAATTCCAATTTTTTTACCATTAATTATAAATATAAAATCAATGCCTTTGCCATTTTGCATTTTGTATTCACATGAATGTAATTCTATGTCTTCACTAATCATATGATTTAAGTATGCCAACTCGCCTATTCCTGTTTTACATCTTGAATTTTCTATCTCTAAATTAAAAAATTGTTCATTAATTATATTCTTCTTAACCATATTTACTTGGTTATCATTTAGTTTATTTTTCAAATTCTTGCATATTTCATTTACAAAATCTAACATCGCTTTTGTGCGAAGATTAGGCGCTATTTTCATTTGATACAGCATAATCGGAATGGTGTTATCAATAGTTAAAACTTCCCCTTTTTCTTTAAATGCTTTTAAAACTTTTTGTTCCCCAATAAGAAATGCTTTTAATACCTTTTGGATTTGAGATTCGGATGGAGCCCAAAAATCATATAAATCAGGCAAAAAATCTTTTATCCAGTTTGTAATTCCTATTATTTGTTTTTTATCTGAATTAATATTTGACATAGCATTTCTTAAAATAGAACCTTAGATTATACGTCTAAAAATGACTGTTTTTATTGTGTCTAACATTAGCCATTTTTGTCTATTAATAGACATATTAAAGCCCTTTATTTCTAATATTAGAAATAAAAATATGTATATTATTAGACACTTGGGCATTTATTTTTTGGTTTCTACTACTAAACATGATTACTGTCTGTCATTGAGCAATAATCCTTTCTTTTAATCCTCATCCAATAACTTTGTTAAAGGGAAGATTGTGAAAAAATAGTTAAGCAAATTTTTTTAGAATATAAAATTAATATTGGTTATTGTAAGAGTATATTATAATTAATATACCAAGTCAAATCAATAAATTATCTAAAATATTTAAACTTAGTTCGTTATATTATATGAGCCTCCTTGATTGATCAAGTCTGTGATGTAATCCGCAAAAAACATTATTCCATTCATACTGAATAAGCTGATGTTGAATGGATAAAACGATTTATATCTTTGCATAAACGCCGCCCGAAATAGCTGGCAGCCAAAGAAATAAAAGGGAAAAATTGAAAGGCTGGCTGCGTAAACTTAGAGTTTTTTGTATATCTGCAGTACTTCTCTCCATGGAAATATTTCTACGGTATTGGTTTTTCGAGGTTTGATGTCATCGGCTGAGGCTACAATCAGCGGCACGCCGGGGAATTTCGTTTTGAAGGCGCGAACTGTTGCCTCTGATATAGGCTGTTTACCTGATTTACATTCAATGGCTAGAAGTGGGCCTCTTCCATCTGAAATAATGATGTCTACTTCCCGGTTTCTTTCACGCCAAAAACAAAACTCATGCGGTTTATCCATATAGTCTTTAAGCCTTATCAATTCCGACACTAGCCAGGTTTCAAAGAGGAACCCTCTTTCCCGGGGAGTAGGTGGATCTTGAAGTCTATTCTGAATAGCGCGTACTACTCCACAATCGAAGAAGTAAAATTTCGGGCGTGCCTTTTTACGTTCCTGACGAGCATAGGGCCATAGGTAGAATCCAATTAATGTATCCTCTAAAATCTGATAATACTCTTTGACAGTGCTGGCCGGAACAGAACTTTCTCTTGAGATATTCGCAAATTCAATAACTTGACCGTTACTCTGGGCAGATATATTGAGGAAACGCTGAAATGAGCCGACATTTCTTGTTAACGCCTCTGCCTGAATTTCCTCTTTGATATAAGTGGTATGGTAACTCTTGAGATGTCCGGCAGCTAATTTATGTTGTCCATCAATAAGCAAGGCGTATATTTTCGGTAGAGTGCCGTATTGCAGAACATAATTCAGTTTAAAAGATCCTTTTATCTCATCAAAGATAAGAGGATGAAGTTTTAAGTTTAATGCCCTGCCTCCTAATAAATTTGCTACATAAAAATACTGAAATCGGAATTGCTGCAGATCTAAGGCAACAAGGAGCGGAAAGTATGATAATATTTAAATGAGCGCACAACTAGCTAAATAATTCCAATGTAAACGAATTAATATTATGGAGGGATAAGGAATTGAGTAATGAAAAACAATGGATCGACATTTCAGTGCCCCTTAAAAACGGCATGGTAACCTGGCCAAGTGATCCCGAGGTTATCATTGATAGAATATCGGATATAGAAAAGGGGGATAAGGTTAATTTATCACAACTTAGCCTGGGTTCCCATACTGGGACTCACATGGATGCCCCCCTTCATTTTTTGCACGATGGTGAGGGAATAGATAAAATACCCCTGTCGGCTCTCGTTGGGCTCGCGCGAGTAATAGGCATAAAAGATCCGATATCAGTAAAACCGGATGAACTTATTCCTCACCAGATTGAAAGTGGAGAGCTAATTCTCTTTAAGACACATAATTCTGACCAGAACTGGGCAACCAGGTCATTTTTAGAAGATTTCGTATTCCTTTCAACTGACGCAGCACATTTTCTCGCAGAACGAAAGGTTCGGGTAGTTGGTGTTGATTATCTATCAGTAGGCGGATATAAAAAAAATGGGTATGAGGTTCATCGTGCACTTCTAAAGGCGGGTATCTGGATTATCGAAGGGTTAGATTTGTCTCAGGTACAGCCGGGAAGATATGAATTAATCTGTTTGCCAATTAAGATAGTAGATGGTGATGGTGCGCCTGCTCGCGCCATTTTACGATCGATTCAGTAATGCTGAGGTGGGGGTCAAATCTTTATTCTTGACATAAATATGTCAAGAATAAAGATTTGACCCCCTTTAACTTATTTCAGCTTATTTTTTTTATTGGCTTTATTGGCTTTATTGGCTTTCTTCCGCCTCTTTTTCTTCAGAAAGGCCTCATTATCAGCAATCAGCGCTTGCAATTTGTTTTCGCCTTTGAGAGGGTTTATGGTATAATCGTATTCTCTTTTCCCGATTTTCATCTCTTCAATATCTTTATTCAAAAACTGCTGGATCTCCTCAAGACGCTCTTTCTCCTCCTTACTGCAAAATGAGATGGCAACTCCTTTATTGAATCCTCGTCCGGTCCTTCCCACTCTATGCACATAATTCTCAGACTTTGCCGGTAAGTCATAATTTATGACATAGTGAACATCCGGAATATCAAGACCGCGCGCACTTACGTCCGTGGCAATCAGGATATTACAGTCACCATCTTTGAATTTTTTCATCACCTCAGATCTGTCGCCTTGATCCTTTTCGCCATGGATGGTAAAAGAGTGTATCCGGACCCTGCCCATTGCTTTGGCCACCCGCTCGGCACGAACCCTTGTTCTAACAAATACAATGATCTTACTATCAGGATGATCTGTAATAAATCTCTCTAAGAAAAAACGTTTGTCATCCATTTCAACAAATATGACAAAGTGAGAGACATTTTTTGAAACTGGATCTTCCGGAGATAGCTGAATTCGTATGGCAGTGCTTTTAACCTGCGAGAAAGCAAGCTTTTTGATCTCTTTACTTATTGTTGCAGAGAAAAAAAGTGTCTGATGCCTTCTGGTAAGCATTTTTTTTATATATTTAATATCCTCTATAAAACCCAGGTCCAGCATATGGTCGGCTTCATCAAGTACAAGCGTATCGATACTCCCTAGAGTAATATACCCCTGATTGATGAGATCAAACATACGTCCCGGAGTTGCAACAAGAATGTCTATGCCGGCCTGAAGCTTTTTAATCTGCGGATCCTGCTCCACACCACCATGAAGTGAGAAAATTTTTACCTTGGTATGTTTGGCAAGTTGTGTAAAGACTTCACCAATCTGCAAGGCCAGTTCGCGTGTTGGAACCATAACAATACATTTAATGCCTATTGAACGTTTACTGCTTTTGTCGGTGTGTATTTTGTTAATAAGAGGAATTGCGAAGGCCGCTGTTTTTCCCGTTCCGGTTTGGGCTATGGCAAGAACGTCCTCACCCTTCATTATTGAAGGGATCGATTTAAATTGTATATCAGTAGGTCTCTTAAAACCAAGGTGTGAAAGGTTCTTTTTTATTTCTGCTGAAATATTGTATTTTTCAAACTTCATAGTACCTCACTATCTTTTTAACGTAGGATTTTTTAATACATTCTTAGTAACCATTCAGTCCCCCTCCCTCGATGGGAGGGGTTAGGGGAGGGTGATGCTGTATTTCACCCCCACCCAGCCTCCCCCATCAAGGGGGAGGAGTTGAGGGAACTGAATGGTTACCATTCTTATACCTTAATTTTTAAACCTGTTCAAGAGAGAACGTCGCTATAGTCAATTTGTAAAGTTTAGAGGTGGTGAGTTTGACAATAAATAAACCGACCTAGTCAGCCTCCACCTGCATATCTAATGGAAGCTTACTTATGTCTTAAATGTCATCCTAACCCGGATAAGCCGGAACCAAAAAGGTTTTAAAATTTTCTATCATAAAAAACACGAAATTCAGAACTAAGCTACTAATAATTGTTGAGGTAATCGGACCCCATTTTTATTGTTGCATATAGAGCGATATCACGATAATATTGATTTTTCTCAGATAAATTCTAATAACTTCTCATATGGCTTTGTCCCTTATGGCGCATATGATTCACATGTTATGGAGTGAGCAGCTTCGAATCAGGAACCTCCCAGCAGCCTTACGACGGCCGTTATGGAGAAGTAAAAGAGTCATAACATTTACCGGAGATTTTTGAGATGACGATAAATTCACCTTATTGGCGACGCTGTAATAGTTGCAAAAAAGAAATTGGTTTTAAAGAAAGATATTATGCTTGCAGCGTATCAACCTGCAATCAAAAACGCACCGGACTGGTATTCTGTTCAGTGTCCTGTTGGGATATGCACCTTCCCTTCGCCAAGCACCGCAACGCATCGGCTGTGGAGAAACGCTCGCCTAGTTTTGCCGAGTGGGAGCGGCAAAAGAGCGAGGACGTCCCGGTCAATTCTAATTCTTCTTCCCCTTCACACACTCTTCCAGTCAATACGCCGCAGGAGAGTCAGCCCCCTACCACAGTCAATCTGCATGAGGTGACTCAGCCTCATGATATCCTGGTTGTAGTTTCCAAACTGAAAAAGTATGTCCGGGAACGTTCAGGAATGAATACTTCCGATTCGGTCATGAACGTGCTTTCAGATCATCTGCGTGCGCTTTGCGATGAGGGCATCCGCAACAGCGCCAAGGCCGGCCGCAAAACCTTAATGGACCGTGATTTTAAATCGATCCTCGACTGAGATTTGGTTGTGAAAAAGCTAAAGACCAGAGCAAAAGCCATCCCTGGAAAAAGGCAAAAAGAGAAGAATATTTTGCTGATCAGAGGATAATGGTGAAATTAAATACTACACGTATTACGCATGTAATAAATGGATTTTGCAAATATTCTTAAACGATAGAGTAAATCAAAAGCTACAGGCCGGATAAACCGAAGTCCTGAACCCAGCCCTCAGTGAACGTGAAAATAGCATATATCACATTTTCTGTGAACACGGCCTTCTTGATGTTCTTTGGCAAATTCTAAAACTTTTGCCACATGGATGAAGTGCGGGAAATAGTCAACCAAAATATATTGGCCCATTCTATTCTTCATAGATAACCTTAGGAAGGATGAATAAATCGTATTCGTCTTCAATTTTAATACACTCTTTATGGCATATCTCTTCAACTTGGTCAATTGAAAGATTCTTTGGAATTACAATCTCAACAGTAAAATCTTCATCTTCATAGTTAGGAATAGGGGCTACTTTTATCCCCGGATATATGCTGTGAAGTGAATTAAGCATTTTAGTGACAGCCTCTGCCAGGCTTTTATTATTCGTTAAAATTTGCGGCATTTTTTATTTGTCCCCTTTCCCCTCGATGATGTTTATTATCTGCTTCACCACTTTAAGTAATTGTTCTAACACATGATAGTCTACATTTGCTCCGTCGTAATCACTTTTTATTCTATAGGAATAAAGTCTTCTGAGGGGTAATCGTTTATTCTCTAAAAGGCCTGGGCCTGTCTTAGGATAATCGGGTTTTATCCAATAGCCCCTTACAAAATGTTTTATAATGGCCAGATGTCTCCATATTTTTACATCTTTGGGGTTGCCTAATGCGGCCCACATTGCTTGATACGATGAATAATATGCTCGTGATGCTGAACTATTAAATCTACTTCTATCAAATAAGTCTACCGCATCATCAAGATATTTTTTAGCAATATCTAACCGATAGTTTATCATAATTCATCTTTTTGATTTTTAAAGGTTTTATTATTCAGGTCCCTTTGCTGGCTACCTTATTAATCGGATTAATCGGCCAATTGCCAATTCATTTCTTTTCATTATGAAGTAATCAATTTATTTTTTTTCTCTTACTCAAATTATAATCATAATTTTAATTTATTCCAAGGATAATATTTTTTTCATAGACTATTGGAATCTGACAATTATATAAAATCATCTGACGATCATCTGACAATTATTTTTTTTATTAATCCGGCAGGCAACCAATTAATTATCGTCCTATAATAGAAGCAAAGGGATGAAAAAATTCTTCCATCAAATCAGGATAATATCCCGAAGGAGGTCAAGGTTTTTATTCAGGGCGAAAGGGGCACCGGTAAATAGCAGGTTGCCGGGGCTATAGGGGCCTTAAGTCCCAGAAATGATAAACCATATAAGATTACAAGTTAATTTTTGTTAAGGATAGCGGCTGGTTACTCTTGGTATTTCGATTGATCAGGGTAAAAAAGTTTTTAAAAAATTCCAGGTACTCTTTCTTTGGTAGTGTAGATATGCTTTCCTTCCAGTAGGCTTCCCCGCAGTGCTTTTGGACTACTCAGGAAAGGATAAGCCCCTTGGATAAATCGGCTTTTAGGAGATTTGCCAGTTCCGGCATTTCTCCTTGTATAGTAAAAGTGATAGGTATTACCCTTATTTATAGTTAGTAGTAGCAGTAGTGAGGGGGGTCCGGGGGGAGTTAATAAGTATCTGTTTTTGTGGATAAAAACTCTAATACATTGTTATTGCTCCTAATATAACC
>DAOURK010000181.1 GCA_030625085.1 Pseudomonadota bacterium
CTCTGGATGATGAGCAAGCCGCTCCTCCAACCCTTTTTCTTTCGCTTTGTTTTCTTCTTTATTAATTTGTTTTGGCATGGACACCTCCTCCTTGTTTTGAATTCGTCCATGCTATTTTATTTACTGAATTCAAAGATGTCCAGCCTTTTTTCGACAACCCCTTACCTTTTTTTAATTCCCATCACTTTTAATCGCACCCTGCTGTACAAAGAGATTTCTTTTTGCTAATATATACTTATATAATAAAAGAGAATGAATGACCCCGTTGATTTAATATGATTTTATAAAATTACCAAAATTGTAGTTTAATAAAACAAGATGTTACAGGGTTTTTGGCCAAAAATACTCAATTTTGGGCTAAATCACCAGAGTCATGAATAAACCTTAAAAATAACAAGGAGGTAAGAGTGCAGACCATTGCCATGTTAATCCCTTTACTGGTTGCAGTATGGGTCTTTTTAGATGCCAAATCCAGGGGAAAGGATCTGTCTAGGGCTTTGCTGTGGGGATTTGGGACCTTTTTGCTATTGATTATTGCTTTACCTCTCTGGCTATTATTACGTCCCCCTATACGTGGAGCGTCTTCTGCTGATAAATATTCCAGGGCAAAAGCTCAAAATTTCTACTCCCAAGAGCCAAAATTATTTTGTACGCAGTGCCAAAAATCAATCGAGGGGTTGGAGGGTGCTTTATTTTGCCCTTATTGCGGACAACGATTACCTCTTGGCCCTATTACCATAGAAGCAGACCATAACAAATAACCTATAAGCCCTGAACCGAATACTCTATTTCTCCTCAAATACAAAAACCTGCACTTGCATAATAGATAAATGTCAAATAACTGAACATTCATCCCTGCTTAAAATTGATGGATCCCCCTAAAAAGATTCGGCATCCGCTCTTTAAGGATTAAAATAGTAATTGGCATTTGAATTGCAATTATTACAAGGCAGGAGGTCAAAATCATGAAATTTTTCATTGCTATTAAATTAGTTTTACTGGCGCTATTAACCTGTGTGGTAGTAGTTGTTATGCTTCCGGCCATGATATTCGGCGGAACAAAGTTTTTGCGAGAGGTGTATGGAGTATTAGAGCATGAATTTGCCAAGTTACGGGGTATAAAAAAAGCTGTCTAATATAATAAAGAGCGGTTGGATCAATATATGTAGTGCGTAAGCACACCTTAAGCAACCTCCTTTCGGCCTTTTAATACATATGATCCGACCGCTTTTTTTTCTTTTCCCTTTATTTCTCTCCTTTCCCAAATTTAAGCGTATATTTTATATACAAAAAAAAATTTTTATGCATTAATCATCTATAAATTTACTCATTTTCTCCTACAATTTTACTCTTATTGGTCCTCCTCCTGATATCCTTTATCTTGATCAAAATTTTGCATACTCTTTCGATAAGACATTTCTCGCTCCTGATAGTAATATTTAATGGCATCAATAAGGACTTCATCTTTGGATTTTCCATCTTTAATGGAGATTAATTTAAGAAATTTATAAACATCATCCGGCATGTCTTTTACGATAAACTCCATTTGTTTTCCTCCTTACCAAACTCATTGTTTGGCCGAAGCGATGAGCAAATTTTATTATTATAAAAATTCTTCGGCACCTTTACAATAATTCCCATCAAAATGGTCAAGAAATTATTCCCCCACCTTATTGCTTATAATAGGCTATTTAGGAGGATTTTTTCGGAGCTTTGAGTTTCATCCACTTGTCGTCCAATTTGGCCAAGGCATCATAGGCACGAGCCAAATAAAGAGCATCCAATATAGCCGCGGCTATCATGGCTTCCGCCACCGGATAAATACGACCACAGATGGTGGCATCCCGCCGGGTAATGGGCGAAAGTTTCTCTTCGGTCATAGTAACCATGTTAATGGAAGGTTGCTCTACTGAAACCGTGGGCGTGGGTTTGACCGCAATACGAACCACTATATCTTCTCCATTGGATATCCCGCCCAAGAATCCACCGGCATTATTGGTTTTAAATCTTACCTTTCCTTGGTCAAGATAGGGATGATCATTAAATTCCGAGCCCTTCATGGAGCCACATCGAAAGCCGACGCCAAATTCGATCCCTTTCACCGCACCTATGCTCATCAGTCCATGGGCAATAGTAGCATTCAATTTATCAAAGACCGGCTCTCCCAGACCAGCCGGAATATTATGAGCCACAATCTCAACCACTCCCCCTGCTGTATCTCCCATATCTTTAATTTTCAGGATGCCTTCCCGCATCTTTTTGGCTGCTTCAAGATCAGGGCAATTAATATCATTTTTCCGGTAATTCTTCTTGATTTCCTCAAAACTCATCTCTTTGGCCGTGACCCCCGCTGATTCCTTAGTGTAGCCTAAAATCTCAATTCCTTCCCGCTCCAGAATAAATTTGGCTACCGATCCTCCAGCCACGCGTCCAACGGTTTCGCGACCTGAAGCCCGACCTGCCCCGCACCAATCACCGGCCTCACCATATTTTAAGAAAAAACAATATTCAGCGTGTCCGGGCCTGACCAAATCCTTGTAATCTCGATATTGATCAATATGAATATCTTGGGTATCCACATTATAAATAATCAATCCAAGGGGAGCTCCAGTAGTTACCCCATCCTGAGCGACTCCGGCAAAAAGAGCTACTTGATCGGTCTCTTTTCGGGGAGAATCTAAGGGACTCTGTCCGGGACGACGTTTATCCAGATCATTTTGAATATATTCCAGGGGAATATTTAATCCCGGCGGAACACCGTCTACAATAACAGACAGCCCGCTTCCCTTGCCAATGCCATAGGATTCTCCACACGTGGTAATACGGAAAATTCTTCCAAAAGTATTTCCTAACATATCTTTACCTCCATATCCATGTTACTTCCCAGGTTTTTCATAAAGGTTACGAAATTTGGAAAGGTTACACCCACTGCCTCCGCCGTATCGATCCGAGTAACACCCTCGGCCATCATTCCGGCCAAAGAAAGCGCCATAACCACGCGGTGATCATGATGCCCCTGCACGCAGGTACCCTTCAATTGACTTTTTTCTATAATCAGTCCGTCAGCAGTTTCCTGAATTCGGGCCCCCATTCGATTCAATTCTTGAGCCATAACCTGCAAGCGATCAGTTTCCTTAATCCGTGCATGGGCCACATTCTTAATCCTGGTAATACCCTTAGCCGCGCAGGCAGTAACTGCTATAGCTGGCAAAGCATCCGGAGTATTATTTAAATCGAGCTCCGCACCTTGCAATTTTCTCCCCCGTACCCGGATCCCTTGCTTATTCAGATCTATATCGGCCCCCAACTTTTTGAGATGATCCAGCACTTCCCGATCCGCCTGAGAATCCTCAATATCAAGACCCGTTATCAGGCAATCCGAATCCTCTATCATGGCGGCAGCACAAAGGGGGAAGGTGGCCGAAGACCAGTCAGCCGGAACAGAGCGAGTAAAAGGCCGATAATCCTGTCTTCCGGGAACCCGAAAAAGCTCATACCCTTGCTGCTCCCATTGAACCCCCAAAGCCTTCAACCAATCCAGGGTCATCTGAATATAGGGAGCTTCACAAAGATTATGGACCCTGATTTCCGTATCTTCAGGAAGAAGCGGACAAGCAATTAATAAACTTGATACGTACTGCGAGCTTCGGCAGTCCACTTCCGCCCGCCCGCCCAGTAAAGGCCCTTTGATCCGGAGAGGGGGGCACTGATTGGCTTTGATTGATAACGCCTCCGCCCCTAACTGCCTTAAGGCGTCCACCAAAGGTTGACATGGCCGTTTGCGGATAGAGGGATCTCCATCTATAATCACCTCGAAATCACCGAGAGCGGCCACTGAGGCTATCAAATTAGTGGAGGTACCGCTATTGAGCATATCAAGAGGCCCCTTGGGAGGATGGGGATAGCGGCCAAATCCTTCAATAATCCATATCCCGGGATGAGAAACATCAATCCGCCCACCCAGCGCCTGCACCGCTCCAAAGGCTGCTTGGGTGTCAGCCGAATCCAAAGGATTTTCCAGCTTGGAGATTCCTTTAGCCAAAGCAGCCATAATCACTCCCCGAATGGTATGGGATTTGGAACCAGGGATGGCAATTTCCCCGGAAAGCATGGCTGTTTTTTTCACAATCAGGTTCATAGTAAACAAGACCTCATTACTTCAATCGGCGCCTCCAAGCCTGTCCATAGTTTAAACTGAGCCGCCGCCTGCCGGACAAACATCTCCAGGCCCGAAATGGTACGACATCCCTGTGCTCTGGCCTCTTTCAGCAATCGAGTTTGGGCCGGATTATAGACAGTATCAAAAACCACCAAATCCGGCCGAAGGAAGTCTGAGGAAACCGGCGTTTCTTCAATGTTGGGAGCCATGCCAAGAGAGGTGCCGTTGATAAAAATTTGGCAATCAAGGTTCTTTAGCTCATCTATTCCCCCGGATCGACAACCCAGTTCTGCAGCTAATTGTCGCGCTTTGCTCAGGGTCCGATTCAAAATAGTGAGTTTTCCTCCCCGCTCAATAATCCCCCAGGCAATAGCCCTTGAAACACCACCTGCTCCAAGGAGGGTGACTTTTTTGCCGGTTATGGGTGTAACCTCCTCAATGGCAGAAATAGCACCAATACAATCGGTATTGTAACCAGTTAGATGCCCATTTTTTTTTACTACTGTGTTAACAGCGCCTATTCGTTGGGCCTGAGGATCAATATGATCTATATGCTTCATAATTTCATGTTTGTGGGGCATGGTAATACTCAAACCACCAATATATTCTTTGAAATTTTCCACAAAAGAACCTACCTCTTCCACCAAAAAATTAACGTAAAGGTGATTGATCTTTAGGTGCTGAAAAGCCCGATTATGAATACGAAATCCCTGGCTTTTACTGACCGGATTACCTACCAGACCGAAAAGACGAAAATCACCCCATCCCTTTAGCTCCGGAATCCTGTATACGTGCCGTAATACCCTGGCTTCTATCTGGCCCGGAGCTGATTCCTTTCCCTTTTGTAAAGACCCAAAGGTTAGGTATGCTCCTAACAAAGGTGTCAAAACACGGCTTATTTCACCATAGGCTCCCATACAAAGAGCTATAATATCTTGTCCCTCTTTTTGTGCCTGAAAAATAAGATCAAAAATTTTCAGATTATCATTAATGGATTTGGCCTGAGTGACAATCTTAACTACATCAACTCCAGATGATTGAATAGAAGTATATAATGCACGTAAGTCTTCCGGAGTATGATGAAAATTATGCCATGAGCAAATGATCCGGGTATGAGTTTCCCTGACCAGATCCTTAAATCGGCTTAAGACATTCTGCCCACAGCTCCACTCAATATCAATA
The DNA here is from genome assembly GCA_030625085.1 of Pseudomonadota bacterium. Lineage (GTDB taxonomy): Bacteria > SZUA-182 > SZUA-182 > DTGQ01 > DTGQ01 > DAOURK01. Next base: position 5,342 of record DAOURK010000181.1, read on the forward strand.
TATTCCACTCCCAAAGCAACAGCCTCTTCCAGGATATTAAGTCGCTCGGCCTCTGAGCCGGAAAATTTTCCTCCCTCATCACGTTTTCTATTGGTGATGATAACAGGCTTAATTCTTGTCTTTACAATTTTGGCTAAATCCGGATTAGAAAGGTAATCAACGCGAAGTTCAAGGACATCGGCAACTTTTTCAGCCTCTTTGATTTCCTCCAAGGCGACTTCAGTGGTCGTTGCTGTGATGGGTACACAAATCATTTACAAAACTCCCTATACACTCATCCATCAAAAAAATAACACAAATTTAGAAGAAAATCTATTGAAAAATGGAAGGTAATAGCTGAAATAACCTGTGATCAATACCTCCCCATTTTATGAGGAGGGCAAATAGGAGTGATATTTTCTAAAAAACACTCATGGCTACCTGAGCCACTACGAATTATGAAAAACTTATTTTTCAAAGTATTATATGCTTATTTTTGAATCAAAATCAGCCATTATCACCTTGAAATATTATCAACTTATGGAAATCGGGATCACGAGCCAGGCCCATGTTTATGGGGGCAGTCGAAACAGTTAGTCTATAATGTTATACCACCGGAGAGGATCTAATGATATTTGAAACAAATTTTTTCAGATCTCCAATACGAAGAGGTTTACTCAGGTATTCATCTGCGCCTAACTCCATGGCCTTAACATAAGATTGCTTTCCTCCGAAGCCGGTAATCAAAACTATTTTTGTATCCGGGTCAAGTTCCCTAATAGATCTTACAAGCCTGATTCCACCCATCTTGGGCATATTTTTATCTGTAATAATGAGGTCAAAATGCGTTTTTTTAGCTTCAGCTAAAGCTTGCTTGCCATCTACAGCAGTGGAAATCTTATACCCCTCTTCCTCTAAAGCTTCCTTAAAAATAATGCAAAGATCCTCATTATCGTCTACAATTAATATCTTTGGGGAATCCATGGATTTTATTCCTCCATTGTTTCCTTTATTAAGGGCTCTGCAAAATAATCCTACGTTGTCATTTTAATGAGCTTTAGCGACGAGAAATCTTATTAAAAACAAAATGTTAAATTTTCCCACACCCTCTCAAAATGACAAAATACCTCATTTTGCAGAATTCTTTCCTTTTATTAATTTCTGATCGGACTTTTTGTCTAAGCTAATCGACGATTAAAATGTAACGTTCCCTTCCCCCAACCTGAAAAACAATTACTTCATAGTAAACCCATTCATATATCCCCATCGTTATTTGTATATATTTTAGGTGGATCTCATTATTTATTATTACCTTATTATATGATATAATAACAATTTTGTAAAGTTGAAAATGAATTCTTAATCCATGGCTCATTAACTGAAGTAAACGCTCATGAACGAGTTGTTCACCCCCGAAGATGAAAATTTTGACTCTTTCAGTAAAGTCTGTTTTTCAAAATGCGTTTTCATGGTAAAAAATAAACCTAAGATACCTAAGATATAAAAATGAAAAAAAGGAGTAGATATGGAACAAAAATATCGCAATCCCTTCCCAGCCGTTGATATTATAATAGAAGTGGAGCAGAAGGGAATTGTTTTAATACTGAGAAAAAACCCTCCTTCCGGATGGGCCATCCCCGGAGGATTTGTGGATTATGGGGAATCCCTGGAGAAAGCCGCCATCCGTGAAGCGAAAGAGGAAACTGGACTGGATATAAAATTATCTCGACAATTTCACACATATTCTGATCCCCGAAGAGATCCCCGCTTTTGTACGATCTCCACCGTATATCTGGCTACAGCCAAAGGGACTCCGGTAGGAATGGATGATGCTCAAGAGGCCCAAATTTTTAGCCGCGCCAAAATTCCCAACCAGATGGCTTTTGATCATAAAAAAATTTTAGACGATTACTTTGAAAAAAAATATTAAAGGCTTAAATGATGCAATAGTAAAAAATCAAATTTATAAAAATAGCATCTAATAAAATCAAATAATTATAATGCCTAAGCCTGTTAATTTAGTACTTTTTACGAGACCATCTTAAATAAAAATAAATTTTACATTAAAATAGAGATAAAAGGTTGAAGCAAAGCTTAGTGCTCACTGTTCAGAAATTCATCAATAATTACGCCTTACTGGAAGAGGGAGACAAAATTCTGGTGGCTGTTTCCGGCGGACCTGACTCCGTTGCCCTCCTTCATCTTCTGCTTGCCTTACAAAAAAAATACGCCCTAACGCTTGTTCTTGCCCACCTGGAGCATGGAATAAGAGGGGAAGAATCAAAAAAACAGGCGAGTTTTGTTCATCAGCTTGGAGAACGATTGGGACTCAATTGTATTATTCATCATATTGATGTACCCAGATTACATAAAACAAATAAAGGGTCGCTTGAAGAAACAGCCAGGGTGGCCAGATATCGCTTCTTACAGGAAACCGCCCATACAATTCGAGCAGACAAAATCGCCTTGGGACACACGGCAAACGACCAGGCAGAAACCTTATTAATGCGTCTTTTACGGGGAGCCGGTATAGATGGATTATCGGCCATGCGTCCCAAACGAGAAAAAAATCCGGCTTTAATTCGACCGCTTTTGAATAGTTTTCGTAGGGAAATTTTAGCATTTTTAGATGATCAAAACATTGCCTTCTGTTTAGATTCAACAAACCGAGAATTAACTTGTTTGCGAAACAAAATCAGATTACAGCTCATCCCTTTGCTCGGTAAAGAGTATAATCCACAAATACTATCAACCCTGCTTCGCACGGCTTCTATTCTGGGAGAAGAAAAAGAATGGATGACCTTTGAGGTAAAAAAAAATTTACAAAAATGTCTCTTACAAATAAATAAAAATAGCCTGTGTCTCAATTTACATACCTTCTCCTTTTTCCCTTTGGCCTTACAAAGAGAGGTCTTACGCCAAGCGATCCAGCATGTGCGCTCAAGCCCATATAAAATAGATTTCACCAAAGTTTCCCTGGTTCTTCAATGGTTAAAGCAAAAGCAACCATGGGGCATGATTAGCCTTTCCCCAACCCTCCATTTGCGAAAACACCCCGGAAAGCTATGGATCGGGGGAGAAAAGCCGGATGCTCAATCCAGGGCAAAAATATTTTCTTATCAGATAAATATTCCAGGGGAAACACAGGTTCCCGAATTGAATCTTCGCATCTCGACCGAGATTATAGAAACATCTGCCCGAAGCAAAAACTTTGATCATGAAAAGGCATACCTTGATTTTGATAGATTATCTTTACCTCTTTATATTAGAACGCGAAAAGCCGGAGACCGTTTTCAGCCATTCGGGCTTCAAGGCACGAAAAAACTCAAAAAATTCTTTATTGATGCAAAGATTCCAAGAGAAAAAAGGGGGGGGATTCCTATAATAGCTTCCGAAAAAGAAATCGTTTGGGTTCTGGGAATGAGGATTGCCGATCAGTTTAAAGTTATGCAAAAGACCAAAAAAATTCTTCTGATCAAAAAAGTAGACTGAATTCTTTTGTACAGTTGTAGTCAGAAATTCTAAATTTTGACTCATCAGATTTGAAATGCTAACTGTAGGGCTTCAGTCCTGCTTAATCCATCAAAAAGGCGATTTTTTTGGGGGGGGCTAAAGCCCTTCACTACGTCTAAAGATATAAAATTAGAATTGCTGCTTTTGTACAGCAGTTCTAATTATGGAATCCGAGGAAAATAAAAATTATAATTTAATTAAGTATTAATACAAGTAGTAGCCTCATTGCGCACGGGATATGGCAAATTTAAATTCCTAAAGACGGCAAAAGTTAGATCAGTATGTATTT
>DAOURK010000023.1 GCA_030625085.1 Pseudomonadota bacterium
AAATACATACTGATCTAACTTTTGCCGTCTTTAGGAATTTAAATTTGCCATATCCCGTGCGCAATGAGGCTACTACTTGTATTAATACTTAATTAAATTATAATTTTTATTTTCCTCGGATTCCATAATTAGAACTGCTGGTCTATCACAGTTCTTTGCCTAAATCAGATACTATCAGTTTTACTATTGATCTTCCAATATCCGTTTAAATCTTTAAGCTAAAAAAATCTCAAAAAATGAACCTTTTTATTAATACCTTATTCATCAGCATTTTAACCTTGTTAATCAATTAGTTATTTGGTCTTTTTCATCTCCATTAATCCATCTTTTACTTAGAGAAGGAAATCATCTCAGGATCACATCAAAGTTAACCATAAGTACATGACTTTCAACAAGTTATATGGTGACCTTATAAATTTATAAAATTTGTAAAATAAAAAATTTCCACCTGACTTTGACAAGGGCCTGAAAATCATCTCAACTCTGACGAACGAAAAAAAAGAGCAATATATGACTCTGTTGATTTAGTTCGAAATTAAGCATTTTTTATAAAAAGAGTGATCATAACATCTTGTTTTTATTAAAGTACGATTTTAGTAATTTTATAGCATCATAGTAAATCAACAGAGTCATATATACTGACCACATGAGGCGTAATAAAAATATTTTTTCGCATTCATTTGGGGAAAAAGCAGTATAACCTATTAAAAATAAAAGAGTATTCATTTTAAAAGCAAGGTTATACCTGCTTTCCAAAACTGTTTTAGTGCTTTTACTTATAGCAGTTCCATGATAAGGAGGGCAAAAATCCTTCTGTTTGGTATGTTAGATATCCCCAAAAACCTTAAAAAATTAAGAGGTTGTTGCTGTTGATAACCTATGAAATCAAAATAATATGCATATTGCTGTTGATACCAATATCCATATTGCTAAAATATGATATGGACAAATTGCAGGTCTTCCCCCATTGAAAATTTCTTATCATCAAACACATAAGGAATAAGAACAAAATAAATTACTCATTTCATTCATCAAATTCAATGAACAAGGTAATATAAAGACAACAGGTTAAAGAATTTTTTAATGAATAATGAATAAATATCGATTTACAACTTAGTTCATTTTTTACTGGACACTTCTACAGCTTTCGTATAATTTAGAATAGCAAAAAAATGCCATTTTAATTATGCGAGGGTGATGTGGGAATAAGTCAAAAGTCAGCAACAAGTAAAGAGCCTTCAAATACGAGATTAAATCCTTATGATACTTTAGTAAAAACACAAATGACATCATTTTACGATCATCTTTCAGAAAAGGATAAAAGGCTATATGCAGCGGCTGAGGCAATAAAACTACCATATGGTGGAATAATCTATATTGCAAATCTTTTTGGATGTGACAGAAAGACCATAAGCAGTGGAATAGTTGAACTTAAAAATCCTGAATTAATAGAAAAAGATAGAGATAGAAAAAAAGGAGGTGGGAGAAAATTAAGCATAAACAATATTCCAGGCATCAACGAAGCATTTATAGCAGTGGTATATAATTATACCGCTGGCGATCCAATGGATGAAAGGATTAGATGGACTAATTTGACCCATCAGCAAATTGCAGATAAATTGAAAGAAGTGGGTGTTGAGGTAAGTAGAAAAATAGTTAAACAGCTTTTCAAAAAGCATGGCTATGTAAAGCGTGCAGCCCAAAAAGTTATTGGTACCGGAACTTGTAAATCTCGCAACGAGCAGTTCGAAATTATAGCCAAATTAAGAGGTGAGTATCTAGATGCAGGCAATCCAATAATCAGCATTGATACAAAAAAAAAGGAATTAATGGGGAACTTGTACCGGGATGGAAAGTTGTATACATTAGAAGTTCAAAAAGTCTTTGATCATGATTTTCCACACCTTGCTGATGGAATTATTATTCCACATGGGATATATGATATCACAAAAAATAAGGCGTATATAAATATTGGAACAAGTAAAGATACTGGTGAATTCGCCTGTGATTCAATAAGGCAATGGTGGTATAACCAGGGCAGATATGACTATCCCAAGGCCACATCCATTCTAATACTTTGTGATTCAGGAAGAAGTAATTCCTATCGGCATTACATTTTTAAAGAAGATTTGCAGAAGCTTGTGGATGAGATTGGTGTGGAAATCAGGGTTGCACATTATCCCTCTTATGCGTCAAAATGGAACCCAATTGAACATAGAGTGTTTTGCCATGTGACTAGAGCATTAAAAGGGGTAATTCTCAAAGGCTACGACCTCGTTAAAGAATTGATAGAAACAACAACTACTAAAAAAGGCTTAACAGTAAAAGCGAATATTATTAATAAGGTATATCAAACAAAGAGAAAAGTAGCTGATAATTTTAAAGAAACAATGCGAATAATTTTTGATAAAGAGCTGGGGAAATGGAATTATAGAGCTATCCCATTAAAAATATGAAGGATATATTATTGGTGATAAAGTTTGGCGATAGAAAATGAGGGGATAGGTATGCACTAAAATTGTCTCTTCCCCTTATTTTGCGTATTCTAACTAAAATATTTCTGAAATTGATCCAGATTTTTGGGTGTAATAAATTTTCTACAAATTTCTAACACGTTTTCAGGATTAAATGGGGATATTATTTAATCCTTATACCTAAGCAACCTTATCGTTGTGTACGTTTTAGGACTTGAGGTGAAAATGTTTTATTCAATATAACCCAACTGCCGTAATTTTTTACGAATTTTACCGTGTCCTTCAGAGGCATCAAAAATTTTATATTGTGTGAAGTGAATAAATGCCGGTTGGTTTTTTTCCCAGACTTCCTTTAAAAATATATTCTTATCTTTTACTGCTTTAATATACGTATTCTGCAAATCAATATCAAGTTCAAAAAAACTCCCCCGATAATGGATGTTTTGAATCCGACAGGGAAAGCCTTGGTGGGCATCACTACTTTCGACATAAACGTCCTCAGGCCTCACCAGTAAAACCAAATCTCTGTCTTCCGATGTATCAATGTTTTTATCGATTATCTGAAAATCAGTGCCCCTAATGAATATATTACTATTCCTTATCACTGTCTCCACAATATTGACATTTCCTATAAAACTGGCCACAAATTTACTCTTCGGATGTTCATAAACATCCTTGGCATTTCCTATCTGTTCAACCCTCCCTCTATTGATAACCACTATTTTATCGGCAATCTCTATGGCCTCATTTTGGTCATGAGTCACAAATATACTGGTAATATTCAGTTTGGTATGAAGTTCCTTTAACCATTGGGCCAGATTATTCCTTCCCTTGGCATCCAGAGCCCCAAAGGGTTCATCCAAAAGAAGTATCTTGGGTTCAGTGGCTAATGTACGGGCCAGGGCAACCCTTTGGCGCTGCCCTCCTGATAATTGAGATGGATAATGTTTTGCATATCCTTGTAATTTGACTAAATTAATCAGCTCGGAGACCTTCTCCTCAATTTCCTTTTTTTTTCTTTTTCGTATTTCAAGGCCAAAGGCGATATTTTTCTCAACACTCATGTGCTTAAAAAGCGCATAGTGTTGAAAGACAAACCCAAGTTTTCTTTTTTGCGTTGAAAATGAGGTTACATCTTCTCCTTTAAGTAAAATATCCCCCCTGTCAGGTGTTTCCAGCCCTGCTATAATTCGCAATATAGTGCTTTTCCCTGAGCCGCTCGGCCCAAGCAAGGCCACAAGTTCTCCCGTCCTTATCTCAAAACTTACATCATCAACAGCAATAAAATCTCCAAACCTTTTATATACATTTCTAATAACTATTCCCATTTTATTGTGCTTCCTTGTTTTTATAAAGGCACTTCATAATAATCAATATGGTAAAGGATAAAAGAGCCAACACCATTGCTGCCGAAAAAGCCCCCGAATAATTAAAATCAGTGAATTGCTGGTGTATATGCAGGGTTGCCGTTTGGGTTCTGTTAATTATACTTCCGCTTACCACCAGGACAGCTCCAAATTCTCCGATGGATCGAGCAATGGTTAAGGTTATTCCGTAAACAAGCCCCCATTTTATAGATGGCAGCGTTACCCTCCAAAAGGTTTGCCATTTTGAAGCGCCTAATATATAAGCCGCCTCTTCCTGTTCCAGACCAAATTCACTCAATACAGGGATCACCTCTCTGGCCACAAAGGGGAGGGTTACAAAAAGAGTGGCGATTATCATCCCCGGAAGCGCATAAATGATCTTTATATTATAGGCATGAAACCAATTCCCAAGCCACCCCTTAGGCCCAAAAAGGATAATGAACATAAATCCGGCCACCACCGGCGAAACAGCAAAGGGCAGATCCAGCAATCCTTCCAGAAAAAGCTTACCCCTGAAATTCTGCTTTACCAAAACCAGGGCTACTATTGTTCCAAAGATGGTGTTTATTACTATAGCGGTTATGGTGAGCAATAAGGTAAGTTTAAAGGAATGACCGGCTGCCGGCGTACTTACAGAAGTAATAAAGATATTCATTCCATTGCGGATCACTTGCCTGAGAATGCCATAAATTGGGACCATCACTAAAACGATGAACCATATAACGACCAAAAAAGTTAATATATTTTTCCCTGTGTTTTTCCTTTTGTATATTATCTTTTTTAAATCATCTCCAGGTTTCATGCTTTTTGCTCCAGGATTGTAAAAAATTTAAAAACAGCAAAATGAGAAAAGAGATAATGAGCAAAACAACCGACAGGCCCAAAGCGCCCTGAATATTATAACTTTCTATTTCACCATATATATACACAGAGGCGACTTGAGTTATTAAAGGAATATTGCCGGCAACTATTACTATTGAACCGAATTCCCCCAAGGCCCTGCTAAAAGACAAAGCAGCGCCGGTTAATATGGATGGCGTTAAAGAAGGAAGGACTATTCTGAAAAAAATGGTCAAGGGGGAAGCCCCCAGGGTCATGGCTGCTTCTTCCATGTCCGGTTCCATCTCTAATAAAACCGGCTGCACGGAACGAACAACAAAAGGAAACGTAACAAACAACAAGGCCAGGACGATACCAGGTTTATCAAAGATAATTTCTATTCCATATTTTCCTAAAAAAGCGCCTATCAGGCTTTTAGGGCCATATAAGGTTACCAGCATTATGCCGGTAACCACTGTGGGAATAGCAAAGGGTAAATCAATCAAAGCATCCATTATATTCTTAAAAGGGAATTTATACCTAACCAGGACCCAAGCAGTAGCGGTTCCGGTAATCATGTTAATGAAAACAATAATAATGGCTACTATGAACGTCAACTTTAAGGAAAATAAAGCCTGAGGCAAAGTGATATTGTTCCATAAATTGATCAAGCCTCCTTTTAAGGCTTCAGACATAATGGCAGCTATCGGCAGGATGATGAGTAAACCCAGATAAAACAGAGAAAGGCTTCTTAAAACCAGATCGCTTTTATTGCTTTTCATTAAAAATTTCACCATCCCCCTCCCAAGCATCTTTATCAACAAAAAGGGAGGAGAAATTAATCAGCGTTCATAAGCCAATTCTTCAATAACCTTTGTCCAAATCCCATCTTTTCCATACAATTCTTTTTGTATTCTATCCCAGCCTCCGAGGTAATGAATATCAAATAAATATTTAGGAACAGGGTATCGTTCTTTAAATTCTTCCAGGACCTCATTATCTACCGGTCTAAAACCATATTTGGCAAAGGCCTGCTGAGCATTTTTTTTATGAACGAATTCAATAAAGGCCTCAGCTACCTTCCGGTTATTGTGCTTGTCTACATTTTTATCAATGAGTGCAATAGGATTTTCTATCAAAATCGTTGCTTCAGGTATTATAAAGGGGAAATCTTTTCCCTGTTTTTGCCTTAATACAGCCTCATTTTCATAGGTTATTATTGCATCCCCTATTCCATTTTCATAGGTGGTAATAGAACCGCGCCCCGATTTATCCATAACCTTTACTCTTTTCTGAATGGATTTTAATAACTCTTTGGCATATATCCGATCAGGGGTCCCCTTCTTGATTTCAGTAAGTTTTAAACCTGCGCCGTAGATAGCATTAATATCCCACATGGCCCCCCCTGAGGTTTTCGGACTTGGGTACAATACATTCATATCTCCCTTAGCCAAATCCTCCCAGTCCCTGATGTTTTTGGGATTTCCGGAACGAAAGGCAATTACCACTACTGACCGAGTCACAAAACCATTATGTTGTTTCTTTTTCCAATCGTGTGTGATAAGACCTGCATCTTTGAGTCTATTGATATCTTTTTCCAAAGAAAGGGCGGCAATATCAGCCTCAAACCCCCCTGCTATGGCCCTTGATTGAGCGCCCGAAGCCATATAGGATTCATAAAATTCTACTTCCTCCCCTGTTTTTTCTTTCCAATATTTTTTAAAGGCAGGCATTATCTCTTTTTGATAGGCTTCTTTGGGGACTGTATAGGCCCCCACGGTAAGCGCAACCTTATTCTTATCAGTCTTGGCATTATTATTCGTGCATCCGAAAAAAATAATTATCGGAAAAAGGAAACAAATGAAAACTCGTTTCATATCCACCACCTCATAAATTTTTGTATGATATTTGGAATAATTACTGGGAATGATACTGGCTACAACCCTGTAGCTCCATAAAATGATGAAACCGGAATCGCTTATATAATATACTTATACTGCATATGAATTTATAATTATATTTTATCTAAAAAAAAAGACAAGGAAATTCCGAAAAAAATGATGGATTTAATGAAGACAATAAAAAACTTAACAAGGAATTTTTTATCATGCCCTGTTATTATTCATTAATGTTAAGATGTAACCTGTTAATATTCTTACATTTTTAAAATTTTCTTCAGTAAGATATGCCTCAGGGACCCAAAACCCATATTTCTCTTCTATTAAAAGAAGTAATTCAATCATAATCATCGAATCAAGGCCGGATTCAATAAGATTCGTCTCTTTAGTACAAACCCCGTTTTGGTTAAATATTTCCTTTGTTGATAAAAAATTAATAAGTTCTTCTTCAATTTCAATACTCTTTTCTTTATCAGCCAACGATGTTTCCCCTTGAAATATTTAATAAAATATAAATAAATTTTAACCCCTTGTTTTAAAATTTCCCTTTTTTTTAAACAAAATCACTGGTTAAATTACCTTCTGAATATGTTCTATAATGCCGTTTAAGCTTCCCACTAAAGGTTTTGGGGAGTTTATCGACAATTTCTATTTTTCTTGGCACTTTATAGGCTACAAAATTTTTCTTACAGTAATCATAAAGATCATGTATAACGATTTCATCATTGAAAGATTTTTTATTTAATACTACTTTGGCATTTAGTACTTCTCCAAGGCTTTCATGGAATACAGGATAAACATAAGATTCTTCAACGATTTCATATTTATCAAGAACGCTTTCAACCTCATCAGGAAAAAATTTCATGCCGGCTATATTGATAAGATCTTTTTTCCTACCGGTAATGTGAAGACTTCCATCTTCATCAAACCGCCCCAGATCTCCGGTAGCAAACCAACCATCCTTCATAATTACACGACGAGGGGTCCAGGGAATATAATAAGCATCCAAGGTCCCCGGCCCTTTGACATAAATCTCTCCAGACTCCGAATTTAACTCATCAGGATTGTTGGGATCAACAAATTTTATTTTGTAATCCGGCAAAACCTTACCTACTGAATCCAACTTATTAATGGGGTCATCAAAATTAATACACGGCAGGCCAATTTCAATTATTCCATAGGCCTGGGTTAGAGGGATAGAAAAACGTTTATAAAAATTTTTAGCAACATTTTGTGATAGAGCCATAGCCGTTGAAATAACCAGTCTGACTGAAGGGAGACCTTGGTTAGAAATATCTTCAGAAAGCATTTTAAGGTGAAATGGCGTAGTATAAATGATCGTTCCCCTTTCTCTATTGGTTGTCTCTAATACTGCTTTGGCTAAATGATTTTTACAAAGGGTAATGGTGGCTCCATTGGTTAAATATAAAACAATGGAAACGGTAAAATGATGAGCCATGGATAACATCCAGATAATATTATCTTTAACACCAATTTTTAGGGCCTTATTCGCTGCTGTTATTCTTTCTAAAACCGTTTCATGACAAAGCACCACTCCTTTACTGGCGCTGGTAGTACCTGAAGTAAACCTTAAAAAGGCCATATTTACATCATCATGCTTGTGTCTTGTTGCAGCGCCTTCATAAGAGTAATAGAAATAACTATGGTGAAAAAAATCATCTGCTTTGCAGAAATCCTCATCTTTTAATAAAATGGGCTTATATGAGATAACAGCATCCAAATCAATTGATTGAATAATAAAATGAATCTCTTTTTCAGAAAGATCAACAGATATAGGGACAATAGAGGCATTATTGGCCCAAATAGCATATGAAACGGCAATATAGAAAGAACTGTTGGGCAACAGTATGCCTATTTTATCTTTTTCTTTAACTCCAAAAGATTTTAGTTCCCGTGCCAAATCTTGTATTTCGGCAACCAGTTCTTCATAGGAAATTCTCCGCTCCGATTCTATTACAGCCATTTTCTCGGGATGTTTTTCGGCTGAATCGAGTATTAATTCATAAAGATTCATTTTTTCAAAATTCCCTCATTTAGAGATTAAAATCCCCCAAAGGTCTTATCCCCCAGGACCGGGATCTTCGTGCCCTGGAGGACAAAATCCCTAATTTAATAATTTATAAACCACTCATCCAGGAAGATCCATATCCGTAATTGAATAAAAAGCGGTCTTGATTGCTAAAGAAAAATGGAAATTCATCCCTTACATCCGAAAACAAGTCATTATCATTAAAAAATGTGAGAAACGGGTTGTTGTTTTCGGCTATTCCCAGACCATTAAGAAAAGATCCATCAAAAGAAAACATTTGCAAAGTTCTATTAAAAGGAGCGGTGATATTCTGTCTCAATCGATTACTTCGGCGATCTCCCCTGATTCTACGGGCAAAGAGGCTAGTACGAGGCACACGATAAACAGCGATGTTTGACTCACTTGAAATCTCTCCCTCTTCGTTTTCACATTTCACTTGATAGATATAGGTTTTCCCTGGCTCTATATCCGAATCAAGATAATATTGCTCAGCGGTTCCTTCAATTTCCTCTAACCCGAAAAACCCTGATGCATCTATCCCCAATAATTCTTTTTTATAAATGTGACTGAGCACTGTCCCTGAAGGAACGATCCAGGTCAATTTCATTGCTTCTCCCTCAAGCTCCACCTGAAGATCTTTGGCAGTGGCGAATCCTTCTTCAGCCCTCCAAACCTGACATCCGTAAAAGGGATTGGCAGTTCCTAAAAAAAGGCCTGCCGGAGTAGATTCCAAAGTACGGCCTCCTATATTAAAAGCATCCCCAAAACCTCTTGTGTCAACAGGATACCAGACAACTCCATTTCGTGTTTTCCATAAATCAAACCCGCCTAACATGTTAATTACTGTATCTCCATATTGCTCAAGCAAATCTTTATATTCATCGGGTAAATTTTCTTTTAATTTGGGATTTTGAAGGGCAACGCTACAATCTATAGTTGTAACATAGAGCCAGCCTTCATGTTCAACCATTCTCCAGAAATAACCTGCAAATGGATTCCCAAAACCTGCCGGCATAAGGCTGATCGGCATTTTGCTCCCATCCGGGGTATCTCGCCTTGTCCCACAAATCAGTTGCCAGGTATCATCGGGATTTATCCGGATCATCTCAGCCGCACCTGCTAAAGGCTTTGTATCTTCACCCGTTGAGGTCATAAAATCATACCCCCCTAATCCGCAACCAGTGCCTATATACAACTGATCACGAAAAACGCACATACTTAAAGCATATTCATTCAGATTATGGGCATCATTCCCCTCTCGATCCACACGATAAGCTCCATCAGTTACTACAGGAGTAAAGGAATAGGGAGGTTCGCCGGCAGCGTCGGTTCTTAAAACAGAAAAACCGGTTACTGGATTCATGACCCCGACATAAAGATTATCATTGAACACGGCCATCTCTAAGGGATTTAATCCTTCCGGGTTAACCTCACGAAAATCCATGGTCACTGTATTGTTTTCTGTACTCTTAATGATCAAATCCGTTTCCAGAAGTTTCGGTTCTTTTGGAAAGCTTATTTCAGCAGTTAAATATAATTTTTCTTTATATTGGATCAAAGAGCGCAAACTAAAAATATTACTGTTTCCCAGCACTCCCTCATTTGTGCTTTTAACCTCCTGAAAATTCTCTCCATCCGTAGTACGCAAAAGTCTAGCCGGCTCATTCGCCAGCATCTTGCTAAGATAGCCCCCGACATATAAGGCCTCTGTTCCATCCGGTTCAATTATTACCGCCATACCCCTGTATCCTTGATCCCTGGCAACCATCCTGCCCTCTTCTTCCAAAATTATGTGCTCAGATAAAAAAACGCACTCCCAATCATTGGTCTGAGGATCAAATCGCCAAATCTCTGCACGGAAATCAGGGTCTTCAGGACAATCCAGATTAACCATATCCACTGGATAGGCTTCCCCAAAAATCATATATAAATAACAAAGGAAATCTCGATTAGTACCGACATACAATTTGCCCTTAAACCATTCCATTGACCAGGCATAACTATTGTGTCTATCACCGAATCCATCCTCATTAATTTGCTCAAAGGCTCTCTTGCTTACCCCAAGCATCTGCGAAGCATTAGCAGTGCCTAATTGGTAAAAAAGAAAACCCGCCATAACCATAGTAATGCTTAAAATCTTTAAAAACCTTCTCTTCATGACCTTTCCCCCTTTTGACTCAAATTTTACATTATGCATGAGTTTCCCCTTTTTAATTCCATTCCTTGATGGCCTCGTAAAAAGTCCAAAATTGGGGGCTTCGCACAACATAACTTATTGAATTTATGTAACCCAATTTTTGTAAAAATGACTTTTTACGATTGCATCATTCCTTGATTTAATCTAAATAATATTATGCTGATTTCATCATCGATACCCCCCTGATTTAGACTATACCCATAGGTTAAATACCCATAATGATAATCTCCCATAAGACTATTACTTCTTCAGTCTATCCCCTTTCACCTCCTCCTCATACTTTTTCAATATCTTCTCGCCTCATTTTTCCCCTGTCTATCTATCCCATAACCCTATTCCTATCGTCTATCTTATAATCCTGTCTCATAAAATTGGCTGGAACGTCGCCTAACAAATGAACCTTCCTGTAATCTCGAAAAGCTCAAGCCCCTGATTGATATCCGTGAGCTGGAACGTCACCAAACAAATGAATTTTTCTGTAAAAAAAATTATGTGGGTTTTACTTGTTGAAAAAAATCATCCAGTAATTTCAATAATAATTCAGGTGATTGCAAAGGGTAAAAGTGCCCCTGTTTGGAAATCTGTACAGATTTACAATGGGGCATAATATCCTGAAGCTTCTCTCCCACAGCTCGCCATGGCGAGTAAGCGCCATATATACAAAGAGTGGGACTGAGTATTTTAGAAATTTTTTCCTCAGTTAAGGTCCCTACTACCGAAAAATCTTTAAGTACCGTGGTATTATCTATTAAATTCGTCAAACGATCAGACCGGCGTCCGGCCCCAATGCGAAACCCATGCTGTATAGGCACCTCGAAACTTTTCCGCACGCATTTTTCAATATCCAATAAATCATCCTCGGTGCGTATCCCTAACTTCTCCAAGTCCCCTTTATAAAGGTCCCAGCCTCTCCAATCCTTCACATTACGGAGGTGTATAAAGGCCGGAATACCTGCATCCGAAATCACTACCCCTGCTGTTTGTTGGGGGTAAAAGGCCGCAAAATGCAAGGCCACTGCCCCGCCAAAACTATGGCCCACAAAAATAGCACGTTCAATGTTCAAGTGATCCATCAATCCCTTGAGATCTTCCACCATATCATCCGAGGTGTATCCGCTTTGAGGTCTATCACTATACCCATGCCCTCTCAAATCATAAACCGTAACTCTATATTTTTTTAACAAAACCGGTAAAATTTTCATAAACCAAATAGATAGATTACCGGTAATTCCGTGAATCAAAACAACATCAGGGCCCTTCCCATGTTGTTGATAATGAATATCCAATTTATTTATCCGAACCTTTGGCATTCTCTTTCCCTTAAAATTCTTTTTTACATAATGTAAAGTGTTGTTTATCACCGCCGACATAATAAAGGAATCAAAAATTTGAGACCGGAAGCTACTATAAAAAAATCATAGAGTTAAAATTAAGCCTCCTTAATTCTAATCCCGAAAGCTAATGAGGTAACTATTTCATTAGACATACCCTAAACTCTTCAACCGCAGCATGATCTGTTCTTGTCCCTCGGAATCCTCGGTTTGTACGGGAACATCTCGATACCCCTCGGGAGGCAAAGTAGGCGCTCCTATTTTTATTGGATGTAATTTTAAAAAAGCAGGATCGAAAACCTCTGTAACTACTTGTCCTTCCATATTTTCCGGAATTGGTATTCCAAGGGCATATAAAAGTTGAGGGGCCACATTGATGATGGATAAAGGGGCTAAGGCATAGCTCTTCCGAATCCCGGGACCTACAGCCGCAAAAACACCCTCCGGTCGATGTGTCCCCCTAATCTGGGCACGATTATGGAAATAACCACCCTCAACAGGATTCACAGAAAAAAATCCACTATCCCTTAAAACCAGACTCAAATCCGGAGCACAATCAATGGAATTTCCGGAAAAAGATTCTTCTTTGGTTAAAATTTTCTTGATTAAAGGCTTACCCTCCTTGTCAGTACAATTGTTCTGTAATTTTTCCATTAATTCCAGACGAAAATTTGAATATTCTTCCGGCAAGATCCCCTCCTTGCCTCTTTTGCCGGCCACTTGAATCATAATTCCATTGCTGCTGGCAGTGGCGGCATAGGCTTTGGTTTTTTCCCAATCAAGGAACAATAGGCTACGATAAGGGGACTCCACTCCAAGGCTTTCTTGATCTCCCTCAGGAATCTGAACATTTCCCTTCCATTTGAGATAGCCCTGTTCACTAAGCCATTGATTAATATATAAAATTTCTTTAGTCGGACCAAAACCATGATCTGAAGCAATAAATATATTTGCCTCCTGACCGGCCAAAGAAACAATTTCTTCAATAAATCCATCGAGTTCATGAAAATATTGCAAACACAACTGCCGTGTCTTTTCTTCCCATGGCAAAAATGACTCAGGGAAACAATCCGGATCTAAGAAACGCCAACAGATATGCTGAATACGATCAAGCCCATCAAAGATAAAACCCATTAAATGGCAGGGATCATTCTGCATCAAATAACGTATTACTTGAAACCACTGCCGTTCACGCTTAATGTGTAATAAAATCCACTTTTCATATTCTTCTTTTTGACAGCCCTTGACTGCCTTTTCCTCCTCTCGAAAATTCAAAGCCATTTCTTTGAGATCAAATCCGGGAATAGTTTTCAAGCGGTCAAATAAATCTGTAGGCCAGCTGTTTTTTTTCAAAAAACGCCAACTCACAAACCCCGGCACCACATATCCGGATATCGGAGGTGGGGGATTCATGGCAATAAAATTTAAACTACCAGCCCGCATTCCATGTCGGCTTACAATGGACCAGATCGTTTCTCGCCGGATATCCCGGAATGAGATCCATTTAATATACCGACTCTTTGGCGACTCAAATTGAAGAAAATCCAACACACCATGGGTACCTGGTCGACATCCTGTGGCTAAAGAAGTCCAGGCTGGAGGAGTCAATGGCGGGGTCACCGAAGTTAACTCTCCCCGACATCCCCTGGAAATAAATTTCTTCAAAAAGGGCATGGTCCCATCTTCCATAAGCGAATCCAACACTGTAAAAGAAGCCCCATCAAGCCCAATCAAAATAGTCTGTTTGTCAAAATTTTTCATTTACTGTTTCTCCAGGTTTAGATATACAAAATCAATAAGGTCCTTGACCTTAATATCTCCAACCCCCCGCTCTCCAAGACCGGCCAAATATTCAGCAAAGGGAAAAGGTTGCTTGAAATGATCTTCAATCATCGACCCCAAGACCACTGCATCAATTGATTCGAACTCCAATTCTGAAAATAGAGAAGTTTCCGGAGTAATATTACCGGAAAATTCCCATTCATCTTTTAAGCTGCTAATAATTTCAGATATTGATCCAAATATGACTTCTCGGTTTATTTCATTCATACCTTTATCCCTCATTAAATAGTTATGGCAATGATATATTCATTTTCCCGATACGTATAAACCCAGATAGGGGCCCTAACATCGGGAAAAGATTCCCTCCTGAGGTTCTCCTTTAAGGTTACTTTCACCCTTCCCGTCTGAAAATCAAATTCATTAACCATAATTGTCTGTTTCATACCAATTGTTTTCTCCCTCTCCTCATCCGCATTATGACCGAAAGCCTGTGCTATTGCCCCCTTGGCACACCAAAGACGAGCAGTCCACTCCTCCTTTTGTTCGGATTTATCCAGATTAGATAAAAGGGCCATTTCTTCTGAAGACAAGGCCGATTTTCCCGGCAATTCATTTTCCAGGTAAATACGTTCAAGATTTATTCCCCTAATGAGCCCTTCCCCAGCAGCCACGGCTATGGCGGCGCCATCTGCGTGGGCCGTCAAAATGACAGGGACTAAACCACCATCACTATTTTGGATCTCCCCTATTTTTAGCCGACTATTTCCCTGGTCAATAAGATCAATATCTGCAGGATAAAAATTCTTATGGTGGTTTTTTTGCCAAAAGCTTCGCACAGCATCTTTGGCTACCATTTTCCCTAACAACCACTTCCCTCTATCATTTCCGGCAGATATTTTTTTATACATTTCCCTCTCTTTGCTGCTCAAAACCATATATGCCATAACATCTTGAAATATGTCACTACCTCCTCGCCAAAACTGTTTAAGTAATGAAAAAGCAGGGACTTTTTTCTCTGAAAATACCTTAGCCTCTGGTTCCCAAGGTTGGCCAATGGTACCCTGGTTTGGAAATCTCCAAAAATCATATAACTGCCGGGACCAATAAAAACGCCAATCTTCCCAACCAATAATCTGCATCCAGAGTTGACCATCCTCTCCAAAAATGTCCAAATTTGCCAATACCTTGGTGGTTGTTATCTGTTGTATATGCATCCTAGCCCGCAGACGTGTCAAAGGAGGAGGAGTATCCTTATAAATATAAAGAGTCTTAAGGGCAATAGGGAAAATGACAAAACCACTATCTAAATACTCAACCGGCCAATACCCCACCAATTGACCGGCCGCATCAAGTAAAAAAGGATCTGTTTTAAGATCAGGTTCTGGGGAGGATCGAAATAAATTATTCTTTGGTAAAGTCTGCAAATGTGCTTTTAGCCCATTTTTCCCCGTTTTATCCATAGAAATAATGCCCTGAAATCTTGGCCCGTGAAACATTCGATGCTCTTTATAAACCTCTTCCCCCGTATGAGAAGGAGTTCGCTCTTCCTCTAAGACAAACTCCGAGCAGGTAGAAGAAGCAGGATATTCATGGGCGAAAAACATTTGTGCAGTAATAATAGGTTTTTGACTTGCAGGAGATATTTCTTTTTTTTCATATTTTTGAATCTGAACCTGGACACTCCCGGGAGATAAGACCTCAGCCTCAATCCGAAGAATAATTGGCCCCTCACCTTCCAGACAAATCCATTGATTAGCCATCACCTTTTCAATACGAACCAATTTTTGGCCCGGAAATAATAAAGAAGCTGCTTCAGCCATGATTTCAATGCTAATAGTTAATGGAATTACAGGCAAAGCGCCCACACCGGAACTAAATTCAGAAATTTTTTGGCCGAAGCGATGATCCTCTAAAAAAAGGTCCTCTTTTAAATCAACCTGCCGCAAAGCAACAAGACTTTTACCTGGCTTCAAATCCACCACTTCCCCTATAAAAGGCAGATCTTCCCACTTTTTTTCCTTCACTTTCCTTTGCCTAAAAGAAAATTTTTCATCCCCCTTTGTTTCCCCTATTAAATCTTGGGAGGAATTTTTTATTTTATTTTTTACCAAATCAATAACCTGTTGTAAGGTTTTGAGACCTGAGATAGCTTCAATATCTTCTTCCGCAATCTGAGCATACTTTTCCCTAAAAGAACCTATAATTTCCACCCTTTTTATTGAATCAATTCCCAGGTCTGCCTCCATATCCAAATTTAAATCAATCATTTCCTGCGGATAACCTGTCTTTTCACTGACCAACTCTACCAAAGTGTTGGTAAAATCTTCTTCTGTCTTTGGTTCAGATTGTGTGCCCTCGTCTTCAATCAAGGATTCAATAGCCACAACTGATAAGGGTTCCATAGCAGTATTGGTGATTTTTTCTATATCAGGATTATTTTTAGATTGCTCCTTTTTTTGTTGATAATTTTCCTTTTGGGCATCAGGCAAAACCGAATCAGGGTTTAAAGAATCCTGCTTTTTTTTCAGATAGACCTGCATCATCTCCTTTTGGGTATCGAGAAAATGTCCCATGGTTTGAAAATACTCGTCCATAACCGAAGAAGATGGTGCCGGGGAACCAAAGTCCGAAGGATTAGCATTTGATAAAAAAGCAACATCCCCAAACTTATCCTCTGATAATTCATTAACAATCATATTCGAAATAATATCCGACATTGGCCAGGTACCCTGGTCAGAATTATTCTCTCTTCCTCCATTAGAAGGACCACCGGCAAGGCCAACTCCATCAGAAACTTTTTTATCCTTACTCTCAGCCGATCTTTTCTTTTTGTCTCGTTCCTGAAGAGAAAGTAAATACCATCCAAGAGATAATTTAATTCCTTTTTCCTTGGGCTCCTGCAACTGCCTTGCATCAGCCCAATGGATAAAATGTGGCGATCGATATTGATATAAATACTCAAAATTCAAAGAAACTCCCTGGGCGCTTAACAAACCCATCATATGGTTCAACTGGGTAATTCCCGAGCGCCGGGCCACATTCGAGGGTATTGCTAAATGAGGTTTCCCCCTCAAAATATCCTCAACAAAAGCGGACAAATTCCCCTTAGGACCTACTTCTACAAATATTCTAGTGCCGCTGTTATACATATTCTCAATAGTCTGGCGAAAGGCAACAGGGAGAGCCCAGGTTTCAACAGCCAACTTTAATATTTTCTGGGGATCATGGGGATAGGGGGACATAATATTACAGGAATATACCTCAGTGTGTGGAGATGAAATGGAGAAAGAAGAAAAATAATCCTGTAAATGGGGACAGATCGAACGAAACAAGGGAGTATGGTAGCCACGGTCAAAGGGCAATATTTCAAAAGGGATCCCTTTAGCCCGTAAATATTTAACAGCTTTTTCAGCCACATGTCCTTCAGCAATAATCACAACCTGATGCGGACAATTATCATTGGCCACATAAACAGTCCCCTCAATTTGTTCGATCATAGAGGAAATCTGGGTACGACTCGTACCAACAGCCAAAAGGGTAGCTTTGGGGACATCCGGATCTTCGGATAATCGACGATAGATCTGATTTAACTTTCTCGTATTTTGTAAGAATTCTTCTACATCAATAATTCCTGAAAAAATCATCGCCGACCATTCTCCGGCACTATGTCCCACTATCTGATCAGGTTTAATTCCAAGAGAATTTAACAAAGTATACATAGCCAGGTTGCCGATCAAAACCGCCTCTGTAGCTCGATCCATTTTCCAGAGATGTTTCTCGGCCGCTCGTCGTTCTTCCTCAGAAAAGAAAGGTGGGGGGAAGATATAAGAACTCGGCAAATCCTGCTGACCCTTTTCTAAAAGAATACGATCAGCCTTGTCAAAACAAGATCGAACCTCAGGAAAGAAAAGACACAGATCTGCTAACATATTTACATATTGAGATCCTTCCCCGGGAAAAAGGAAGGCTAATTTGCCCTCTTTGCTTAAAGGAGACTCAAAAAAATAAATCCCTTTGAGATCTTTGATTTGGTGACACTGAGGGTCAAAAAGCCGCTTCAGGGCATAGGTTAATTTTTGTTGTAAATCTTCTATTGTATTGGCTACCACGGCCAGACGACAGGGATGGCTGCCCAAAGTTATATTTAAACTATAGGCTAGATCACGAAGCAAAAAACTCGAATTTTCATCTATAAATTTTTGAATATCGTGTATCTGTTGAATCAAACCCTGCCGCGATTCTCCATGAAATATACATACATCTGTTTCCCACACTTGAGGAGAGGTCTTTTGTTGAGTCTTTCCGGTCTTGGTCACATATTCTTCCAAAATTACATGGGCATTAATGCCCCCAAAACCAAAAGCATTTACCCCGGCCCGCCGGGGAAAATCTGCTTCTCCATGAATCCATGGACGGGTTTCCGTATTGATATAGAGAGGTGTATTTTCAATCCCTAATTTAGGATTAATTTTTTCGCAATGAAGAGTAGGGGGTAATACCTTATGATAAACAGCTAAGGCCGCCTTGATTAAGCCGGCAATTCCCGCAGCAGGCATGGCATGGCCAATCATCGATTTAACCGTCCCCAGAGCACACCGAGGGCCAAATTGGTCCCTTGAGCCAAAAACCCTTCTCATGGCCTCGATCTCCACCGCATCCCCTACAGTAGTGCCCACTCCATGGGCCTCAATCAAACGGATTGTTTGGGTCGGGACTTGGGCCATTTCAAAAGCCCGCCGCACGGCCAACACTTCCCCCTCCACCCGGGGTGCCGTCACACTTACAGCTCGACCGTCACTGGCAGACCCTACCCCTTTAATTACTGCATAGATGCGGTCCCCATCATCTTCCGCCTCTTGTAATCGTTTTAAGATTACAACTCCAAGGCCCTCGCCGGGAATGGTGCCATCTGCATCCTGGTCAAAGGGACGAATCCGAGACTGAAAAGACATAGCTTGAAAGGCACAAAAAATTAACAAAAACGGAACACTGGCGCAAATATGGACCCCGCCGACAATAGCAGTATCACATTTGCCGGTCAATAAATCCCGTACGCCAATTTCTGCGGCAATCAAAGAAGAAGCACAGGCTGCGTCTATAGTATAATTAGGGCCCATGAAATCCAGGCGATTAGCCGCTCGCCCTGTGGTCAGATTAGGAATAAAGGCTGAAGCTTTTTCCGGCCCCAACTTTGGCAGACACCCAAGTAGTTCCTGACGAATTTCAGCCAGCTCTTCTTGGGAATATTCCGGATGAAGATTTTTTAAAATTTTTAGGGTTTGCTCAGTAATGATACTTCGTTGAATAAGGTTGGAAGCCCCAACTCCCAGATAATTTCCTCGTCCGAGAATAAATTCGGTACGCTCACCATTAAAATCTCGATCCAAATAACCAGCATCCTTCAAGGCTTCATGAACTACCTGTAAAACCAAAAACTGATCCGGCTCACCTCCCTCGACACCTATAGGCATAACACCATATTTTACCGGATCAAACATCATAAATTCATCCAGGTAACCCCCTCTTTTACAATAAACCTTATTAATATCAGCTGCCCCCTCTGAATAGTAAGTTTTTGAATCCCACCTCCCTGGAGGGACATCGCCCACCGCATCGGTTTTGGAAAGAATATTGTGCCAGTAACTATTAAGATCAGGTGCTTTTGGAAAAATACAAGCCATACCAACAATGGCTATATCACCCCGGACAGTCGATTTTTGTAGTAAGTCTTTATTTGTAGATATAGTCATCTACACTCCTTATTCATTCTTGTTAGCAGTCAAACGGTTTAAAGATTTGCTGCAGGCGGCTTCCATATCTTCCAATAGAGCAATTAATTTACCTTCCTCATTAAAAAAGGCTAAATCCGCATGAAGCATACCTGGAGTAGAATTAGGTAAAATCCGGGTCTCAAACCTAATCTTTGATCCGGACAGGGGACCAAAACTTCGAAATTGTTTAAACCGAGAGGGGAGAGGCATCATATCCCAATATGTTCTAGACCACAAAATAATCATCTGCAGCCCGCTGTCTACTATAACCGGATCAATCAACCACGTCCCCTGAGGATCTCCAGCGAGCAACTTTTTGGGACTTGAGGGGATCAATATTCCATTAATACCATTTGCCCCAATCTGATGTATTTCAGAAATTCCATGAAACAGGGGGCCATGAAACAACCACTGCTGATAGGCTTCGCGGGTACTCATGGGAAAGGGTTTAGCCTCTGATAAAGCCAATGGCTGCCACCGAAAAGAACCATTACCTTTTTTCCTTAATTCAACTATAGTGCTATAGCAACATATTGAAGGCGTTTGCGCATCATTCATTTCTACTTTCACACTCAGATTCTCAGAAGAATTAGGCTGAGATGGGATGGCTTTAATATGGACCTTAGTAGGTTTTGAAACAACAACTCCTTTTAACACCCGTAAATCACAGACCCGCTCAATACGCCACTCAGGCCATCCAAGGGATACTGTTTCGACCATCAATTCAAGGGCCATAGTCATAGGCAAAACAGGGTTTCCATTCAACTTATGATCCTGAAGATACAAATCATTGGCTGCATCCAACTCACGGACAATTTTCACTATGCCTTTTCCATTGGGAGAAAAAACAATTCCCGATTCTAAAAGGGGAAAGGCTTTAGACATCTGAAAATCTTCCTTAACTCTTCTTTGCCCAAGGGGAGGATTATTTTCGTCTTCCACTGCCTCTTCCACTAAATGCGAAGCTGATTGGTTTACCTGCTTCCGTTTATTTATTGGGGACTTCCAGCCTCCCCCAAGGATAATTTCAGCATCGCCTTTTACCCCATAACAAATTTCCTGATCCAATCGTTGAGGCCCTACATCACGAGGAATTAACTGTATTCCGTGCTTTTTAAATTCTTTATCCAAAAGGGGAGAAACCATATTCGAATTTTCCCACGGCCCCCAATTTATAGAAACCACCCTGGCCGGCCACCGTGCATTAAGATAAATAGCCAATTTATTTAATACTTCATTAGCCGCAGCATAATCTCCTTGACCGCGATTACCGAAACGACCGGCCACAGAAGAAAAAAAGACTAAAAATTTCAGTGAATCCAAATGGAGTTTTTGACTCAAAATAAAGGCGCTATCAACCTTGGTGTCAAAGACACGATCAAAGGACTCGGGGGCCTTATCTTTAATAAATTTATCTTCAATAATCCCTGCTCCATGGATAACCCCATCAATCTTTCCATAGGATTGATAGATATTGTCAATGAGTCCGGCCAAGGATCGCTCATCTCGGACATCTGCCTGAAAATACTGCACCCGGGAACCAAGGTCCTGCATGGCTTTAACATTCGTCCGAATTTCGCGGGCTTTCATTAATTGCTGATATTTACTCTCTACCCGGACAGGGGTAATAACCTCGCCTTGAAGCTTCATATGCTCTATTAGGCGCGCCTTTATTTCTTGAAGAGATCCGGTGATTTCAAAAGGTATTTCTTCCTTGGGAAAGGGAGAACTGCCTACCAAAAGTAAGGTGGGTTGATATTGCCGAGCCAATTCCTTGGCCACATCAGAGGTAATACCCCGGGCCCCTCCGGTAAGTAATAGCGTCCAGGAAGAATCAATTCGGAACTGAGACTCACTCTCCAGTGAAAGTGCTGACAGCAGGGGTTGGAGGGTAAAACGATCCCCTTGCTGATATCCAACCTCTACCTCATTCTGCCCGAATCGCATCTCATCCAAAAGATAATGCGCCAAATTTTCCTTCTTATCCTGAGGGTTTAAATCCACTACCTTAAGATTTACCTCCGGCCATTCATATTTGAGACTCTTGATTAAACCGGCACATCCACCCTGGACAGGAGAAAAAGATTGCATGCCTAAGGTCGAGGGCTTTAGGCTTTCCTCTATAGATTGCATGCAACCGCTGCCGAAGCTCCCCCCCATGGAAGTGACGGCCATCAAACAACTTGCGCCGCTAGAGGCAGCCTCTCTCAACTCAGTTTCCAGCGACTTGGCCAGATAAAATAAACTTTTTACCTCCAGATTGAGGAGCCTCTTCCACTGAATAAGGTCCATCTCAAAAATCCCCTGATCACTTCTGAACGGATAAAGATGGATTAGTGCCCCGATCGGTCCCTGTCTCTGATGAATAAGTGCTAATAAAGAATTAACATCTTCATAAAGGCCAAGATTAGCTGTGTAATATCCGGGCTCAATTTCTTCAACGTTATCTCCTATACGTATCCGGGCAACCTTGTACCCTTGTTCCTGAAGCTTGCAATCTAAAAACCCGGCCAAACCTCTTTGATCTTCAGTGATTACTACTATTCTATTCTTATCAAAAGCGATTTGGTCCCCCAAGCAAGGTGTTTTGACTCTGTTTACAAGAAATCTTTGAATATCTCCTCCCTTGGAGATATCCCCTTCTCTCCTCTCTTCTACATTTGCTTCCTGAGCATCACTTTTTTTTACATTATCTGCTAATTCTTTTTTTGTTTCTCCAGATTGAGTTATCCAGTCTATGATGCCTTGTAGGGTTTTTATGCCGCCAAATTCCCCCATTTCTTTTTCGGCCTCTTCCCCTTCCCCTTGGCAAGAGCCGCCAATCTCTTCTTGAAGGCTTCCCAGTATCTCTACCCGTTTGATAGAATCAATACCCAAATCTGCTTCCATGTCCAGATCAAGACCCAACATTTCCGAGGGATATCCAGTCCTTTCGCTCACGATCCTAAGTAATAATTCTTGAACCTTCTGTTTATCCGGTCTGTCAGGCAAAGTGGGCACATCCTCTATTTCTTTTTTTTCTTGAAAAGCCTCCTTTTTAGAAACCTCATTTTTATATTCTTCTTGAGCCGTTTTTCTCTCTACACTCTCTTTAAGGTTTTGTGCAGTAACATGATATTTTTTGGCTTCCGAAGCTTCTCCGCTAAATCCGGTTCGTAGATAGCCGGCCATCACCGTTTTTTGAGTATCCAAAAACTTATTCATCATCTGCTGAAACTGGTGCATAATCAGATCACCCGTCTTTGGTGTACTCAAATCTTCACCCATGATTTTGTCTTCTTTTTGTGCACTGTTTGCAATATTTTTCTCTCTGACTTCTTTTTGTTCAACATGTTTTTGAAGCTCTGATTTATTTACTTTTTTCGAAAAATGGTTTTGCTCATTTGATCTTGTTTGGATTGACTCTCCCTGTAATGGTCGAATCCGATCTCCACGAATCATCCAGGTATTTGAAGGCTTACTCAATGATACTGAATCATCTTTTTTCTGTAACCAATTTTCTTTCTGATCAATTCGGCTTACATAAAGCCTGTCCAGGTTTATAGGTATCCCTTGAACAATGAGTTGCCCCAGGCAATATTGTAATTGTAATAAACCGGATCGCCCGACCTGGTCCAAAGCGACAGTAGTATGAGGACGACCGTCTAAAATTTGATTGACTAAATTGGTTAAAATAGATCGTGGACCTACCTCTATAAAAATACGTGCATCTGCTTCATACATGGCTTCGATTTCCTGCATAAATTTCACAGGATGAGTAAGATGATCAATCATATACTGGGTGATCTTTTTCGCCTCATAAGAGTGAGGATTGGCGGTTGTATTAGAATAAACAGGGAGTTTTGCATCATGTATGGTTAAGGCATTTAAAAATTCAGCAATTTTTTCTTGCGCAGGACGAACCAACGGAGAGTGAAAAGCGCAGGAAACAGGAAGCATACGAGCTTTTATCCCCTTGGACTTACACAGATTTACTACTGCTTGCACAGATTCCGGAATTCCCGAGATGACCGTTTGTTGAGGTGAGTTATAATTAGCCATCCAAACTCCCTCTTTTCCTGAAACAATTTCAGAAAGCTCTTCTTTGGAAGCATTCATGGCAGCCATAGTACCAGGGCAAGAAGACACAGCGTCTTCAACAATCCGGCCCCTAGCCTCTGACAAAAGCATCAAAGATTCTTCAGTCAAACTCCCACCTGCCCACAAGGCTACATACTCACCATAGCTGTGGCCGGCTACCATATCCGGATATATTTCCAATTCACTCAGCAACTGACCCAGGGCTACACTTACCGCTCCAATCGCGGGTTGAGCAATAGAGGTTCTCGTTAACGCTTTCTGTTGGTCAGCTTTTTCCTCATCTGTGAAGACTGGCCTGGGGAAAATGTAATCACTTAAGGCCCTACCCAGTTTGGGTTGTAAAATTCTATCGAGACGCTCGAAACAGGATAAAACCTCAGGGAAATGTATTGCCAACTCCTTTACCATATTCAGGTACTGTGCCCCCTGCCCGGGAAAAAGAAAGGCTACTTTGCCCTTAACTCTTGCCGCTCGCTCAATCAGATAGATACCCTGAGGATCCTGAATATGAAGGAGTCCTGGTGAAGATAGCATCTCTTTGACTCGATCTAATTTTTGATAGAGGTCATCATGGGAAGAGGTGACTACAGCCAGCCGAACATCCGCAAGTGCTGACTTGTCTATCGATTGCATCTCCTTCCATTGACTATAGGCTATTTCTGATAAGGGGGGATGAATCCCCCTCTTCCAATCTTGCAGATCTTTACTAACCTTGTTTACCTTTTTTTGAAGCTCTTCTCTTGAATTTGCCGCCCAAACGCAAAGTTCTCCAGGCCACTGCCGATAAAAAGATTCAGATATCCCATCAGAAAAATCTTGAGTATATTCTTCAAGCACAGTATGAAAATTGGTCCCCCCAAAACCGAAAGCACTGACCCCGGCTCGCCGAGGATGCTCTTTCATACTGTTGAGCCAAGGACGGGTATCTGTATTCACATAAAAAGGTGTTTGGGCAAAATTGGCTTTCCTGTTGGGATCTGTAACATTCATAGTTGGCGGTAAAGTTTTACTATATAAGGCCATTGCCGTCTTAATCAGCCCAGCCACTCCAGAGGTACACTTGGTATGACCAATCATGGATTTAACTGCTCCAACGGCGCAGCTCTGGTTTTTAGCTTGAGCACTTTTAAATACATGGCTGAGGGCCTGCACTTCAGTCCGATCTCCTACTTCCGTTCCGGTTCCGTGTGTCTCAATTAAGCCAACAGTAGAAGGGCAAATACCGGCTTGATCATAGGCCCTTTCAAGGGCTGAAATTTGTCCTTCCGGACGCGGGGCGGTTAAACATTTGTCCCTGCCGTCACTGGAACTGCCCACGGATTTAATCACTGCATAAATACGATCCCCATCACGTTCGGCATCAGCCAACCGTTTCAATATTGCCACAGCCACCCCTTCTCCTAAAACAATGCCGTCTGCACTCTCATCCAAAGGAGAAGATCTTCCCGTTGGCGATAAGGCCTGGGTTTTGGAAAAACAAAGAAAGGTAAAGGGGTTTTGCATGGTATCACTGCCGCCAACCACCACCATATCACTGCTATAGGTTTGCAACTCTTTAACCCCCAAATAGACGGCTGCCATAGAAGAGGCACAAGCTGCGTCTACAGTAAAATTTGATCCCCCCATATCAAATCGATTGGCTACGCGGCCGGCAGCAACATTCATCAAAATACCGGCGAAAGAATCTTCCGTCCATTCAGGCAAAAAACCCTTTAATTCTGAAATAAAGAGATCCGACTGGATCTTACCCTCGCTTATCCTCTCCAATAAAGGAAGAAAAGAACGAATACTATATTTAATACCAAGATCGGCTACACCGCCGCCAGCCCCAATTATTACCGAGGCACGATCACGGCGGAAAAAACGGTCCAAATAACCCGCATTTCGCAGGGCTTCCCGAACAACTTGCAGGGTTATTAAATGAAGAGGTTCGATAGAGTATAGTGTATTTGGTGGCATGCCATAATCCATGGGATCAAAAGGAACCTCATCTATAAACCCACCCCATTTGGAATAAATTTTATCCTTGGCTTTGCGATCTTTGTTATAATACAATTGATGATCCCATCGATCGGGAGGTATTTCCTGAATAGCATTCACTTTATTAAGGATATTTTCCCAATAACTATGAAGACCGGAAGCTTTGGGTAAAATACAAGCCATGCCAACAATGGCTATCTCTGGGGCCTTAAAACCGGATACCTGATTTTTTGAGGACACCCCTTTTTCAGCTTCAATAAATTTTTTAAACTCTTCTGTTCCCCTTTGGCTGATGTCTGCATGAAGTTCTTCTATGGTGCATATTCGATCTCTCATAGCAACTATTTGCCCAATCATGTAAATCCCTCGCTTCAACTGATCCTCTTCATTCAAAGGAATATAGTGAGGATCTGCCGTTTTCGAAGAAGGATCTCGATCAATGCCTTTGGCCGATATCCTCAGTCGCCCAAGGGTCATAGATTCCAACGCATCTCGGACCTCATTAATCGAACGGCCATCAGAAAGCATCTTCCGCTTCTCTTGGGCGAATAATTGGGTGTAGGGAGTAGGCAAACACCGCGTTACATAACCAGGGCTTGTTTGCAAACGTACAGTACCTTTCCCTGAGAGGGCTTGAACCTGAAATTCTTTAACAATTGCCTTTGAATCTACGACTTGTTCTGTAAACAGATATGCAGAGCCGATTTGGACACCCACCTGAACACCCAAACTGCTCAAGGGTGCAGCCAACATAGACACCATAGAAGCAGAAAGAGCGTCGTGTATGCCTCCCGCAAACAAAACTTGATAAGAGGATGCATCCTGCCGTGAAGACAGAAAATCCAAAAGGACCTCAAGGCTTTTATCCCACAAAGTGAAACTAGTCCGCGGCCCTAAATGTCCACCAGATTCCATTCCTTCAAAAATAAATCTTCGCAACCCCATTTTGAGAAAAATCTTGAGCAATTCCGGCGAAGGACAATGAATATACGTGAGGATTCCCTGCTTCTCCATAAATTTGACTTGCTCCGGTCTGCCCCCGGCAATCAAAGCAAAGGCTGGTTTGTGGGCCAAAATGATCTGTGTCTGTTCTTTAAAAAGATCTTCTGAAACAAAACCAAGTATCCCAACTCCCCATGGCCGGCCGGCAAGCTCACTTTCACACCTTCCCAATAAGTCCTTCACTTCCTTTTCCCGCATCATGGCTAATTCAATAAACGGGAGTGCGCCCTCATCAGCCACCTGGCGAGCAAATTGGGGGACATCGGATATTCTGGCCATCGGCCCCTGAACTATGGGATAGCGTGTGCCATGACTTCGGGCTAAAGAGCTGCCTTCCTCCAAAGGAGAAGTTTTCATGGCTGACTGAATATGAGATTGGATCGACCGCCTAAACCCTTGCAAAACGCCTCCCACAGTTCCAAATTTTTGAGCTAAAGAGGAGGCAAAGGTTATATCCTGACCTAAGAGAAATAAATTTTTATTGAGAGAGTGCCACCCCACCCGCTTTCTAATTAACTCTCTCCAGACCTTAAGCTTTTCAATGGAATTTTCCTGGGCAAGTTGATCTTCCCGATCCAAAAATTCTTTTATTAATGGGTGATTCTGTTTTCCGTAAACCCGGTAAGGGGAGTTTAAGCTTTCCCCAAGACAGGTTGTTTCACTTCCGTCAAGGGCACCCAGACGAATTTTCATTTCTTTGGAAATTGGAGACTCTTTGGTCAATAAAAGCTGAGAATCTAGAACAATCCCCTCTGCTTTTGCTGCATAACAGACTGCTGCCGTATGCAAACCGATTCCCCCATAAGCCCAAACCGGCAGGGTCATATGAGAAAGAATCTTCTGAAGTAAAATAAAAGAAGTCTCTTCACCAATTTTCCCTCCCGCCTCATGGCCTTTCGCCACAATCCCATCTGCACCAATTTCTTTTCCGATCTGGGCTTGACGAAGGCATATACTTTCCAGAAAAACCATTAGGCCAAAATCGTGAAAGGTGTGTATATATTTCCTCAAATTCTGGATTGAGCCGGGGGTCAAAATTATATAACGAAGTCGATCAGGCATAGATTCCGTAAGATAGGAACTTATTTCCATAATAAAATCATTGGCTTGCCCATCCAGTTTGATTCCGAAATCATTTTTGGCATATTTATCTAGTCGCTCAATACCCTCGAAAACTACTTTTTTATCTCGTGACTGTTCACAATTCAATACTCCCAATTCCCCAGCCCGACTCGCTGCTATAGCCATGGAAGGTTGCGGCTCTCCCGCTGGGGTTAAAACAATTATTCTAAATATTCCCATAAGATCGACTTCCTTCAATAATTTACGAGTTTTCTACTCGGTTTTAACTGGTAAAAGTTACATCTTAATTTTTAATAAAAAAAAATGACCCCATTAATCGGAATCTGTTGTCTAAAGTTTTCACATACTTTTCATATGTAAATATAAATATAATTAAAAAAAATATAGTTTTACATATTAAAGTAATCTATAGATAGACTTCTCTCCCTTAAACTGAAGGAAAAATATATCCTCTCTCCTGACCAGAGATAAAAATATTTTAAAAATTTAATTACGACAATACTTAATCGACGTTTTTTATCTTTTTTACTGCATTAAAAAATAAAAAAACACATCTATTGTCGATTTTATTATCTATACTGAGTTTCTAGCTCAGTTATAAAACGAGAATTGAAAATTTGGGGATCTTTTTTTAATTCTATGAGAATTTTTTAAAAATCCATTATCTAATTATTAATAGGAGGGAAAAAGTAAAATTAAATGAGGGAGGCATCAATCCATCATGATAAAAAAAACACTGCTTATATTCTCTTGTTTATCAGGGACTATCCTTCTTTTTTTTCTCAATAAAGCAACCCTCTGTCGAAGCCAACCGGATAATTGGATAAAGGTATTAACGCCTTCTAATCAAGCATCTGTGCTTTATGAAAACATACATTTTGTGGTTCAAACCGAGGATTTAGATATGGCAAATATAAAATTAAAGGTGACGCATAATAATCTATTTCTTAAAAAAATAAGCCCACACCCAGGCTACAGTTATTTTGGCAAACACTATTTTCATTTTTCCGTCAACCTACATATTGGTCCGAACAAGATCAATCTTCGTTTTATTAATAAGATAGGAGAAGTCCTTGATGAAAAAGACCTGGATTTATCATATGGAAATATAGCAGATGTTTCAACTATTATAAATATAGGGAATCCTGCTATTATCTGGTACCTAACTCCTCAAAAATCATCTTTATCAGAACCAGATGTCTATAAATTCCATATTATTGAACAAAAATGGGTCTGTCTAAAATGCCATGACTTCAATATCTCAGATCCTGAGGTAATTAATTCTGAAAAAATTTCTTGTTTTCAATGCCACAGAGAAATATCGAACAATAAAAATACACACCAGTCTATAATGGATTCTTTCAATTGCCTGGAATGTCATAGGCAAGACCAAAAAATGGGATATGGGTTTAAACAGATAACTTCCGAACTGTGTATCTCCTGCCATAAAAAAGATGGATTTACCACCAGAAAATACCTTCATGCGCCATTGACCTATGGAGAATGTTGGACATGTCATAAGCCACATAAGGGGAAGCTAAAATATCGATTAAGAAAAAAAGTCAACAAATTGTGCACCAGTTGTCATGCCGGCAAACATTATGGAGGGGTAAAGATAAATAATCATCCAATATTATACAAGATAGATAGTTCCGGATTTGAAGGGAAACAATATGAATGTACCGATTGTCATGATCCACACAGCTCAAATGTCAACAAATTTTTATTACTCAGTGATACCAAGGGGCCAAATGCTCCATGCAAAAAATGCCATTCACAATACTTTTAACCTATTCCCTCCAATCAATTTGTAATTTTTTATGAGCAAACAGAACTAAGGTTAACTTCTTTTAAAAAAGGGGGAAAAAAAAATGAAACATTCATATCGCAATATCAAAAATGTAATGCGCCATCAAAAGACAAAAGGGGCCACTGAGCTTCATCCCCCCTCGTATAATAAGGGAGTTATGGGGAATTTTCAGATGAAAAAGTTAGTGATCTTATCTTTAATATTACTGTTTTCTCTTTCTATTTTTTCAATTTGTTGGCTGTATACTCCTCCTGAAATGACTGCTAAACTAACGCCTAGTTTAAATCATATTACAATAAAAAATTCTACAAACCATAGAAACAATATATTTGGGCCAGTACCTTTCTCCCACCGAAAACATTATGTTGATTATGAGCTGACATGTCTGACCTGTCATCATGATTGGAACACGAGCGAAAGAAATAATCCCAGAAAATGCGAAGAATGCCATACCCTTAATATAAGTAGTACTTCCGGGGAACCTGTTCTCTTACGAAACGCCTTCCATCGGTCTTGTAAAAATTGCCATGACCGACTTCGCCATGAAAACAAATCTACCGGGCCAGTGATGTGCAGAGGTTGCCATTTAGTAATGGAAAGTAAGAATTAACATTACCCTCACTCTATTATCATTGAGTTATCCCTCCCCCTTACCCCCGTAACAAAGGGGGAATTGCTTTGACCCGGCAATTCCCCCTACCCTCCGCTTATACAAAATTTTATAAACTCATAGACAAAAGACTAAAGACAAATATTATGCTTGAATCAGGATCACGTCAAAGTTAACCTTAACTATATGACTTTCAATAAGTTATATGATGCCCTTATAAATTTACAAAACTTATAAAATTAAATATTTACACCTGACTTTGACGTTACCGTGATACTTGAATCAGATCACTTGCATTATCCAATTTTTTTGTTATAATATAACTTAAAATTGCTATTTCTTGAAATTTGAAACACCGCATTCATGACACAGCTTTCTGCAACAATACCGTATAAAACCACAAAACCAAAATTGAAAGATTAATTGGTGAACAAGGTCCAAAAGAATCTTGAAAAAGAAATGTTACATGGAATTTTCCACTATGATAACAAAGCGTGGGAAAGATTTATAAATACCTATGGGAGATTAATTTACTATAGTATTTATAAGACTGCCTTCAGAAAAAGGATTAAAATAACCGAACACGACCTTGAAGACATACATCAGGATTTTTTACTTTCTCTCCTAGAAAAAGATTTTAAAAAATTGAGAAGTTTTAGGTTTGAGTGTAGCCTAAAAACCTATCTAACAATTCTTGCAACTCGTTTTACCTTAATATGGGTAAATAAAACCATAAATAAGCCACAACCCAAACCCTTATCCACGGAATATGAAAAAGTCCAAAATATCATAGAATCTGTGCGGGACACTAGGTTAGCTCCTGATGAAAATTTTGAAGAAAAAGAAATAGAGGAATTGATACAAAAATTCATAAAAAGGCTTGATCAATTAAATAAAGATATTTTCACTCTGCATTTTATAGAAGAAAAAACAGCCAAGGAAATTATCTCTCTAAAAGGTTTACCTAGAGCTACTGTCTACAGGAAAATCAACAACCTACGGACCGATCTCCTCAATTTTTATCGAAGCCTGTAACCCTATAATCGGATGAAACATTCATGCTGATCAATCACCATAAACAACAATAAAAGTATACATTTTTAGTTCCTTATAATTAAAAAGGGGCTAGTTTGAGAGGATAATTCTCCATAAAATTTTTAAAAAAATAGCTCTCAAAAAAAATAATGAGAAAAGAGAAAAAAAATTTTGTCTATATTAATTAGGAAGGGTATGAATAATAATTTATTTATCATAATCAATTATAAATAAGTGAGGGCCAAATGCTAAACAATAAAAAAAGTAACAGCCATTTCAAAAATAAAAAAATGGGGGTCTCAACTGGTCTGAATTGCTTAGATAGAGAATCTTGCCCTGATGAAAATATTATTGGTCTCTATCTGGAAAATCTTCTTACCGGCAGAAAAAAAACAAAATTAGTAAAACATTTGCAACAATGCCCGGATTGCCGAGAGCAGATAAAAATACTCACCGAAATAAAAACAGATATGGAAGACGAAAAAAATCTTATACTCTATCCTGACCAGTTAAAACGAAAAGCTATAGATGTTTTTTCTTTGGTGAAACCACCTAATATACTTGATATTGTCATTGAATTTGTTAAGGGTCAATGGGAACTCTTAAAGCACACCGGTGTAGCCTTAAGCACCCCTGCCCTCGCTGTAACCAGGGGAGGGGGAGAGAATAAAAGCATCCCCTCTTTTCAGATCCGGAAAGAATTCAATACTTGTATTATAAAGGCGAACATTGAAAATATTAAAAATGATATCTTTATCCTACAGGTAGATGTCACCGACAAAAAGAAAAATCTGTCCCTAAAAAAGGTTGATATTAAACTGATAAATCTTAGTAAAAAAAGAAAATTAGAAGAAATTATTTGTGATGGGCAGACCACCTTTGAATATTTAAAATCTGGCGTTTATAAGCTTGAATTGTCCAAGGGAAAAGAAGAGCTCGGCCAGATTAATCTGCAAATTAATAAAAACTAATCTTCGAATGTTTCCCCCCTTAAAGAAGAAGGGCAGAAATCTATAAAATAAAAAAAATTATACCTCGTTATCCGGGGTGGCAATGACTCTATCCCCAATCCTCAAAGGCCTTTTGGCCTGCAGTACCTTAGCCAAAGCAAGGCACTGATCAACTTTTGTAATCTCAATCCGACCAATCTGCTCAGGTTCATCAAGGCCGCCAAGGACATTCATAATGAACTTTTTCTTGAGACCGACATCTGATCCCAAATTCACCATCACTTCCTTGGCATCATTCATGGCCGTAATTTTACCTTTTAATGGATAGCGCTCCTTAATCTTCGCGACCACTTTTTTTGCAATCCGGCCGGCAACTGACTCATAACCCTCGCCCTTACCCATCTGGCTGATAAAAGAAACTTTAATTACTGTAGTTTCTGTTTCAATTACATTTATGGCAATTTTAGGCTTTTTCTTATCGGGCATAAGCTCGGAAAAAAGAATAAAGCGGGCCCCCAGAACCTTCCCAATCCGGATAAGGTCTTTTTCCCGGTCAGCCAGATCAGATTTTTGGCGATTTGGTTCAAAATAATCTTTATCAAAAAGGCTAACGTAGGCAGGATTGGGGTCCGGAGCATTAGATGAAAAGAAAAAAGTCTTCCCTAACCAACTTATGCCAACCACAATAAAAACAAAAAGGAATAAAAATAAAGCCGTCTTTAATGGACGTGTCAATTTTAGTGAAATCGGCTTTAAGAAAATATTTTCACTTTCCATCCCTCCCATGGTATCACTTTCAGCCCCCCGAGTTTCTCCAGCTAAAACCGATTCAAGGCTTTCAGAGGTATTAGCGGGTTCAATACCTGATGAATAATTAATCCCTTCACTTTTCGATTGT
This sequence comes from Pseudomonadota bacterium, assembly GCA_030625085.1. Taxonomy (GTDB): domain Bacteria; phylum SZUA-182; class SZUA-182; order DTGQ01; family DTGQ01; genus DAOURK01. The sequence continues at coordinate 33,138 of DAOURK010000023.1, forward strand.
TCTGCAAAATTATCTGGAATATATACTCCTTGACCGGCTTGAAAATGTTCTTTATCTTGGAGGTTTTCTCGCCCTAAATAAACATATGTTGGATCACCATAAAGCATATAGGCCATCCAGGTAATATTAGCTTCACCATACCTATGAATAAGGTGCACTCGCGCCCTCCTGAGAGATTCGCCTATGTTTACACCTTTCATAAGATTTTTATAAAATTCTACAGCCAGACGTAGGCCCTGCTTATCGGGTATATCCCAAAAGGTACCAATATAATGATAAACCCCTGCCAAAAGAAAAGCGTTAGCCAGACCGTAAACCCCCTTTTTCCCATCAGAAGAAATACTCCATGGTTCGGTTTGGCCTGATTGACAGGCATTAGAAAAAATCAGGTAGGGCAAAGCCCCGCCCCCTATCATCTCTATAATATCGTCAGTTGAGACTTCACCGTCCGCAGTCTGCCACCCTCCCCTTGAAGGATCTTCAGCATTATACTTGGCATGGCCGGCATAGTGAATGATATCAAACTCTCTGAGAGCCTTTTTTATATATTCCGTTTCTATGAAACTGCTTTTAAGTTTGATTTCAATATTTTTTTGCAAGTCTTTATGCTCAGATAAATCCTTAAATTTTTCAAACAAGATATCCCCCTCTTCGTAGGAGGCATCCAGATCACCCTTGGGATCTGCCAATATAAGCATTTTGAATGGGTTTTTATCAATATTAAAAGGCCTCTTTCTCCTCTCTTGACCTCTATGAGAGGCTATTGACTGCCAAGTATTGACTATTCTGCCAATATTAAATCTTTGACAAAGAAAATCTGTCCCATCATAAAGTAATTCCCAGGGTATCTGCACGAGATTGCCGTCAATTTCCAGAATAAGTTCCCGGCATTCAGTAGAATACAGCAACTCTTTAACCCTTAAGGTAAATAACCCATCAAAAAGAGACTGACCGATGTATTTCGCCTGATCAATTATACTCCTATCTACCCTGAGTTGTTTAGATGCGTTATTCAAAAGGTTAAACAGCTTATGACACTTATCATCTATTTTATTATGGGAAATCCTTAAATCCTCGAAAAATTCTATTGTTCTATGCTCATTCCGAAATTGCTCATGAGCGCTAACACTTAACTGATCATTGACACATCTAATATATATACATAGTACCTTTTGCTTTTTTATAAATTGCTTAACCATAGTTAGATACTTACCCTTGCTTTCTCCAGAGACAAAGGACCCTTCATAGACAAAAAACTCAGCTTAAAATTAAAACGAAACAATAAAGAAGAGTAATAAGATAAATTAAAAATCTCTCTATTTTTTTATAAACGTTAAGAAAGTTTATTTAAAAACGGCTAATTTAAGGCCGGTATCAATTAAAGCGCCTGAAAATTGTTAGTAAAATGCCAAAAATCTATCTTAAAAGCCTTAGAATAAAGTATTCAAAATCAGAAATTACATCTATAGGTGGAAACAATAATAGATATTTTATGCCAAAAATATAAAAATATGTTAATAATACAAAAACAAATTTTTTTTCAAAAGGTATCTCTGATGGTCTCGTAAAAAGACTAAAATTGGGGACTTCGCACAACATAACTTATTAAATTTATGTAACCCACACTTTTAAAAATAACTTTTTACGAATTCATCATCTCTAAATCCCAAAGCCTCGGGTGGTTAACTTATATTCAAAACCAACTAAATAGTTTTGCCATGCTCAGGTTCAGTTTAACTCTAATTTTTTCATTTGTTGTATTGGCAACCTTAACGCAAATATATGCTAAAGCCAATAAAAAAACAAAACATAAAGCAGTCATGATTATCCCTCCTCTAAAAACAATCTGTTAATTTCAACACCTCGATAATTTACAGCATATTGAAATCATAAAAATTTCACCAATAATCGATTGAGGCCATTATCTTTTCATTCTTAATCTCTATATTATGTATAGACACTAAAAATAGGTTTTTTTCTCATTGAGAAGTCATTTTTTCAGTACTGACCAAAAGAGGCACAGAGAAAACTTTCTCTGTGCCTCTTTAATTACTCATTTCAAAAACCATTGCTAAGATTCACCTCCGGTAAAAAGTTACATTCAACTACCAAGGAAAAGCCCTATTCAGAAAGGAGGGATTTCTATTGGGGATATTTGGGAATTGTGGACGAAAGGGAGAAAAAAATTGAGCATTTCTAGTAGGTTCTGCAGAAGCATTAATAGCATAGGGCAATACATTAGGAAGAGAGGTATTCAACCCGGTGAAAAGGGGCAATGCTCCCCCCAACGTTCCACTTAATAGAGGGGCCATGGGGGATAAAAATGAACCATTCTGTTGCCCAAAGGGAAACGCTGGCTGACTACTATTTGGCAAAAATGAAATCCCCGGTGACGCCGGTCCCAAAGTCGGATTATATTGATTAGTTGGAATATTCCAGTTCCCTGCATCTAACCTCCCCGGAATTCCGGAAAAAGGATCGACAGGATGCGTACCATAAAGACTACCAGACAGACCAAACAAACCACTTAATCCACCAAACAGGCCCCCATAAGGAGATATGCCGCCATATCCTGCGGCATAATTATTTGTGGCCCCATAGACACCACTATAAGGGATAATTCCACCATACATCCCACCATACATGCCTCCTCCGTACATTCCACCGTATATGCCTCCATACATGCCACCTCCATACATGCCTCCACCATACATTCCACCGTACATCCCTCCAGCATACATCCCTTCGTACATACCACCGTCCATGCCGCCATACATCCCTCCATACATTTGGGGGACAGGATAAATATGATAACTTGCATCTTCACCGGAACCTACTTTCTTAACAACTGCACACCCATATTCATCCAGGCAAGTATCCGTTTCATTAAGACTATCCCCTGGGTGAACAATGTAATAACCGGTCCCCGGATTATTCCATTTCGTAAATACATAACGACCATCAGCTCTTTGAATCTGTACATAAGTGGAACTTTCAAGGTTATCTTCAAGAACCTCTGAAAATGTTGCATTTGATGCAAGTGTATACCAATTACCTTCAGCCCTGCTAAAAATCAAAAAAATTAAGACAAGACTAAGCAATAAACAAAAAATTCTAACTTCCTTCCGACTAGTCATTTTAATCTCCTTTCTTCTGCTATTTATAGCAAGATAAAAGTTTTACTTTATTTGTTCCCTAATAAGAACTTACCCTTAATAAGAACTTAACCTTTTTACAAATATCCTTTGCCACGGGGAAAGACAAACAATTGACTTTTTTTCACCCTGCAAAGAAAACTTCCCGCATCTCTCCCCCACCTCCTTCTACATTTTATTGGGGCTAAATTTTCCTACCTAAACAAGAAAAAAAATTTACACGATTAACTTGGCCTTTTCCAATATAGACAACTGGCAGGCAAAAAATTCTCACCGAGAAAAAATATGAGAAAATTCCTCATTTTTTTTGTCTTAAATAAAATAAGGACCCCATATTTCATCTAAAAATATTGCTCTTATCTATAATGCTTATAAATACTTATCAAATTTAATGTAAAGACAAGGAAGAGGGAGGAAAGCGAGGAATGGTCGTGAAACAAAATAGAAATTATTCAGAAAAAAAAAGAATTGCCGACAATCCCATGAACATTTTTATTACTCGAATATTCAGGACGTTTTTTTTCTTAGGTATTTTTTATTTCATCTGTTTCTTAACTCCCTTAGAAGCCAAAAATCGACAACAAAAAAAAGACCTACAAAATCATTACCAAAATAACGATAAATTAATAAGTACAGATTTACCTGTGTATGTACCCGGCAGGTTATTAGTCAAATTCAAATCTGATCCTGGAACAAATATAAGATATCGGCAAGACAGTTCTTTAGAAGATCTATACCAAACTTCGGGTCTAGAATATATTGAACCTCTCTATCCCACAAACACCCCTAAAACTCGATATAAATCTTCACACCCCTCTCATAATAAAAACAATGGCTTATATTTATTGCATTTTGGGGAAGATGCCCCTATTAAAGATCTTGTCAGTTTATTTAATAGCCACCCTGCGGTGGAATTTGCAGAACCGGATTTTATCATTCATATTGATCTGGAGTCTCTATGCCCCAATACGTCAGCCTTAAATGCCGGTACCACAACTCCAAAAACCAGCACAACAAACCTTAATGATCCCTACTTCCATCAACTTTGGGGTTTGGATAATACTATTGGATCAAATGATGCTGATATCAGGGCACTTGATGCCTGGTCCTTTACTACCGGCAATCCGAATGTAGTGGTGGCTGTTATTGACACAGGTGTAGACTATACCCACCAAGACCTTGCAGCCAATATATGGACGAATGTAAATGAGATTCCCAATAATGGAGTAGATGATGACAACAATGGGTATATAGATGATTACTATGGCTACGATTTTTTACATGATTATCCGGATCCAATTGATGAAAATGGCCACGGGACCCACTGCTCAGGGACGATTGCTGCACAAGCGAATAATGGAATCGGGATTGTGGGTGTCAATTGGCAGGCCAAAATTATGTGTATTCGGTGGCTCGATGCAGATGGTTTGGGAACGTTATCATCTGTATGCAACTCCATCAATTATGCAGTAATGATGGGTGCTGATATTATAAATGCCAGTTGGTGGTATTATAATAATGCCTCTATGAAAAATGAAATACGCAAAGCAGAGGAGGCAGGAATACTTTTTGTAGCAGCGGCAGGTAACAGTTCTATAGATTTAGATATCAACTTGAATAATCCTCGCCGATATCCTGCCTGTTACGATCTTTCAAACATTATTTCTGTTGCCGCCACAGATAAAAATGATTCTTCAGGAAGGTATAATGTTAAATTGACTATTACCGAAAATGATGAGGACATACCGGATGGCCTGCATTTGCCGCTCTGAGTTTATAAACCAAAATACATTAAGATCAGGGAGAACAGTAATTATGCTAAAAGTGCTTGATTTTAAACAATACTGGGATAAAAAACTTGTTGCCTGGAATAAGGAACTTATTGAAGAGGTATCAAAAGAATTAGAAAGGTATACAGAAATTTTTTCTAAACTATTTCTCCAAAAAATCAAAAATGATCTATACGAGGAGTTCTTAGGTCCCTCTTCTAAAGAAGCGCTTTTGTCTGCCACATCGAAACAAAAAATTACCTCTCGTTCTTATGCACCGAGGATAAATCCGGCTACACAAAAAATGATGGGATTAATTAAAGAGGTTGCTTCTAAATTTCCACATCAGGAAAAAACCTTTACCCATCAAGATTCAATAGAATTAATAGCCATTATGCATTTAAAATATAATTTGAGAATTATACAAACCTTTCTCGAAAATAAAGAACAAGAAATTTTACACCCCACATAAATGACTCTGTTTATTTAGTCCAAAATTGACTAATTTTTATAAAAATGGAAACCATAACATCTTGTTTTTATTAAAACAAAATTTAAGCGATTTTTAAAAACCATAGTAAATAAACAGAGTCATAAATGAAATAAAAATTCAATCAATTACGTTAAAAGGCTCCAATCTGACAAGAAAATATCTTAATTTTTAATTTCTCACAGGCTGCTGATATGTCAATTTTAGCTATACCGAATCTTTTAGCGATCTCCCAGGACGAGAGACACGACAAACGATTATTTACTAATTCCGCCTCAATGGCTTCCTTTAATTGGAGAGAAATATCTTCTGCCGGTTTAACAATTCTTTTTTGAGGACTATACCCAAATAATCCAAGTTGGCACTTAATTATTCGCATCTCCAAAAGGTCTATGGCTTTACCAACCTCAGCCGATGATACACCTAATTCATGGGCAACTTTATGGGCAGCAGCACAGCTAATTTTTCCTTCTGAGACTTTTTGTTTTACCGCTTGCTCAATTTGTAAATTATGTTTTGCCTCCGGATGCTTTTTAGAATAATGCCCTGCGTCTTCGTGAGTCATAATACCCCCTTTATTTTTTTACCATATTCTTTGATTATTTCATAATATCTCATGTTAGCATAATCATATCCATTATTTAATAACTATCTTCCCAGCAATTCCTCACTATAAAAACAAAGAAAGGTTAGCAATAAGCCTCCCTATATTGCTTCAGTAAAGGGGCGTGCAATAATTTGGGGCTCGACGCGCAATAATTTTTTTCCCAGAATCATTATACAGAGTAGAAACTATTTTTACAAAGATAAAATTTGAGGGTATTTTTTGTGATATTTAGTCATGAAAAGGGTTGCAAAATCCGAAAATTAATTGCTTTTTTCTGTCACTAGAGGCAACTAAAATTAAGGTTGATCCTGCCTTTTTCTTATGAGAAGTTCCTCTGTTTAATTTGACTTTTTACGATAAGGGGATTACCATTTAATTGAATACTTAACTTTTAATGAGGGAGTAATCATGTTTAAATATCTTTCGTTGTTTTTTTTAGTTATTGCTATGCTGTTTATTTTGTCCTGCGGCAGCAAAGATTCATTCAAAAAAACACCCCCACAGTCTGACAGCACTATTACGTTCACTGGCCAGGGTATAGATACCACAGATAATTTTAATTGCAATGGCGGCCTCGTAAAATTTGCTCTCACCCATGATGGTGAGTCTAATTATATTGTCCATCTTCGAGATACCCAAACCGGCGATATTACTGCTTTTCTTGTAAATGCTGTAGGCGTTTTCGATGGAACTGTGGCCGACAACCCACCCGCAGCCACTTACTTAATAGAAGTTAATGCCGATGGTAAATGGACTGTTGATATTACCGGCGATGTTGCACTTTAGTTCTCTATAGCCACTATTTGTAAATGATCAATCCTGTTTGCTTTGGCCGACCCTAAAACGTGTCTAAATTTTAACACCTCACAGACAAAGCCACTCATACTATCAAGGGCATGAGTAATGTCTATAAGATCCCCCGGTTCTACTTCTATATTATCCAGAAACGCCGAGAGGTGAACAATTTTTCGCACATATTTAAACCATTCAAGAATAAACGCGCCTACGTGCGCGACCATTGTGTCATCGGAAACCGCATCAAATAATAATATATTGCCGCCTGTATAGGATTTTTTCAACTCCTTCTGGCCGTAGCGGGTGATGGATGTGGAGTCGGAAAATTTTTTAACTGCCTGGCAATTGGTAATACTCCGGTCTTTGGAATAGTCGAGGTTATAATGTATATTAAAGTAATTGATAATGTCACCTGCCGGGGACCTTTCTATTGATACGGAATCCTCTTTTATTTCGGCGTTTGGAATGGCGTGGCCGCTTGCCTGGCCGGTTTGCCGAACTATTAATTTTGCTGTGCCGTATGGCGACACAAAGAACCTTGAGCGGCATTGAAAGGCAAGGCGCATTAATTCTGTTCTGGCCTCTATAGATTCGTTTATGACGTAGCAGAATTTATATGAATTAGCGGCATAATAAGTGCCGGATGTACCAAGATCAATATCACCCGCGGCGGCGCCCAAAATCGCGCACCAGATATGCTTAAATACGTGATCCGGCCTTTCTATCAGGGCTGAGGGTGTGCCGGTGTATGTGCCGGAGCCGTCGTCTTGATACCCTTGCATACTGACGGTAACGGCCCCAATGAGCACATCGGAAACAGAATTTCCATCAGCCGTGACTGTGCCCGTCTTGGTCGCCGATCCGGTTTTGGTGACAGTGCCCGACTTTGACGCCGATCCGGTTTTGGTTACTGTGCCAAGTTTTGATGCCAGCCCTGTTTTGGTTACTGTGCCCGACTTGGTGACTGTGCCCGTCTTGGTCGCCGCTCCGGTTTTGTTTAGCGTCGGCGCATAATTAACGTCTTTATAGGCTTCATAAACATTACCATTGCCGGCATTGTTTTTGACGACAGACACGGCCTGGTTCCAGTTGCCTCCGGAGCGTGATATGCGCACCCACCCCTTTGAAGTGAGGGTGACCCCAGTAGGAGTCCATCCGCTGGCAAAGGCCCACGCCCCGGCGCCAAGCAAAACCCATATATATTGCGTTGTAATAGTGCCATAGCTGGTGGTCGGGAAATATATGGCTACGCCCTGGGTATGGGCGAGGGTGGTACAAGATTCCTCATTACCGTCATAGACGTTCCCCGGTGCGGTCCCCCCGGTAGCGCCGTTAGGGTAAACCCTTTTTGATGCATTGGCGCTGGTATAGCTGATATTATCACTCACGCCAATACCGTCACTGACACCTACACCATCACTCACATCAATGGTATCATCCACGTCAATGGTATCATCCACGTCAATGGTATCAGTTATGGCCAGGTTCACGTCCTTGACAATGGTGGGCAGCGCGTCGAAAACAAGCACCGCTTTGCCCTCATACCCGGACAGTGCATCCCCTGACTGACCGGTGTAGGCAGTGTAACCGCCAACACATCGGGCCTTGTTGACAAAAACAGTGTCAATGCTTTTAACTGGATGGCCGGCAACTATATAAACAAAACGGGTGACCAGCTCCCAGACTATGGCCCCGCGCGTATGATCGACGGCAGTGCTGTCATATTGCGCCCTGGTGACGCCGGTGAGGGAGTTGCCGGATTTCCCGGAATAATCCATGCGCTCACCATCAATCTGGATGCTGCCTGAAGAGGGAAATTCGGCAGCATCACTCAACACTATGGTTGTATCGTCATCGTCGATGTCTGTGGCCAGGACGTCCCTAGCTCCCGCCTCAACACATAGCGAGGGCACATTGGCCGGCTGGCCGTAACAGATATTCTGCATTTTGCCGATGTCGTCCGGATCTGCGCTGGGATAATCGGTTGCATTGACGATCAAATCCTCGCCGATTAATTTATTATATTTTTCGAATATGCCCCGGATGGTGAGGCGGCACTCGTATAGATCATATTTGGGCTGGCCCCAGACGACACCCTTGAACATTAATTCTTTTTCCGAATCAAGCAGACCGGTGAACCATTGATAAAGGGATACTGTGACATTTTCCGGGGGATCGGCGGCTGTGAAATTATCGGAAAAAGGAGGGTTTTCGGAATTGATGATGGTGAGTTGCAAATCGCAGATTTCAATATTGCCGATTAGGGAAGATCCGGGAGTCCTCTCGATGTTTGAATCAATAAACCCCCAGGCTTTTATCAGCCCTGAATGAGCCGAGCCACCCGAGGGCGTAACGTCCCGATCGGATATATATTTAGGGGTGGTAAAGTCAAACGTAACCAGGTTGATAGGGGATGCGCCGCGTTTGTTCTTTTCGATAATAAAATTGGCATTAAAGGATCGCATGTTTACACCTCCTCGCGAAGATGTATGGTCCCCCGGTATAACTGATGACAGTATTCCTTAAGGGGGTTTTCAATATCAAGGCACCTGACTGTATGATTATTACTGTCCTCATCAGTATAGGTAAAAGTGTTTTTAGGCCCTACGCAGATATTTCTGATCCAATCATCTACATTATTGTAATCAGTAGAATTCGCGCCATCCACAACAATATTGAAAAATTGCTCTTCAATACCTTTGTCATAGGCATATAGTTTTCTGCCCTCACTGTATCCGGAAACTACATTTACCCGGGCCGGATCGTGCAGGGGGTATTCTCTGCCCTTCGAGAGGGTAAAGTTATCGCCGCCTAATGTAAAAATAATTAATGCCATTATAGCCGTCCTGCCTGTTCTAATTCGGGAATAATATAATCTCTGGTGATCTGCCGATAATCTTCCGGTGTTTGTGGGGCCGCTCCTGCCGGGATATGAATATGAATATCTCCAAAATTATTATTGTTTGTTTCCTGATTGGCCTCCTGTGGGCGCCTGACCTCTTCTCCCCTGTGGAGCATATATAGCCCAGTTTGAGGCACGTAATCCGTGCCGTGGGCAAAGCCGGTATATGAGGGATATTTGGTTGCATACATGGTTTGATTAGGGCTAGTCCATCCTGTCGGCTGTACGAATTGCCCTTGAATGGGTGACGACGGGGTATTTAGCCAGGACGTGTTATTAATTTTTGATTGCAGCTCATCTAATGCCGCATGCGCCGGAGAGCAATCAATCATAAGCTTAGGCTTTGCGGCTTCCACATTACCAGCAAACCATTTCACCCGGCTGTCCATCTCATTAATTTTTTCCGATAGCGGCAGGGTGGCTGAGCCTTTACCTAAAAAATTCATGACAAAATCAATTGACTTGCCGCCCCATTTGCCGACAAAGCCAAACAGGGCTTTACCTGCATCGGCAATTTTGCCGATTAAAAATCCCAATACTTTTACGAGATTTTCAACCAGCCAGATAATAACCTGGAAGGGCGCATAAATGGCGGTAATGGCGCCACCTAAAAGATTAAGCACTTTTAATAATGCGGGCAGGACATCATTGGCTAAAGATCCTGCAACCTTAGCCACTTCACCTATCCAATCACCCAGCCCACTGGCTATAATGCCTTTATTCTCCTGATACCATTCATTTACGTATTTGGCCGCATCCTTAACGTGTGGCCAGAATTTTTTTGCCCAGCCGACAATGTTTTCCAGCCAGTAACCCACCTCACCGGCAATCAATTCTTTGTTTTTATCCAGCCAGGCGCCGGTCTTTTCGACTATTTTTGATACTGTGGGTGCCAGCTTTTCACCAATCAGTATCAGTTGCTTGCCTATGGTGTTTTTGGCTGTATCCCAGACGGCGGCCAGGGTGACT
>DAOURK010000150.1 GCA_030625085.1 Pseudomonadota bacterium
AAATACATACTGATCTAACTTTTGCCGTCTTTAGGAATTTAAATTTGCCATATCCCGTGCGCAATGAGGCTACTACTTGTATTAATACTTAATTAAATTATAATTTTTATTTTCCTCGGATTCCATAATTAGAACTGCTGATCCCTAAATATGCCAAATTAATCAAAATGAACAAAAATTTTTTTCTCTTATGCTTTTTACCAAAGCAAAGCCAGCGAATCAGCCAGGGCTAATCCCCGGGAGGTAGGGCATAATCTTTTTCCGTTGAGGGTTAATTTATTTTCTTGAATTAAGCGATAAGCCGGGTCTGGAGGATTATTAAGGATATCCTGACCAAATTGTTGCTGAAAATTTTTCAAATCAAGGCCGCGTCGAGTTCGAAAACCGAAATAAAGGGTTTCCATTCGAAGCTCTTCCAACCCCAAATTTTCTTTGCCTGCTATGGGGATAATACCCTTTTGGATATCACCTAAATAGAGAGACAAAGTTTTCTGGTTCCATTGTCTTTGGTTTTGGCGAAAAGAATGGGCGGAAGGGCCCAGGCCCAGATAGGGAAGGTGTCGCCAGTATTTTTGGTTATGGCGGGAGGTGTATTTTTCACCTCGGCTGAAATTGGAAACCTCATAGTGTAAGTATCCGGCTGACTCAAGTTGTTGGGCTGTATCAAGAAAATATTGGGATTCTTTCCGTTCTTCCAGGGGCTTGACCAATTTTTTACGCCGCCAGAGGGCAAGTGGAGTATGTGGTTCAAAAGATAATTGATAGCAGGAGATATGCTCCGGTGTGTATTGGAGTATATGATTTAATTCTTTTAGCCAGAGATTTAGAGAACCACTGATAGATTTTTCCGGAAGACCATAGATCAAATCAACTCCCAGATTGCCGAAACCAGCCTGTCTTGTCCACTCAATAGCTTGAAGGGACTGGGCAGTATTATGGCGGCGGCCTAACCATTTTAAGCTCCTATCTTGAATAGATTGAACACCAAGACTAAGCCTGTTAAATCCCAAAGAGCGAAGATCCTGTAAGAAGGAAAGAGTAACATCATCCGGGTTAAGCTCAATTGTCCATTCAGCGCCAGGAGTAAATGAGAAGGTTTGCCGGATTTTTTTAAGAAGATCGGCTAGTTGATCACCAGTTAATAATGAAGGCGTCCCCCCTCCAAGGTAAAGGGTGTCGTATTCAGGCCAGAAGTTTCGATAATAATCCATCTCTCGTTTTACAGCAGCCAAAAACTCTGGTATTCGATTACCGACAGTCACAGAGTAAAAATTGCAATAGTTACATTTTTTTTGGCAAAAGGGAATGTGAATATATAATCCGGCTTGCTTATATAAGGGAGCCATTATTGGGGACAAACCTGTAAAATTTATTGAGATCCAAAAGTAGCGCAGGGCTAAAGCCCTGCTTAAAATCATTTTCATAAAGGACTTAGCCAGGGCTAAAGCCCTGCGCTACTGTATGAAATTTTATATCTGAAAATTTTTTATTAATTATAGGGTTTTTGATTTTTTTGTATTTTTTCTAACAGCAGGCGAGCTTGCAGGAAATCAGGCTCAAGGCGAATAGCTTCCCGAAGGTGATCAATAGCTTTATCAAAACTTTGCTGCCTCAGAAAGGCCCGTCCTAAACTAAAATGTACACGTACATTTTGGGGATCAATTTTTAAGGCCTTTTGCCACTCTTGAATAGCCATTTCTATTTGACGGGTTTTGAGAAAGACATTACCTGCATTTATATGGGCGACAAGATAATTGGGGTCAAGTTCGAGCGAATGTTGGTATTCCTCTTGTGCTTTAGGATACATTCCCAGCATTTCATAGGCAGTGGCCAGGTTAGTGTGGGTTATAATGTGTGCGGATTGGTCATTGGTAAGAGAGAGCACCTTTTTGAATTGTTCTATGGCCAGGTGATAGCGTTTTTGTTTTAGGTAGATTACCCCCACATTGTTATATAATAAGGGAGCATCAGGAAAGAGTTTGATGTCTTTTTGGTATTCCTCCAATGCTTTTTGATAATTCCCCAATTTTTCATACACTCTTCCCATATTACCATGAACATTATTAAATCGTGGATTTTGATAAGCCACCTCCTGGAATCCTTTAAGGGCTTCTTTAAGATGGTTGAGTTTTTCCAGGGAGGCAGCCAGCAGGAAATGAACTATTATGTTATCGGTGTCTTGTTGAAGAATTTGTTGGAAAATATCAACAGCCTCCGGATATCGTCCCGCAACATAATATGCATATCCCTGGTCGAAAATGTTTAACAGTTCAATCATATCTTTGGGGTCTTGTGAAAGATTCGGGGGAGTGGCAGAATCAGCAGTCCAGACATATCCGAGGCTTTGCAAGCGCTTTCTGGTTTCCTCGTTCATAGATACAGCTTGATTTTTTTGTAGTGAAGGGAGCGCATTTTGGAGTTTTTGAAGTCTGCTTTTTAGATTTTGAGCTTGTTTTGGATATTGATCTAATACATTAGTAAGCTCTCCGGGGTCGCTTTGAAGGTCATATAATTCCGGCCGGGGAGCTTTGATATATTTCCATTTTTTGGTACGAATCCCTTGAAGTGGACTCCACCCAAAATTTGCTTCCGGGAATATGCTTTCCAAAAAGATTGCAGGGTTTTTTCTGTGAGATAGATGAGGTTGATAGAAATAGGGAATCAAACTTTCTCCCTGCCATTCAGAGGGAAGTGGAATTTTTAACATTTCTAAAATAGTAGGTGGAATATCAATTATATTGACAGGGTCTGAGGAAACAATTCCTGCTGCTAATTCCGGATATCGAAAGACTAAAGGCACTCTCATAGTGGCATCGTAAAGAAAAATGCCGTGCGTTTTTTCTTTATGCTCTCCAAGCCCCTGTCCATGATCTCCAACCAGCACCACTAAGGTGTCTTTTAATATATTTCGTTTTTCCAACTCTTGTAATAAGCCTGTTATACACTGATCAGTATAAGCAATCTCACCGTCGTAAAGGCGATCTGAATATTCGGTTATAAATGGCTGAGGGGGATTGTAAGGAGTATGAGGATCAAAATAATGCACCCAGAGGAAGAATCGTGAAGGATTTTTTTCTTGTAACCATTGAAGAGCTGCCTCAGTTACTTTTTCTGCTTTTCGTTCATTATATAAAGGAAAGGCTTCATTAATCTTTTCTCCAGTAGGCGATAATTCATCATCATACAAATCAAACCCTTGAGCCAGTCCAAATTGTTTACTTAAGACAAAAGCCCCGACAAAGGCGGCAGTTGCAAAACCATGGGATTGCAAAATGTGGGGCAAAGTTTGAATTGATGTACTCAATTGATATTCCCCATTATTCAAAACTCCATGAGTGTAAGGGTAGAGGCTGGTCAAAATACTGGCGTGGGAGGGCAGCGTTATCGGTACCGGGGTAAAGGCCCATTCAAACCGGATACCTTCTCGGGCCAGTGAATCGATAGTGGGAGTTTGAATTTGTGAATATCCATAACAACCAAGATGGTCTGCCCTCAAAGTGTCAATGGTAATAAGCAGTATGTTTTGTGGCGCTCTGATGTTCTTATTCTGAGCAGGTAAAGGTTTTGGAGTGCGGGTGCAACCGATGCACAGGGATAAAGAGATAATAAAAAGAAAAAAAGGTATGTGACAAATAACAAAATATTTTTTTAGCATTATTAATACAAATGAGCAAACATGAGTGTATCAATCAATTTTAGTTTTAAGCACTGCCAGGAAGGCTTTTTGGGGGATGCCCACAGAGCCGACCATTTTCATGCGCTTTTTGCCTTTCTTTTGTTTTTCCAGCAATTTTCGTTTTCGGGTAATGTCACCCCCATAGCATTTAGCCAATACATCTTTGCGGAAAGGAGAGATGGTTGACCTGGCTATAATTTTAGCGCCGATAGTTCCCTGGATGGCAACTTTAAACATCTGTCTGGGGATTTCCTCCCGGAGTCGATCGCAAACGTGAAGAGCGCGAGCACGGGCGCGGTCCTCATGAACCAATTGGGCCAGGGCATCCACTTTTTCTCCATTAATGAGGATATCTACCTTGACGATAGGACTTTGGCGATAGTCAAGAATTTCATAATCAAAAGAACCATATCCTTGGGTAATGCTTTTAAGGTTATCGTAAAAATCATAAATAACCTCAGCCAGGGGTAATTCGAAAACCATCTCCAGCCGTCCGGTTCCAATGTAATGATAACCTGTATTATTGCCACGACGTTCAAGGCATAATTTCATTACTGCCCCCATATAACGATCGGGAATAATGATAGTAGCCTTAATGTAAGGTTCCTCGATTTTTTTAATGGTAATGGGATCAGGGTAGATGGCGGGGTTGTCAATAGTGATCTTCTCTTCATCATTTAAGGTTATATTATAGCGAACAGTGGGAGTGGTCATGATCAAGGAAAGATCGTATTCCCTCTCCAGTCTTTCTTGAACAATTTCAAGATGCAGGAGTCCCAGAAACCCGCAGCGAAATCCCATACCCAGGGCGGCAGAGGTATCTTTTTCAAAAACAAGGGCTGCATCATTTAATGTGTATTTTTCTAAGGCTTCAATCAAATCTTCATAATTGTCGGTTGAGACTGGATAAATGGAAGAAAATACAACAGGCTTAGCTTCTCGAAATCCCGCCAAAGGCTTGTCGGTGGGTCGGTTGGCAAAAGTGATGGTATCTCCGATGTGGGCATCGCTGACGGTTTTAACTGCGGCCATAATATAGCCAACTTCGCCTGCCTGGAGAACAGAGCATTTTTGGCGCTTAAGGCAAAAATAGCCGACTTCCTCTACAGTGTAAACGGCTTGCGTCGACATTAACTGAATACTGTCACCTGCCTTAACTTGCCCATCAAAGATCCGGCAAAAGATCACTGTCCCTCGAAAAGAATCATACTGCGCATCAAAAATCAGAGCGGAAAGAGGATTATTTATATCTCCTGTCGGAGGGGGTAATCGGGTTATAATGGCCTCTAATATCTCCACGATGCCTATTCCTTCCTTGGCAGAGCATTGAATGGCCTCATCCGGATCAAGCCCAAGTTCTGAATCGATTTGTTCAAGGACTCGGTCAATATCTGCTGAGGGCAAATCGATTTTGTTAATAATGGGAATAATAGTAAAATCATGCTCCATGGCCAGATAAAGATTGGCCAGGGTCTGTGCCTCCACGCCCTGAGAGGCGTCCACCAAGAGCAAAACTCCATCACAAGAAGCCAGGGCCCTGGATACCTCATAGGTAAAATCTACATGCCCGGGTGTGTCAATGAGGTTTAACTCATATTCTTGACCATCTTTAGCCTTATAAGGAAGACGAATGGTCTGGCTTTTGATGGTAATACCCCTCTCTCGTTCAAGATCCATGGTGTCGAGGATTTGGTTTTTGAACATTCGTGGTTCAATTACACCGGTGTGTTGGATGAGCCGGTCAGCCAGGGTTGATTTTCCATGATCGATATGGGCAATGATACTGAAATTACGAATTTTTTTCATAATGACGATTTTAGATTATCTCTTAAAAATATGAGTATAAATTTTCCCAATCATAAACTATTCCCCATTAAGAATCAATGCATTTAAAGAAATCACAGCAACTCTCATTATGGTCTATATTTGTATGAAAGCTGACAAAAATTCATAATCGATATTTAGACAAAAGTAGTGCAAGGCTTCAGCCCTGCCATAATGCAGAGCTAAAGTCCTGCGCTACAATATGAAATTCAATATTTAAAAATCTATATCTGCCATGGAAGTATAGAGCTTTTAATAGTTTTTAATGAATAGGCAAAGAAGGATCTTTAGATATGGTTGATTTTTTAACAGGGATGTTACCAAATCTATTTTCATATTTTTCAATATTTTCCTTTAAGAGAAGGTAGAGTATTTTGGCATCAATAGGATTTGTAATCACGCGACTTTGTATTTTAATTTTATTGCCGGGTGGGACCAAAAGTCCCAGATCAATTATGAATTCTTTTTGAGAATGTCCAATTATAGCCTGATTTACGTATACGCCTTTTTCGATTTCATCACTAATACTAATTGAGATTCGTCGTTGTTTTTTTTCATCAATGGTTTTTTCTTGGTCCATTTGTTTTTTCTCCTTAAAGAGGTTAGGTTTTTTTTCTTAATGAATATAGTAAAAAGGACATTTCCGAACTTTTTAAAAGAAAAGAAATAAGGACATACACTATGGCTGAAATCAAAATGACTGCCAGCAATATAATACCCGAATAAAGGCGAGAAATCATCATAAAGTTATATTGGTTGATCAATATCCAGGCCCCTATCCCCATAACAATGCTAGCCGCAATTATTTTTAAACATGAAATAAGTATTTTTCGGCCGCCTAATCTACCCATTTTTTTTCTTAAATAGTAAAGCAGGAGGGTAAAATTCAACATCGAGGCCAAGGCTGTGGCTAAAGCCAAGCCGGCATGTTTGAGAGGCTGCATCAAAATTATATTGAGAACAATATTGGTTAACATGCTATAAATAGCAATCCTGACTGGTGTTTTGGTATCTTGCAGAGAGTAAAATACCGGGACAACAATTTTTACTCCAGCGTAAGCAAAAAGGCCGACTGCATAAAAGAGAAGTGCTATAGCTGTAGCTTGAGTGGCCGAAGCAGTGAAAGCGCCTCGTTGGAACAAAATGCTGATAATCGGTTGCCGGCAAATGATTAAACCGACAGTTGCCGGCAGAGTAATAAACATCACTAAACGCAAACCAAAAGAGAATGTTTCCTTTAAGGCGGGTATTTCTTTTCGGGCGGCTTGAGCTGACATAGTTGGTAAGATAGCTGTTCCAATGGCAATACCAAACAATCCTAAAGGGAATTGAATAAGTCTATTACTATAATATAGGTAAGATACACTTCCTTCCGGCAAAAAGGTGGCTAAAAGCGTGTCAACCATACTATTGATTTCCGCAACAGCCAGGCCAATTGTTGAGGGCAGCATCAAGGCCCCAATCCTTCTCAATCCCTCATGGTGAAGATTTAAGGAAAATTTAAAATTCATGCCTTTTTTGATAAGGATGGGTAATTGGAAAAAAAGTTGGGCTACTCCCCCTATTAATACACCTATGGCCAAGCCAATGATAGGGGTTTTTAATTTAGGAGCAATAAACCAGGCGCCGCTGATCATAGCTATATTGAGTAAGGCCGGGTTTAAGGCAGGTATTAAAAAATGGTTAAGGGAGTTTAAGATACCCATAAAAAGAGCGGAAAGCCCAATAAAAAAAATGTAGGGGAAAAGAATCCTGGCCAGTAAAGTGGTTAAATAAAATTTTTCCGGAGATTTATGAAATCCCGGGGCAAAAATCATGACAATCAAGGGAGCCAGAATAATGGAAAAAATCACTATAGCTATCAAAAGAATTATTACCAAACTGATTACGTTGCTAGCCAGCTCCCAGGCTTCCTTTTTTGTTTTTTTATGAAGGTATTCAGTAAAAACAGGAATAAAAGACGAGCTTAAGGCCCCTTCTCCCATGAGTTTGCGGAGCAGGTTTGGAAGGCGAAAGGCAACAAAAAAAGCGTCAGCAACCATTTTAGCGCCAAACATCTGAGCAATAATCATGTCTCTTAAGAATCCGAGAAGTCTGCTGCACAATGTGGCGCCGCTGATGATTCCCGCTGAAAAGAGAAGATTTTTATTTGTCGTTTGAGATTGTTTTTTTGATTTTTTCAATAGATCCGGCATTATTTTATGGTAATTGTTTTTCGGTTTATAATTTTTTCATTAAGGGATTTTCATATTTTAACGAAAAATGAAGTTGTGATTAGCTAAATTTATTGATATAATCAACTATTAAATTTTTAATTTTGAAAACTGGACGGAAATATATTGTTATTTTAACGAATAGGAGTAAAGAATGCCACAAAATTTATCCATAAAAAAGAGAATTAGACAGAATAAAGTAACAAATTTAAGAAACCGTAGTATACGGACTAATTTGCGTACCGCTATTAAAAAAGTTGATACTGCTATTATGAATAATAAATTCGAACAGGCTCAATCTGATTTAAAAGGTGCTACCCCTATTATCGATAAAGCGGTAACTAAGGGGATTATCCATAAAAATAATGCAGCCAGAAAAAAATCTCGATTAATGCGTAAGGTTAATGAGTTAGTCCCGCCTTCAGCGTCTGAAGGGTAAAGCCTAAAAAATAGTCAATTATATCAGATAGATAGATGTTGTCGGGATGAGATTATTTTTTTGAATAAAGAAAAGAGGAGGTAATTTAAAGGATTTGGGGATGGCTAGCCTATACAATCAATTATTCCCTAATCTTTTTGATTATTCCTCTACTGCCCTTCCTGATTCTTTGCTTTAGTGCCTTGTTTTTCTAAACGTGAAATAGTAATTTTTAAAATTCCCTTTTTTTAGGGGATTTTTTTTGTCTGTTTAATCTGGTTCAAATAGTTTGATATCACATCTGAGGTATGATATATTTATAGGGAGTTAACTAATTTTGAAAGAAAAATTGGAAAATAATCAGAGATCATTGGTGCTTTTTTTATGAATATAGAGCAATTATTTTTAACCAATACCAGGCTCATTGAATTAATCAAGCCTGAAATGGTAATCTTTGATCTTAAAAATAAAGATAAAGAGTCGGTTTTGAAGGAAATGGTTGCTCATGTCCGTGAATTTTATCAAATAGAAGGCAAGGAGGATATTCTCGGCAGAGTATTAAATAGAGAAAACATATCTTCAACGGGGGTGGGAAATGGTTTTGCTTTTCCTCATGCCAGGATCAAGATTGAAAAAGGACCAATCATGTGTCTCGGCATGGCTAAAGAAGGTATCGATTTTGAGTCTATTGACGGCAAACCGGTTCATGTTATTTTATTGATTATCTGGAAACCTCAGGTACCCGGTCTCTTTAATCACCTTTTTGGTGGAGTAGCCAAATATTTATTAGATAACCCACAGGTGAAAGAATTTCTTTTGGCTGTCAATACCTATGACCAAATAGCGCAAATCCTTTTCCCAATCAGATTAGAGATTTCTTCTGAATCCGGCCACATTCAGGGGGCTAAATTACTATTAAAGCTTCAGACTCTCCTGGATGACAAGAAAAAGGACCTAGGCAAAAGAAAATTAGCTAAAATCGAAAAGGAGATGAAATTTATACGCGAGGAATTAGATCCTTCTATTTTGGCCAGATTTGATCGATTATATGAAAAATTTGGGGCCGGTGTTTTTAAGATTGAAAATGGAGTTTGCCAAGGCTGTATGATTAAGTTGTCTACTTCATTGGCGTCGATTATTCAAAAAAATAATAATGATATTTTTGTTTGCCAAAAGTGTGGAAGATATATTGTTACTTGATTTTATTAACAATAAAGGATTCATTCGGTCGGCGCTGACTCGTTCAGAATTTTAACTAAAATTTTTCTTGTCCTGGGGCCGTCAAATTCGCAAAAATAAAGAGATTGCCAAGTCCCTAAAACCAATTTTCCATTCTCAATAAATATATTTTCAGAGGCGCCGAACAAAGAGGCTTTAATATGAGCGTCTGAGTTTCCTTCCCTGTGCCTATAATCACTTGAACAAGGAACTATTTTACCAAGTTCCATTATTATATCCCGCGCTACATCAGGGTCTGCATTTTCATTAATGGTTACACCAGCAGTGGTATGAGGAACAAATACAGAGCAGATACCATCTTTGATTTTTTGTTGACTTACAATTCTTTGAACCAGGGAAGTAATATCAATCATTTCAATTCGCTGGTTTGTCTTTACCGGAAGCTGAATCATATTTTTTCACCCCTTTATAATTTTTCTGATCGTAATATCATAAACCCCTATTTTTGCCTTTAAAAATAATAACATAGACTAATAATATTGTAAATAGTAGATTTTTAAAATTATTGCTATATAAATCAGACAGTTATACAAATAATTGAACAGGCCCCAAAAATGCCCCCAGAATTAGATAAAGTTAAGGGAGTTTTGCTGGATGGGGGTGAGTGTCAAAATATTAATTGAATTACCTTATAAGTGTAAACTTCGCTTTAACGAGGTTTAAACTTAATTAGTATTTATGGTTTATTTTTCATAAGGTTAAAGGGAAAACATCGGACAAAAATTAAGGCTGATTTTGCTATGAATAGTTTTGAATTGGAGCTTCTGAATCATTACATAGAATCGGTAAATAAAACCATTTCTTTATTTACCGGGGATATTCCGGATGATCTCTTGCAGCAAATCGACCAGGCATTAAATAACTTAGGCGCTGTCTGGAATCGATGCTTTTCGAATAGGGCTACTCTTGAGGACTTCAAGGCGGCTTTAAGCCGATTGTATGTATTATACAAACAAGGACCGGAGTTATGCCGGAAGAATTATATTTTAGAGAATCCATAACCGAATAAGGGCCAGAAGAAATTGACCCGGAAACAACAGTTATTTATTAAATATTATGTTGAATATGGAGTGGGTGCTAAGGCTGCAAGATTGGCTGGATATTCAGTACGATCAGCAAAGAAAATAGCTTTTATTAATCTCCGTAAACCTAGAATAAAAATCCTTATTAATAAAAAAGATTTAAGGAAATAAATCATACTTGATTAGACTTAATGATTTAGGTAATTTTGGAGAAATAATATCTTATGGGAAGATGGCCGGGATATGGTAAAACCACGGTTGAAGAATGCCTGTCTATCAGTATTTAGGCTTTCGCGGGGGCTGGCTAAACGGTTTTAAAAGGGGCTCTTTTAGCTGGAAGGATTCTTATGGTAAAATTGACAGCATAGGGGTTGCTGTGCATGTAGATGAAAAAGGCATTAAAAAAAATTTTATGTTGCTCTTTTATACTCAAATCAATAAAGGTACTGCTGAAGGGGAAAATTTATTATATAAAGTTAATATGACGACTACTCCCTGTAATTTCAATGTAATGCGGTATTGGTTCATTTGTAGATTTTGTGGAAGGAGAGTAGGAAAATTATACCTTCCTTCAGGAGGTAAATATTTTGGGTGTAGGCATTGTTATGACCTTACTTACCGGAGTTGCCAGGAGCACAGTAAAAAATTAGATTTCTTCATGAGAAATCCTGATCTTTTTGCAGCCATTTGAAGAGCAAGAATCCTAAAGTCTAAAGTCTTTTGCTCGGCGCTTTTGGCCTGTGCCAAGATTATGGGGAGATTATAAAAAGTATTTACGGGCATTTGGCTTAATATTAGATTTTAAAATCAGAATAATATGTTACTCGTTAATTATTATGGGTCAGGAATAACACAAATGCACTCGATTTCGCCACACACATCATTAATTTAAGGAACAAAATTTAGTATGCCCAGGTAATGCCAGGTTCCGCCATGAGTTGATGTATTAACAATATCTGTAAGTATACAAAGTCGCTCTAAAACTGAACAATTTACACATAGATTTAACCGGCAATCACACTCTGACGGCATATTAAAAGCATTCGCCACAATCCAAACATAGCCGTCTCTAGGTTGAAGTATTCCACTCTATCCACCTCGGCACCCGCACTATCATAAACAGGAAAATGTATTGGTTCCCCGCCTTTTGCCGAAGCAATAGGAACGATTATAAAACTAAATAACGCTACTATAACCACAGAGATATAAAGACCTTTTTTCATAATACCTCCCTTTCCCCCTTATTTAACCGTTAAGCAAAATGCCAGCTATAATTAGAATTTTTTTTTATATAAATTACAATTCCAAAATTTGGTAATATTAAATTTGAGATTAAGTATCTTTCTTTTGAGGATAGATTGGAAGTTGTGGCAAGGTTGGGAGAAATATTAAAGGCGATACCAAAAAAATAAAAAGGAACACCGAGGGTTCCCTTAGAGGAACAATGGGTGGAAGTGAACCAATTTTACCCAGAAACATCCCCAAAAAAAATCCCAAATAGCCCAGACTGTGGCGATGGCAAATATGCTGATGAATTCAGAGAGGCGGAACGGGAGGCAAGGGAACATAAAAGAGGATTGTGGAAGAAAGAGGATAAAATAAATAATTTTCTATATCGAAATGATAAAAGGTGGGTACTACTTCTGAGGGGCTTTTTTTTTGGCTGATTCGATTGTCATTCAGAACCATGAGGATTAGTGTTGATGGTGGTTTTAGTATTTAGGGCGTCACGGCCGACTGGGACGTAACCCCCCTTGTTGATTTGGAGATAACCCACCTTTAGCGAAAATAAACAAACCCACCCTATAGAATCACATCGCATTCTTTATCCAACATAAGATATAATTTCAATCAGGCTCTTGTG
>DAOURK010000050.1 GCA_030625085.1 Pseudomonadota bacterium
CTCAGATTTTTCAATACTATCAAAGACTTAGACCGAGTTCTAAAAAACCTTTTATATCGAACTACCCTTTAAAATACCTTTATTTACAAGTAGTTAAGAGTAGCGACAATTTCATTTTAGGCCTTATATCGAAAACCCAGATGATATCTAAAAAAAAGTTGCCGAGTAATTCTTTTTCAGTATAACCTGTAATTTGAAAAACTGCCTTATTAAGGAACTTCCAAACTCCATTTTGTATAATACCCACAAAATCCTGGGCCTGTTCTACTAAAGTTGAGTACTTTTCTTCTGATTCCTTGAGCCTATTTTCCATGTGCTTTCGTTTGGTAATGTCAAACATAATACCCTGAAGAAAAAGAGGTTGGCCTTTATCGTTTTTGACAACTACGGCTTCATCTCGAAACCATTTCACCTTCCCATCTCGTGTAATCATGCGGTATTCCGACTTGAAAGGCTTAAATCTTGCTTGACAGCGCATCACTTCAGCCAATACACGTTTTCGATCTTTTGGGTGAAGTCTTTCACGCCATATATCAGGATCTTTCATATATTCTTCCTGAGTGTAACCTATTAAATCTTTTATCTGAGGGCTGACATATAAAGTGGTGCTGGCCGCATCAATGGCGGAAGTGTATGTGATGGCAGGTATTTGTTCAACTAATAAGCGATATTTCTTTTCACTTGCGGATAATTCTTTCTCTGCTCTTTTGCGCTTGTTTATGTCATCAGTAAAAACTAAAACCATATCAGGGGGCATAAAAACATAACTAATTTCAAAATATTTTGTTTCACCTCGAGTTCTTAAATAAAATAATCCTTCTTGTTTTATGTTAGTTTTTTCAGTGAAGCACCTTTGAAAATTTTCCAATACTTCAGGTCTATCTCTATACAATTCTGTAGCTGTTTTCCCTATTAAATCAGCGACCTTATTATTGGTAAACTTCTTGGCAGTATCATTATAATCTTTTAAGACAAAGTCTTCACCAACCCTTTGCCAGGTATAAACAGGAATAGGGATACCATCATAGAGCGCTCTTTGTTTTTGTTCACTCCCACACATAGTTTTCGCCATATTTTTACATTGGGTTGCTGGGGTTTTTATTTTGCCATTTTTGGATGTGATTCTATAAATATTTTATGCAGTCTTTTATATTATAGCTAAAATTATTAATAACTGCAAAATATTTTCCAGATGATTCTAATTTTTACGATTGCATCACCTTTTATTTTTTCAAAATGCGAATTAATGTATTTGTTGATTTAGTCAAAGTTGAGTGTTTTTTTGCGAAAAGAGCACTTGTAACATTTTGTTTTTATTAAACTACAATTTTGGTAATTTTATAAAATCAAAGTAAATCAACGGAGTCATTAATAGATTTGGTTTTTATTCTCAACTTGAAGTTTTTTTTACCAATCTGCTATAATTTATAGAGAACTAAATAATAATGTTTATCTGTTCAAAAGACTAAAGTATTTTGGCCATAGAATAAGAGAGGGGGGCTGATGAGGAGTTGAGATAGTGCGTTATAGTAAATCTTTGGTAGTGGTTATTTTTTTCCTCCTTTCTCTTATCACTTCATTATCTTTTGCCGGCTGGGAAATTTTTACCATCCAGAATTTGGATCACTTCACTTATTGGTTTCCTATTCATACCCTTGATATAGATAAGCAGGGGCATTTGCACTTAGCCTATGGCAAAAACAATCTCCATTATCTTCATTCATTGAATGTACAAACCGGTTCAGCCTGGTTGTTGGAAATTTTGGAAAATACCAGTGAAGTGAAAGGATTTGCAGCTCTTGCTTTGGATACTTCAGATCGGCCCCATATCTGTTACCGTGCAGATGGCTGTCTTACCTATACTCATTTTAATGGGGAAAAATGGATTGTAAAGATAATCGATGATTCAAAATATGTAGGCACCTCTATTTCGATGGCCCTTGATTTAAAGGGAAATGTACATATAAGTTATTATGATTGCTCTATGGGGAATTTAAACTATGCCCTGTATACAGAAAATGAATGTCTCATTGAAGTTGTTGATGATTCTGAAGATGTGGGCATTGTCAGTTCTCTTGCCTTAGATTCACAAGGATGTGTTCATATAGCTTACTTTGACTGGTTTAATCGTGATCTTAAATATGCTTGTCGAAAGGGGGCCGAATGGACCAAAGAGAGTTTAGATTGTGATGGTGATGTTGGTGATTGGCCTGCCTTGAGCATAGACCAAAATGAATGCCCTCATATTAGTTACTGTGATTGGACTAACCGGAGCCTAAAGTATGCTTGTCAGAACCAAAACACTTGGATTATTGAGACAGTGGATAACTCTGAAAACGTTGGCGGTTCTACGGCAATTGCCTTAGATAAAAGTGGGAAGCCACATATTAGTTATTATAATTGGTCTGCCCATGCATTGATGTATGCCTTTAAGGGTGCTAAGTCCTGGCAAAATAAATTGGTAAATGGAAATGAATATATTGATGGATCTATTTCTCTTGTTTTAGATTCTTCAGATAAAATACATATTACGTATTTCAGTTACAATACAAATTCATTAAAATATGTGGTATCACAGCAGCCTGAGGGATCATCAGCCGAGATACTACAAAACCCTTCCTCACATAAACAGTATGGGTGTTTTGTTAGTACGTGTACTTTGTGCCTGTAAGTAAAGCGAACCAGGATCGATATAAGCACTAAATTGGTGAATGTTTTATTAAATTTTTATTCTCATTTTTGATTATATTTTTACACAAAATCCACGAAACCTATTGATTTATATATTATTTTTACTGGTAAAATATAAAGAAAATAATTTGGCATAAAAAATGCTTCTCTTAGTTTAAGAATGGCTAAGAGGAGGGTAAAAACCAGTGAATAATTTAGAGTATCAAGAGATGTCAGTTAATGAATTAGTTAATGCCTTATATGAGGAATTAGAGCTTGAAAACCCCTGTATCCCGGAGGCAGAAAAATTAGTTTTAGTAGAATTTATGGCCTGGGATATTTTTCATCGTGGAGAATATAAACCCCTTTTCGATTCCCAAAAACCCAATTTCACCTTTAAGAAATCTGAATGGTACTCTAGTAACAATACGATAAATTTTCTAATAAGAGAAAATAGTCCTAAAAACAAAGAAATCGTTATCTATTAACTTCCCTAAAATTTATAATTCAAGACCCCGGCCATGCGGCTTCCCAGCGGCCGCTCCTTTATTCATCCCTATTTAATTGAACCTGATAAACTCAAATTTTTAGGTCAATGTGGGATCACCCATTAAAGGTTTTGTCAAGAAAAAAACACTTCTCCCTTAAAAAATTACAATTTTTTTTTCGCCGGCAACATGCCACCAAGCGCACGAATCTATGGGGTCAAATCTTTATTCTTGACAAAAATTGTCAAGAATAAAGATTTGACCCCAAATGACTGACCCCAAATGACTATAAATGGCTAGAGGCTACTGTTTTTTTTCTTTTGAATAGAGAGCTATTAGCTCTGTATAGGTCAATGAATATTTTTGAACCTCCTTTAAAAAATTATTTCGGGTGATATTTTTTAATTCTTTAGTTTTTAAGGCATACAGAGTAAAAAAATAGCGGTGGGTCCCAGATGGCGGACAGGGTCCCCCATATGTTCGTCTTCCAAAATCATTTGTTAATTCTTTGCTATTTTCCGGTAAAGGCCCCCCTTCCGGTATGCTGGAAATCTTTTTAGGAATATTATATACTAGCCAATGAATAAAATTTCCTCCCGGAGCATCGGGATCAATTACTGAGAGTGCAAAACTTGATGTTCCTTCCGGTATGTCTGACCAGTAAAGAGCAGGAGAGATATTTTTGCCATCACGAGTGTAAATGTCAGGAATTTTTTGTTGGTGTTTAAAATGTTTGCTAAACAATTCCATTTTACCCTCCTCATTATAATTGAATAGAATAAAATATATAGTGAATGAAGTAGGATTATTCTATAATTTATCGTCAATAATGAAATTATTCTTTACAAAGAAACGCATTTTTATCGTATGCGCTTAATTAACCGCATCTTCACAAGTGCGGCTAGGTATGTCATGATAATCCCAAATTAACAAGGAGGGTTTTTCATTATAGATTTTAATTGACAAAATATTCTTTACTCTATTTTGTCAGAAAGTTTATTTTTGTGAAGGGAAGCGAAGGAAAGGAGGGTAATTTCACTTTGAATAACAAACTTGATTTTTCCCTTTTTCTTTTGCCCTGGATAAAGATTCATCAGCACGGCTGAGGAGGTTTTCGATATTCGATATTGATTGATTTGTTTCGGTCACTCCGATACTGATAGTTACAGGTATTTGTTTTTGTTGAAAGGTAAAATCGTAGTTTTTTATATGTTCTCGTAATCTCTCGGCTATTGGGATAGATAAACTCAGATCGGTATTCGGCAAAATAACACCAAATTTTTCATCACCATATTTTCCAATAATGTCATACCTTCGCAAAACCAAAGAAATAAATTGACACAACATTTTGAGGACATAATCTCCAGCCAAATGGCCGTATTCATCATTAATAGATTTGAAATGATCTATGTCTATTAAAAGAAAAGAGAATGAATGTTTGGTTCGAAGATATCGAGCAAGTTCTTCCTGAAGTCTATTCCACAAATACCGACGATTATATACACCTGTCAATTCGTCCATTAGACTTAATTTTTTATAGGATTTTTTTGCTTCGATAAGTTGCTGTTGATAAATAACAGTATCAGTTACGTCACAAACTGAAATTGCAACATAATTAACAACGCCATTTTGATCTTTAAGAGGAGATATAAAACAATTTTGTCTCATTTCTTTGGTATTGGCTATGGAGTGCTGGGTAGGAAAATAAAAAAGATATTTATAATGTTCTTGAGGGAAAAAACAAAAGCGCCCAAGTTTAAATACTTGCTGCACTTTCCAGGGAAATTCTCTGATATTGAGCTCCGGGAATAAATCGGTAATATTCTTACCCAAGGCCTCATTTTTATCTATCTTGCTATGTTCTGTCATCCATTGATTCCACAGAACAATCTCCAGTCGAGGGTTAATGACAACAACTCCCTCACTGAGAGTATCAATAAGTTGTAATATATCAAAATTCGGGGTTGACATTGGTTACAGAATCCTTTATTCAGCATTATTACTATTATTTATATAATTTATCGGCTTTCTAAAGTGTGGAATTCAGAAGAAAAAATATAAAAGCCTCCCTAAATGCTTCAGCGAACATTTTGTCAACCATAACAAAGATACAAATCAAAAAGAGAATTGCCTGCTCAGCAATTCTCGTTTTTAAATTTTTTGCTTTAAAACCTTACTTTAGTGCAGTGCTTTAGCCCTAATCCTCGCTGAAACCAATTTATTTTGGCAGGGCTAAAGCCCTGCACTACATAAAAATGCCAAAATTAGAATTATTTTTGTGGGCTATGATTTCTTGACAGTTAAGTAAATTCCTTTTATATTTACATTGATTGCACAGTGCATTTAACATTTATTTGATTGTCTTTTTTCCATCAGGAAGGGTGCTTTACTTTTTGGTTATTCTATGCAGTGAGATGTGCAGGAGGACGGACAGAAAAAAATATCCTGATAAATCCTGTTAATCCTGTCTAACATAAGATTAAACGTGGATACATTTTAGTGAAAAAAAATTCAAAGACTGCTAACCTGGTTTTATCCTTTTTTTTCTTTTCCGGATTTTGCGGTCTTCTTTATGAAATCGTTTGGACTCATCTGATTAGTTTAATTCTCGGCAACTCCATGTATGCTGTTGTTGCCGTTCTTTCGGCTATTATGGGAGGACTGGCTATTGGCGGCTATATGGGAGGCAAAATAGTAGATAACCATTTCAATCCTCTACGTCTCTATGGAATTTTAGAAGGATTGGTCGGACTCTATGCTCTGATTTTTCCTTTTTTGCTCAAATCAACCATACCCTTACTTCAATATGTTTATCAAGATGCTCAAATTAATCAGCTCGTTATGGCCACAGTCCGAATTTTGGTCTGTTTTGGCATTCTCATTATTCCAGCGGTCCTTCTCGGAGCTATGCTTCCGGTCCTGAGCAAATTTTTTATTTTTAAATTCGATCATGTGAGCAATCACTTGGGTAAATTATATGGTTTGAATCTTTTGGGATCAATGGTTGGTTCTTTAGCGACCGGT
Organism: Pseudomonadota bacterium; assembly: GCA_030625085.1. Lineage (GTDB taxonomy): Bacteria > SZUA-182 > SZUA-182 > DTGQ01 > DTGQ01 > DAOURK01. Next base: position 6,183 of record DAOURK010000050.1, read on the forward strand.
TTTTATTTTATTCCAAAATGGGGCCTGAATAAAACAATTTATCTGGCTGTTTTAATAGAATTCCTCATCTGTGCCTGGACTTTTTTGTTGGCCAAAGGAATTGAAGAGCCAATCTGTTCGGCTGAGAAGACAAAAATTCCCCCAAGCGAAATCTTATTCCGACTATTCCGAGATTTTCCATGGATTATTTTATTGGCTATGGCTCTTTCAGGCGCTGCAGCTATGGTATACGAACTTACCTGGACCCGAGTAGCCAACTTATTGATCGGCTCTTCAGTATATGCCTTCAGTTTAGTGCTGGCTGCCTTCATTGGCGGATTGGCCTTCGGAAGCCTTATCTTTACCCGCAGTCTTGATAAAAAGAAAGATTTACTGTTAATCTTTGCCTTACTTGAAATCGCGATTGGCGGTGCCTCGCTTTGCTTAACCCCCTTATTTGAAAAACTGCCTATCTTAATGGTCCCACTTATTAATCTTTTTTCTAGAAATTTTGCTCTTTTGCAGGCAGTAGAATTTTTGGGCTTATTTCTTCTTATATTTATTCCCTCGAGCATGATAGGTGCTGTTTTCCCCCTATTAAGTAAAATTTATCTAACAAACATAAAGCGAGTAGGTCATTCAATCGGCTCTGTTTATATGGCCAATGGTTTGGGGGCTGTTTTGGGCATTTTGGCTGCCGGGTTAATTCTTATACCAAAAATAGGTATTCAAAAAACTATACTGGTTGCAGTAGTAATAAATATTTTTATTGGATCAGGTGCTCTCCTTTTTTCTTTTTCCTTATCAAGGATTAAAAAATCTGTAGCTATACCACTTATCATATGCTGCACACTGATATTTGCTTATCTGCAGCCGGCCTGGAATAAGACGTTGATGTCAAGTGGAAGTTATATTTTTGCCGGCCTTTATGCTCAGGTAAGAAACAAAACCGGTCAAAACTTACGTGAGACAATTGAAGGGCAAGGAAATCTACTTTTTTATAAGGAAGGAATGAATACCACGGTCTCTGTAAAAAAAGACAGAACAGGTGAGTTTTTATTACAAATGAACGGCAAAAATGATGCTTCTTCTAAAAATGATATTTTAATCCAGAAGCTCATAGCCCATATTCCTCTTCTCCTCCACCCCAATCCACAAGAGGTAATGGTATTGGGCCTTGGGACAGGAATGAGCTTAGATGCTGTCAAAAGATATCCAATTAAGCGCCTTGATTGTCTGGAAATTTCTCCCGCTGTGATCGAAGCATCCCATTATTTTACCAACCCTAATGATCATGTACTTAATGATCCCAGAGTTCGGCTTATTGTCGGGGATGGAAGAGAACATCTTACCTTGTCACGTCAAAAATATGATGCTATTATTTCTCATCCCTCTAATCCTTGGGCCGCCGGCATGTCGGATTTACTTACCCTTGAATTTTTTCAACGCTGCCGAGCTCGATTAAAGGAAAATGGTCTTTGTTGTGTCTGGTTACAGGTTTATAATCTGCCGTTGAATAATGTCCGGGGCGTAGTCGAAGCGTTTCATCGGGTTTTCCCTCGAATGACTATCTGGGAAACAAAACCTGCTGTAAATTATCTTTTGCTGGGAAGTAAGGATGAAATAAAAATAGATTATCACCTTCTTCAACAAAAAATGGCTGCTCAAGAATTACAATCAGAGCTAAAAACTCTTGGTATAGCTTCTCCAGAGGACTTGATAGCTCATTTTATTATGAATGAAGAGGGAGTGAGCCTATATGCAAAAGGAGCAATCCCGCATACAGATGATAATTCTTTTTTAGCCTTTCAAGCGCCAAAATCATTATATCAAGAAACTATGGACGAACAATTAGAAGCTTTTAATGCTTTGCGGGGAGTAAATTTTTCTTCTTTAGGCATCGATTTTTCTCATAAGACAGATAGTCCGGAATCCTTGGCTAAAATTTTTGAAGCGCAAAAGATCTATGCTCTTAGTGAAATGTATTTTTTAAAAAATATGCCCGAAGACAGAATAAGACATTTACGAGAAGCATATTTCATAGCGCCCTGGAATCTAAGAATCAAAGATACCTATTATTATCTTTTATTAAATATTGCCGCAAGGTTTAATCAAAAAGGCATGTTTGAGCAAGCCATTCAAACCTTTCTCACTGCCACCCAAGTTAAACCCGAGGGGATAGAGGGATACCTGAATCTGGGATTAGTCTATTTTCACAGAGGTTACTTTCAAACGGCTATTCAACATTTTCAAACAGCTCTTTTTCAAGAACCGGCCAATATTCAGGCCCTTCTTAATCTCGGAGCAGCTTATTTAAGACAGGGAGATCTTGAAGGAGCCATTCGAGAAAATAAGGCTCTGCTTGAATTAAAATCAGATCATGCGGACGCTCATTTTAATCTGGGCATTGCCTTTATGAAATCAAGAATGTTTATGGAAGCTATTCATGAATATAAAGAAGCGATTCAATATCGACCCGAATATGCTGAAGCTCATTTTAATCTGGCAATAGTTTACAAAACTACTGGAGCTTTAGACCAGGCAGTGTTAGAATGTCAACAAGCTCTTCGTATTAAGCCCGGATTTACTCAAGCGAGAAGATTTCTTGATCAAATGCAAATAAGACTAAAACAAGGGCCTAAGGGCATAATTCCTTAATACTTAATACTTAATACTTAATACTTAACACTTAACACTTAACACTTAATAGATAACAAGTTTGGACCCCATAGGCTGATTTATAAATCAGCAATAATATTTTCACCACGAAGACACAAAGAACACTAAGAAAAGAAATAATTTTTTATGTCCCTCTATTGTATTGTATCATCCCTTGATGTTCCATGTTCCTCAGTGGTGCAGTATATGGGGCTGAATGATTCATTTCATTAATTCGTAATTTGTAATTTAAAGGAGCAATTCTTCATATGTGGGTAGAAAACCTTATTACCTGGTTTATGAAACGAAAAAATAACCAGTACCTTCGTTTCCAAACAAATAAACAGGTTACCATGCCGGATAATACCAGGGATAAAAAATATCTCCTCTATGTCCATATCCCTTTTTGCGAAAAACTTTGCCCCTATTGTTCATTTAACCGATATCCATTCGAGGAATTTTTAGCGAGAAATTATTTTAAAGCACTTCGAGAAGAACTCAAAATTTATCGCCAAAAAGGTTACGACTGTACCGGAGTCTATATTGGAGGCGGGACACCCACTATATTAATGGATGAGCTGGATCAAACGCTGACTTTGATTCGTAACCTCTATTCAGTGCAGGAAGTTTCTATAGAAACTAATCCTGATCATTTAACCAAAGAGAAACTTAACCAATTAAAAACCATGGGTATAAACCGGCTTTCTGTTGGCATACAAAGTTTTGACGATTCCATTTTACGTTCTGTAGATCGATATGAAAAATATGGCAGTGGATGGGAGATTCAAAATAAACTTCTTTCAGCCAAAGGAAATTTTGATACCTTAAACGTGGATATGATTTTCAATTTTCCTCAACAAACCATAGATATGATCGAGAATGATCTGGATATCCTGTTGGAACTTAACATTGATCAAGTCACCTTTTATCCCTTGATGGTTTCGACCTCCACCCGGAAAAGTCTCACACAAAAATGGGGGAAAGTGGATTATAAGCAAGAAAAAATTTTATATTTTAAGATACTTGAAAAATTATCGGATCAATTTTTTCCCGCTACTGCTTGGTGTTTTTCCAGAAATAAAGGTATGGTTGATGAATATATTATAAATTATGATGAATATATAGGGGTCGGCAGTGGATCTTTTGGATATCTGGATGGATGTATCTATGCGAATACTTTTTTCCTTGGGCAATATATTAAAGAACTTCAAGGCGGGAAGCTACCGCTTATGTCTAAAAAAAATTTTTCTATAAAAGAGCAAATGCGATACGATTTTCTCATGAAACTTTTCAGCGGCCGTTTGAATTTGGAAAACCTTGAAAAAAAATTTCAAGGGAATTTTAATCGATATTTATGGATGGAAATTTTATTTTTTGAATTTGTTGGAGCCATTCAAACCCGCACAGATTCTATTCTTCTCACTTCAAAGGGGCTCTATTACTGGGTAATTATGATGCGAGAATTTTTTATTGGAGTAAATAATTTTCGTGATCATTGTCGTGACAAAATCGTTAAAAGCTAATTTTTTTTTCGCATTTTTACGATTTATTAGTATAAATACAAAAATATTTTTTCCTCTTTTAAATCAAACAATTAAATAAAATATCCTTTTTTTTTACCCTATTTTTATCGCATAAAAACCATTCAGCTTTTTTTAAATCATAACCATTTTATTCTCACCGCACCCTATAACTTTTTGATAAAATTGATATTTCTTCGTAAAATATAACATCATATATATTCATTAATTTATGGCATATATATTGCAGTCATTAAATAGAGAGGAAGTAACGACATTAAAAATAGAGTGTTTAAAACTATTACGAAACGTAATATATAACTAAAAAAAAGAGGAAAAATGGAAACAGGACTTGAATTAATAGAAAATGATTTAGCTTTAGATTATGATATAGACGTAAAAGAGGAATCATCTTCGACTGAACTCTTTGAATGTGTCAAGCAGATAAAAGAGAACATCAAATATGTCAATCGACAGGTCGTTGACAGAGAAGAAATGGTTCGGCAAGCTTTTTATGCTTTATTAACAGGAGAGCATCAATTGCTTTTAAGCCGAACAGGTATGGCTAAAAGTTTATTAGCCAGACAAATTTTTTGCTGTTTCAAAAACGCCAACGTTTTTGAAAAGCAATTAACCAAGGATACAATGCCTGACAATTTGTTTGGAGCTTATGATATTGACGAGATGAAAAAAGGGAGAATGATCCACAATGTTGAAGGATCCATTGTCCTAGCCGATTTTGCCTTTCTTGATGAAATTTTTGATGCTAATGACATGCTTTTACGTTCTTTGCTTTCATTGCTTAATGAAAAAAGACTTGTCAATGGCCAACAACAATTAAAATCAACACTCAACAGCGTTATTGGGGCTACTAATTATTTACGTGCCACAGAGATGCTGGAAGCAGTATTAGACCGCTTTCTTTATAAAAGTTATATTCCTGAGAATAAGAATTTATATACCCAATTAGCTATCGATCGAATATATCAACAAAACTATGGTACAGCAACTTCTCCTGAGCACAAAATTGATCTGAATGATTTCCTCATTTTGCGAAAAGTCGTTAAAAGCCAGACCTTAAAAATTCCGGAATATATAATTTTCTTAAAGAATTATATCCTGCGCAGATATATTGAAGAGACAAGAGCGCAAGACCCGAATCAAGCTAATTATACCATCAGCGACCGTACAAGTGTTAAGATCCAGGATTTACTTCGTGCTTCTGCAATTTTAGATTTTCGGATGGAAGTTGAAGAAAAAGATCTTGATCAAATTTATTATCTGGTATCTATAGTAGGAAAGAAGGAAGAAAAAGATCGGTTAAGCAATATCATAGAAACTGCACGTAGATACTTTGGGCCGGATAGAAAAATTTTGGAAGATATTTTTCAATTAATGCAAGTGATTCGAGAGATAAGATCCATGAATGGAAATAAAAATATCAATAAATCTCTAGAAGTTGTTAAAACCATGGAAGGAATTGAATCCACCTTAAAAGACAAAAGGGGATTACGGGCAAAATTTCAGCATATTACCGGCAAGATCATTCCCTTTTCCAATAAGTCTGAAAAAGAAAAAATGGGTGAGTCCATTATGCATTATTGTGATTTACTCAAGCAAATGGCTGATAAAAAAGAGACCCTTGAAATTATCGATGGGTTAATAAACGATATTGAGTTTCTTCGTTCACAAGCACTTTTAAATTAATCTGCGAGTTTAAAACGTCTATAATGCAATACCCCAGCATTATAGGTGAATTATTAATCCCCAGTAATTTTTACTTTGGTACGAAGAAAGGTCCTTACTCCCAGAGGGATTTTTCTTCGTACCTAACCCCAAACATCAAACTAATCTATTCTCCCCTTTTGTTTAATTATCCACGGACTTTATTGAAGCATTTTTTTATATTTAATAAATTATGCAGATTATATAGAGTACATGCAGAGCATTAGCCCTTACCGGTTTATTAGTGTTTCAATTAAGATAAAACAGTGTTTTGAAAAGTATAGAACAATGTTTTTTTATGAAACACATGGCTTTTTATTTATGTAGCACAGGATCTTAGTCCTGCTAAAAATTTTGCCAAAAGAGATTATATTTATGAGATGCCAGGCAAAGCCTAATGAATTATGTTACAGGGAGCTATTTATTTTTTACTTGATTTTAAAACAATAAAAATGATAAAAACTAAAGATGATTATTCGGTCAAGTATTACCAATCGTCGGTATCATCTGCTTCTATTATTTTTTATTACGTATTTAACTTCTTGCGGTCACTCATCTTCCCGGTTAAAAAAGAATCATCCTTTTCCTCTCCATTATACTGAAAAGGGAATAGCTTCTTGGTATGGTAAGGATTTTCATGGGCGAAAAACTGCAAATGGCGAAATTTACGATATGTATAAATGCACGGCTGCTCATAAATATCTCCCATTAGGCACTCATGTAAAGGTTACCAATCTCAAAAATCAAAGATCGCTTGTGGTGAGGGTTAATGATCGGGGACCTTTTATCAAAGGCAGAATCATTGATTTATCTTATATGGCGGCTCGTGAGCTTGACATAGTTGAAGATGGTATAGCGCCAATAAAACTGGAGGTAGTTCAACTGCCAAAACACCGAAAATCATCTAAATATTTTATACAGGTCGGAGCTTTCAGTAATTACGAAAATGCAAAGCGTATGAACCAGAAACTTTCTTCCCAATACTCTACTCATTTCACTAAATATCAAAAACTTGGAGATCAAGAGGTTTATAGGGTTCGGATCGGGCCGTATACTCAACTGGATTTGTTAAAGAAAAATTTAGGGAAGCTTAAAAACAAGGGGTTTGTTGATTCTTTTATAGTGGCTGAATGAATTAATAAAATAATTCATGGCCATAAAAAGGGCACTGCAAGGTCTTTTTCCAATTGCCCTTTAAAACAATTTATATGCCCCCTACCCTGTTGTTAATTTAATTAAAGATGATGTATTCGTAAAAAGTCTCATTAACGTGTCATTTCGAACGAACGTGAGAAATCTTTATTGCATAATATGCTGAAAAATATAAGATTTCTCACTACAGTCGAAATGACAAATATGCCAAAATCGACTTTTTACGAGGCCATCAAAGGTAACATATGTGCTCAGATATTATTTTTTATTCCTTTGGCGTATATATCTTAGGGCTGGTACTTTTGTTTGCCTCATATGATATTCTCCTGCGCATAATTCATGATCAAAACAAAAGAAATATCGGTCTGATTCTCTCATGCTTTTTTTTATTCTTAATGGGAACCATACTTTTCATTTTTTCGATCCTTATTCTGATCAGGGTCTATCCTATGAGCAAGGTTTGGTTTTATATTACCATCGTCTTTTTTTCAACTGTAGCCATAGGGACCTATTTACTTATGAAATGGAAACGCCAAATTATAAAAGAGATTCATAATAATGAATGAAAAACCTTTAATCAAGAATCATATTATCTCTGATGTAATAAAATATAAAAAAAATCAGCTTCTTTCAGTCAAGCATCCAATTATCAGAGAAATTCCCCTGCGGATTTGTGTTAATGAATCTCCATGTGCGACCCTTATGTATACACCCGGGCAAGAAAAAGAGCTAGCCTTAGGATTTTGTTTTACCGAAGGAATACTGCCTGATTCGTGGAGAAAAAATAATCTTCAATGGGATACATTCGATCCAAAGGAAGGTGTTATCAGTTTAAGGCTGGATCAGCCGGCTCAATTATGTTCGCCAATAGCTCTCGATGTAAAGGATTCTCTTAAAAATCCAAATGATGAGAACACTACACTTAACCGGATTCTTCCTTATTTGAAAAATATCAATTCCAAGCTTCAGATATCATTTGGTATTTTGCAGGGAATAGAAAAGCAAATCAGGCAAAAACAAAAACTTTTTACTCTTACCGGCGGTACTCATGCAGCGTGTGTTTTTGATGCCCAGGGAAATTATTTATTTTGCTGCGAGGATATTGCTCGGCATAATGCACTTGACAAGGCAATCGGATATGCTTTGCTGAAAGGTGTAGTTCTTTCTGATAAAATTTTATGTTTGACCGGTCGAACTAACTATACTCTTATGAGAAAAGCGGTTCGCGCTCAATTCCCCATTGTTGCTTCTATTTCAGCGCCAACTTCCATGGCGGTGAAAATAAGCAGAGCAGTTGATATGACGTTGATAGGGTTCCTTCGGTCCGAAGAAATGAATATATACGCAGGGCAACAACGAATTAAAGAATTACAAGGATGAAACTAAATTATGAGCAGAAAAGATAAAATAAAATTAACCCAAGGGATTAAAGCTGCCGGGTGAGCGGCCAAATTAGGTCCGGGTGACCTGCAAAACATTTTGGCTGATTTACCGCAAATGGACCACCCTAACGTAATGGCCGGTTTTAGAGGCGCTGAGGATGCAGGTGTATATAAGATGTCTGAGGAATTGGCCTTAATTCAAACCGTTGATTTTTTTCCTCCCATTGTAGATGATCCCTATGATTTTGGAAGAATTGCTGCAAGCAATTCCTTAAGCGATGTATATGCCATGGGGGGGACACCCATCTGTGCTCTGAATATTGTTGCTTTCCCAATTCGCTGTCTTGACCCTGAAATTCTCAAGGAAATTTTGCAGGGAGGAATGGCGACCTTGAAAGAAGCTGAAGTCCCCTTAATCGGCGGACACAGCATTGAGGATGAGGAAATCAAATATGGTCTTTCCATAAGCGGCACTATCCATCCGCAAAAAATAATTCGGAATAATACCCTTAAGGCAGGTGACGCACTGGTGATTACTAAACCCATTGGAACTGGTGTTATTGCCACGGCCTTAAAAGCGCAAATGGTTGAACCGGAACATAACCGCGACATGATCAAATCCATGAGCAGCTTGAATAGGAAGGCCGCCCAGGTTATGAAAAAATTTGAGGTGCACGCGTGTACTGATGTTACCGGCTTTGGTCTTTTGGGACATGCCAAAGAGATGGTGACCGGCTCCGGGTGTATGATGCGAATTTATAGTCAACAAGTTCCTCTCCTGAAAGGCGCTTTGAAATATGCTCAAACAGGGTTGATTCCCGGCGGGGCTTATCGTAATAAAGAATTTATTGAAGATTTTGTTACCGGTATCGAATTAATCATTCCGGAATTACAGGATCTGTTAGTAGATCCGCAAACCTCGGGTGGTTTGCTTATTTCGCTGCCACAGGATCAGGCCATTCAATTTTTAAAAATTTTATCTGATCAGCAGTATTTACCGGCAGCTATAATTGGCGAAATATTACCCGGACCTGAAAAAATTGAAATTACTCCCTGAAGTTTTCAGTAATTCTTATTTTACCCTTTTTGGGCCTTTTATGATTTACTGTAGCAGCCAAGGGTTTAGCCCTATATTACCATCTTCCTCAATTATATTTCGATAGTTTGACCAACCTTTATTGAAATATAATTATCCTTATACGCTTTTGCAAAAAGAGCTTCTTGCTCTTTTCCAGTGCAGTGAGTCGGGCCGACTTTTTCTATATTCATTTCCTTAAAACTATTAACAATTATCTCTGTTTCTCTTTTATCCTTGCCGGCTAAATGAAATCCTCCGAAGACTAAATAAAACTTTTCTTCCGGAAATTTTTCCCAGACTTTTTTTAAAATCTTAACAATTCCAGGATGAGCACATCCTGTGATTATGGTGATGCCTTTTTCGGATTTTATAACGAGCGCTTGCTCCGGCATATAGGAGCCGTTGTATGTGCCGGGTATTTCTCCTGTTATGAAGATATTTTCTTCAATTCCATAAAAGCTATCCAATTCTATAAGCTTGCCCCCTGCATTTTTTACTTTTTCCTTAAAATTTGGGCTGAATTGAGGACAAGCATAAACCTTAATTCCTTTTCTTTCTTGTAATATTTTCCATAACCCCCCTGTATGATCCCAATGGTCATGGGAGATTACTATAGCTTCCAGGTCGCTAAGAGTAATATTGAATTTTTTGAAATTATTGAATAAATAATCTCCATTTTCACCTGTATCGAATAAAATATGCTGACCTATTAAAACCGATATACCCCAACCTATTGAAAAGTCTTCATTTAATCCTTCACTGTTAAAAAGAATTTTAAGTTTCATTACCTCCTCCATCTATGTCCCGCTATCTCTTACATACTCCATCATCTGAACATGGGGGCTTTTCACAGCGCTCAGCTCTGCCGCAACAAGCGCCATGGGCGGAATTGTCGCCGGAGCCTTTAATTATTACCCCCGTGCCTGGCCCCATTAAACGTCTAATAGCACCTTTACATTTCGGACATTTTGTAATCGGTGGATCACTCATTTTTTGAAATTTTTCGAATTTGTATCCACATGTTTCACATTCATATCCATATGTTGGCATATATTGTCCTCCTGTAATTAATCATTAGCTTTGAGAAAGTAAAAAAACATCTCCAATCTTACAATCTAGTCCTTTAGCAACCATATGGCATTTAGCCATAAATAAGAAGAAAATGGGCCCAATTTCTTCAGAAAGGGCCTCAAAATTTCCCTGTCCCTTACTGATAATCATATCAGCTTTATTATAGATAGTTAAAAATTTTTTTGAACATAAGGAAGGAATTGTCCCAGGCGTATCCAGTCCGGAAGAAACAACTTCCGCTATTTTATCAATCCCGCAGGCCACGGCATCTTCAATCAAGGCATCATTAATTATGGGCCTTTCTTTGACTGCATAGATAATTTGTTTTTCTTCATAGAGCGTCTTTATTTCTTCAATTAAAATCCTGTCAAATACTGTTTCGCCGGCATTGTCGGCTAAATAAAGAATAGTATCAGCACGTTCTAATGCCCCTTTAAATTTATCATAGGCAAAAGATGCTTTTTTTCTATTTTTGATATTTCTATCTTCAACATTCAAAATTTTTTCTATTTCCTTATTAATATCCAGAGAGTTATTTACTCCATAATCGATGATATTCCCGGCAATAGCTAATTCCACGGCAGTCAATAACCCATCCTTTGAATTTCTTACCTTTTCTTTTAATTTATCATAAATCCCTAAGGCAATTTTATTACTCTCAATTTTTATATTTTTAAAAGGGTCCTCCAAACGGGTTTTCTCTCTTACCAATTTATAAATAACTCTTGCTATTTCAGGAGGAGAACAGTTTAATGAAAATTTTGGTAAAATTTTACCTATTTCAATTAATATTTTTTTCTGGTCTGTTTCACTTGCCTCGGCAATTCTCGCTGCGTGCAGGGCCTGGTTGAAAAAACAGGGGATACAATCTAAATATGTCTTCATTGAATATCTCCAAAATTAAACATGATGAATTCGTAAAAAGTCATCCAAAGCCATCATCATATAGGCATCTTTAATATTTTTTTCTAATTCTTGGAGAGTTTCTCCCTGGGCCATAATTTCTGGATGCTCCAAAAGCTTCCCAAGCAAAAATTTTTCTCCCTTCCAATAAATCATAGTCATTTTAGTTTTCATTTTTTACTCTTTCTCCTTTAATTGTAATTTTTATTACCAACGCCCTCCAAACTGGGCGAGCAAATAATCATGTTTTTTATTTTTGCACCTATTATACCAGCAACGCTTGCAGCTATAACCAACATACCCTTAAGGCCTCCAGCACAGATATGTCTTTTTTATTTTTAAAATTTCCATTTTATTAAAATATCTAATAAATCCTTTTTCATAATAAACCGTTGTTCGGATGGAAATTTTCCTTTCTTTTCTATATCAATTAAACCGAATCTATATAAAAATCTATCAAATGTTCTAATGTAATAGCATTTTTTATATTGGTCCTTGCCCGTGAAATATGGATTGTCAGAAAATTCATTGATTGTAATTGGGAAGGCTCTAAGAAATTTATTTGAATAAAATTCACTCTCTTTCGGTTTATCTCCATACTTCTGAACCAAAAATATTAAAAACCCAAAACCCTTTTGAATAATTGACGCCTCTGGATATAAATCAGAATATCCCCAGTTGAACTTTCGTATATAGGTTAAAAATATATTCCTATAGATTTGGTATGATGATTCAAAAGCTAATAATTTATTGCATTTTTTTGTTAAAGATTTTTTCCCCTGAACTTTTTTTGTAAAACCGGCTAATCCCGTCAGGATATTGATAAGCCTAATATAAAATGAATCTTCCTCTTTCATAATTGGATGTTTCTCAATATATGTTTTGCTACTATTCTCTGTAAAATTATCTTTAAGAAATTCCATGCAGAATTTTCGAGGTAGATTTCCTTTTTGAGTTAACTTTAATGGCTCTTCTTCCTTTAATTTAAGCAAATAATTTATTATATGGTTATTAAACTTCACATTTGAAATTAATTTTTCATCAATTTCGTTTGCCAATATTAAAGGAGATTTCTTCTCATCAAATGGCGAATAGAGAAGACCATGCATATTAATAGGAGAGAATCCCTCAAAATCTACATCAAAATATTGGTTTTCTGACGTCATAATTTATTGTCCTTATTTTAAATTTTTTATCACATAAGCTCACTTGCGACTAAGCCGGTCCGGTGAGTATATGAGAATCATCTCTATCTGCCCTTCTGCAGCAAGATCTCGTAAATGCTCAAGTCCCGGCCGAACAAGCACGGATTTATGTTAGTTTTTTAATTGGTTGTCTTATAATTGTCTTTAATTTTTCAGGAATTGTCCTTCTTGGATCGCTAAGATATATTTCGTGATGCTTTCCTATTATTTCATATCCATTTTCTTGAATAAATGTATGAATCCTTTTAATAGTAGGGCCTTCTTCAGAGAATGGCCCTATGTACATTATTTGTGCGGCCTTCCCTTCTTCATAGTTTTCAAATCTTATTTCAGATAATGCGCTCGGATTTTTCTTTTTCTTAACTTGGTCTGTTGCATTATTTATAAGTTCCGGTGTCACCATATCAGGTTGCATGATCATTAACGTCCACATCCATTCATCCTTATTGCATGAATTTAATTTAGACATGTCGTCACACCACCATAGCCCTTCAAGGGGTAAGACCCCATAATCAATTCCTTTCTCCTTCTTTATTATGAATTTTAAAGCGTAGGAAACGCTATATAGAGCTTCTATTGCATCTTGAAAGGGTTTTGATGTGTTGGGATCACCCTCACCATCTATCATTAGGAAGTTCATTTTGGGTACATCAGTAATATTGACTTCCTTTTTGTATGGATTATATAAATGTTTGAGTTGTTTTTTATAATCAATTTTTAACATTTGGGTAAACTCCATGTTTTGTAAATATCTTTGGCCATAATGTATGATAAGAAATTGTATCCTAATCCCTTCCTTTTATCTTCATAGCATGAAAAAGCTTCCTTTAAATCATTTTCAGTCTCAGGCCTGATCACAACTTTATATTTCATTTCTCCCCCACTATTCTTTTTAATACATCTTCCCATGGAGAGCCCAAGTCAGGATTTTGATGGTAAGCCTCTAATCGTTCATCTATCATTTTTTTTTCACTTTCAGTTAATTCAACCGGCTCGGCTTCTTTAGCTATTGTATCCCAAATGACTTCTACAAGTTGAATTCTTTCAGGGATTGATAAATCAAGAGTGTCAGTAGCCGTTATTTTTTTCATGGTTCGCATCTCCTTTGTTTTATATTGTTTTGTTTATATTTTACATCTAAAGCTCACTAGTGGCAATGAAGCATAGCTGAATTGCCAGGCCGCGTGGTTCGTTGCCGGTCACCTGGCCCGAACCCCTTTACGTGCAGGGTTGCCAAAAATGGCGGCGGGTGAGGGCTCAGGTACACTGGCCTTGTTAGGATATAATTATTTTTTTAAAATTTTTATCGATTAAGTCACAAAAAGGAGGCTACACTTTTTCCCCTCACCCAGCCCTCTCCCATGAGGCGTGAAGCGTGGCCACTCTCCAATATTCTCAGAGTGTCCCTATTCCAGCAATGCCCATAGGGTCATCACCACCACATGCCGGTATAAATTAGTTCGGCCAAGATCGCCAGCTCTTATGCTGGAGCCAAAAGACCCATCTTCCTCTTGCGAATCAAGGAGATACTGTACTCCCTCTTTGAAACCTTCAAAATCTGTATACTGCATCAACCTGGCGCAGACTATCAATTCCGCTAATATATCTACCTCTCCCCACTTCATGGAGGCAGATATTCCCAGTGGAATAATGCCTTTCAGAAATTGAAGCTCCTTCTCGCCTAAAAACTGGCAAGGATCACGATCCCCGAAATTGGCCATGGCGAAAATCTCATGGGCGATCATATAGTAATATTCCATGAGGGCACGAGAGGGCCCCTGGAATTCTTTTATCTTTGAGATGCTGAGATCCGGATAGCGGCTATTCTGGATAATTACTCCCAGCTTGAGCAAATCCTTGAATGAAAATTTTGGAACGTATCCAAGCCCGTCAATCAATCCTGAGGCAAATATGGTAGCGTTGATATTAATATTTGGACAATAGGTCGACTCATTATTGATAATCTCTTGATCGATAAAATGCCAGTATCGTGGATTCTGAATTTCTAATTTTTTCATGACCTTGGCAAAGAATAGATAAGCAGTAATCTCGCCGGGATACTTCACCTTTAAATCATGCTTATTAAGCAGGTAATTCACTCTGGAGATAATCAAGTCCTGGAAAAAATTTTTCCCCCGGAAATTCTTCGCTCTTGTGTAGAATTGGTAGGAAATATGGAGCTCACCGCCCATCTCAAGAAAACCCTGCGGGTCATTATCATCTGCAGGGTGATCAACCAGCCAGTGCAGGCCACGGCATATGCTTTGTGATTTCTGAGATTGGTCCTGGCAGGCACAAACATTTTGCTTCAAGTCTATCCCTCGCCTGACTTCAGCAAACCTTGAGCAAGCAGACAAAGCCATGGGCATTACAATCATCACCATACACAAGACAATCAATTTCTGCTGACCTGATACATTTGCCATAGTACCCCCCCCACTTTTTTTGCCTTTTTATTATGCCCATATGTATTACATTCACCTATCTCACCTTCAGACAATCGCCTATCGCAAGTTTTTACGCTCATTGTGTATGGCCGCCCTCAGTATTTAGGTAACCAATGGTCATAAAGGATTCCTCTTTTTCGAGCTTTAACTTATAGTTATACCCTCCGAAAGCGTCACCTGGCGGCCACCCCTTTATGGCGCCGACTTACCAAAACGGCCCGCGGGTGGCCGCTCTGGTGGATGCATTATGTTAGTGCAACTGATTGTATTAACATTGTTTTTTGGTTTATCTATGTTTTAATGTTTTTATTTATAGTCTTTAGTCTTTTAATGACTTTAGTTCCCCATTATGTTTACTAAGATTAGCATTATCGGTAAATATACCCTCCCTTTACATAATGTATTTGTCTTTTATTGTTTTTGGGTAAATATTCGGTTTGGATATTCATGAGTCAATTTTTCAAAATGTTCCTGAACTTTTTGTCGAGAGGATACAGCCAAACATCTTTAATGGGAACACTCATTTTACCAGACGGTCCAAGTTTTCCTCGGCCTTTGGTTTGCCCACATAGCCGCCAGTTTGCAGCTTTATAGCAGGTGCCTGTAAATCTTTTTTTCTCCACAAAAGATTCCAGCAATACTGGCCGGATGTTATATTTTTTTTCCCAGTCATCCAGGAAATATCGAGCTGATAATGAGAGAATTTTTGATGCAAGGTTTTTCGATTTTATCCATGGTAAAATCAGGAAACGGGCATTATTGGTAATCAAATGCAGATTCTTTTTCCGTTGTTCATGATTCCATCCGATAAATTGATCTCTTGGTGCAGTTTGCCATGCAGCCGCGCTAAAACCTGTCAATGCGACAATTTGCTCACCTGCATAAATAAAATAGCGTAACTGCGCACCGGGCAAGGGGGTGTAGCCAAGATAATGATATCTTTCAATGTACTCGTTCCATAAAGCAGAGTTGGTTTTAGTAACCATTTGAAAGCGCAGTTGCGGTAATAGATCAACAGGACTCAAAACGGGACTTTGCAGGTCAGTAGCTGATGTGAATTTAATTTTTTTTATAGGCCGTTTGATTCGAGTTGGCGGGGGTAAGAGGATTAATCCATCTTCATGCATACGCAACATGGCCACCCGGCATGACATATCCTTGAGTTTACCGTCAGGTTTCAGCCATTGAAGCATCCTGCACACTTCTTTGGAAAGCCGCATCCGATTGAACCGGGGGTTATTTTTTATGAGAACTCTAATCAGCTCAAGCTCATGGATAGTAAATTTCCGTCCACAATATCGGATCATGATGTGTCAAATGGTTTGCAAAGCTGCTGTCGACGTTCTTCATCCATTTTCCAGGGAAGAAAGGTTGATAAATCTTCAGGTGCCTTACCATGGTTTTGCGCGCAGGCGCTCAGGTATAATCTCAGCCAATGATTGCAGTTGAGACCACATAAAGCAATGGTTTGAAAAATTGAGAACATTATCGCTGCCAGCACAGAACTTCAGAGGCTGCCAGAGCCATAAAAATTCTTACGTCCTGTCACAGGATTACTGATGGATCCTTCTGCATTATTGTTGTCCATGGGTACTTCAGGGTGATCAACAAAAACACTCAGTCCTTTCCAATGGTTCTGCAGGCTTGTCAAAATTTTATATTTAACCTCTGCCAGCAAATTTGTATCAGGATCGTACGCATCTACAAAAGCATCTCGTTCCTCAGCCATTGCATCCATTTTTTCAACGAGCTTCTCGTGTTGTGTTTTAAATAATGCAGATTGCCATTGGATAGGAAATTTTTGATCAAACTCTTTACAACGCTGGTTGTTGATATGGTAAAGTACACCGATTTTTTTCACCCAGTACAGTGCCCACTCTTGCAAATCCGGATACTTTCTGGCTGCATCCAGAAAATCACGGCGCACATGTGCCCGGCAAAAAGCCAGAATGATGAAGGGTAGTTGCTTTGCCAATGATTTGTAGGCACTGTAACGATCACAGATAACAATAATTTTTTGATGTTGTATATTTTTGAAATGCTGCACTGGAACGTCTGCGCCGCGTCCCTGTGCAATCTGAAAAAACACAACGGATACTGAACGACTGACCCACAGCCACCAGCGGTTACCGATTTTGCCATCGACACTCTCAAAAACCTTCCAGCCGCTTTCATCATTGTGGAATCTATCTTCTGTCATTTGTTGAATGTAAAGTGCGTCATAAACAGGCTGGAATAACTTTTTGAGTATCTTTAGACCACCTGTAATGCTTCCTGCAGAGATAGGTAACCCCAGCTCTGTATAGTGATTAACAAGACGATTGGTCGGCTGGCAATAATGAAATTTAGTTAACAAGACGGCTTCCCAAATTGAAATTCCATATGGACTTTTGGGTATAACCTTGGGAGGCATGGGGGCTGTAATAGTGTTGGGTACTCCCTTGCAAGAACAGTCCTTTTTCATACATCTGCGAATAATTATACGCTTATGAGCCTTAACCTCGACTTCAATAATTTCCGATTCCCTGCTTTCATCGCGAATATAGGCTGTGCCGCATTTAGAACACTTTGGGACATCAGAAAAATCAATCGATTCATCAACATGGGGAAGGTATGCACGAGTCGTACGGCCATGTCCTTTACTGCCGGGTTGCTGGCCTCGAGGGCGTTTAGGTTCTGTGGGTTTTGCTCCGCCTTCTTTTTTACCAGAACTTTTTTTCTCACTTTTTTTTCCAAACAACCGATTTTTAAGGTCCCGAATTTGACCGCCCTGTTCCTTTATTATTATTTTTAATGCTTCTTCCCTCGAAAGAGCTTTTTTATGCATACCTTGCCAATAACCGACCTCCCATTTAAGTTCCAGGTATTCTTTTTCTGAAATGAGAATCTGGGGAGATATTTCGTCAGGCAGGTCAATGATTTGTTTAGTAATTTCTAAGGAGGAAAATGGTAATTGTTTTTGACACGAAGTATTCATGCCTGTTATCTTAGCAAATTAATTGATTCGTGTCCCGTACTTTTTTTTAAAAAAATTAAGCCGAATATTTACGTTTTTGGTCTTTTATGTCTTTAGTTTTAAATGCATTTAATGCTTTTGTCTTTAATTCCTTTGTTTTTAATCTTCAGCTTTATGACTCGAGTCATAAGTGTAGTGTTTGGAATGATAATCCAAAAGTGTGACACGTGTCACAAGTGTAGTATTAGATTATCTACATATATTGCAGAAATTCCCGATACAATGTAATTTAAAAAGGATAAATTGTCTAGCAACGCATTTTTCAGCAACGTAATATACAATTTTAGTCAAAAAAACATAAATGAGAGATAAATTTAGCATCGAAACCCGTTTTTCAGCAAAAAATGCCTTATAAAAACGCGCACTTATCCCTCAAGCGTGTCCGGTTCGGTAACGAGTTTTTTTCCTTGGCCAGCCGATTTCCACTCGTTTCAGCGTATCCAGTTCGGCAGCAATTTTTCCCTTACCCAGTTGATTAGCATATATTTACTGTAAGTCTAATAATTTAAGCATTCTCGGTTATCTTCATCATGCACGAATAGATCTATATTACCTTTGCTAAGATGATTCATAAATGATTCCCATAAATCAAATTTACCATTTGCTGCCTTATACAAAATCGAAATAAGTTGTTTGTACGATGGACGATACTTAACATCAAAGTTATTATCAAGAAGTAATCTATCGATATTATATATTTTCTGCAATATTTGGTTAAAATTGCTTTGGTCATTACCAGATTTTACTCGTCTATAATGACGCATCGCGACTTCATGAAACAGGCTCTTTGGTCCAACATTGACTCCACGCAGGGAATTGAGATAGGTCTTCAATTCTACCTTGTCGCGTGAATTGCATGCTGGGCAAACTTCATTGGGTTTAACATGGCAGAATGATAGTATTCCTGTTTCCATGCCTCGCAACGATCCAATTGGAGAAAATTTGCAAATATCTGGTTTATGATCTTTAAGTATGCAGCCCATCGCTAAAGGATGAGCTGTGCTAGGAGTTTTTTCTTGATGAAAAGCATAAACCATCCTCAATGGTTTCAAAAAAGGGCACATATTACTCGGGGCATATTCAGGTAAAATGCCCATTTTAGCTCCTATAGGCCAGAAAACTATATAGGGTATAACAATTTCAAAATTTGAGTCTTTTTTTATACAGATTAAAGGGATTTCATCCTCAAAAAGTTCACAAGTGCTTTGAATACCGATTCTTTTTGCATATGATGATTTAAGAATCATCAAAATATCGTGAAAACTTACCATAAGATAATTACGGTCTTTACAACAAAGACCTGCACATTCTTCTATACAGGCTTTATCATTCCATTGAAAAGTTTCATTCATCTGAATTGGCAATTCATTGCCTCGCAATATTGATGCTTCCATCATCTTACCTCATTTATGGATTGCTTCTGCATATCCGACCAAA
The DNA here is from genome assembly GCA_030625085.1 of Pseudomonadota bacterium. GTDB lineage: Bacteria > SZUA-182 > SZUA-182 > DTGQ01 > DTGQ01 > DAOURK01. Next base: position 25,756 of record DAOURK010000050.1, read on the forward strand.
TGTGATTTTTTTTCCTTACCTGTGTCGGTTCCATTCGTTACAACGTATCCAATCCGGCAATGATTTCTATATCCTGACCCTGCTGGTTAGTTCCTTCTGTTTATGTGTATCCAGTCGGGTGCGATGTCTTTTTCTTGGCATTTGCCGATTCCTATTGGGTCCGTCCAACGAAGAATTTAATTATCAAAACTTTTCTTGTCGCATGGATAAATTGCTTTTTCTTTACATTTTATTGTCTTTATTATTTCAATTTTCCTGGGATCAATTAAATTTACTTCATTTTCACCCGCAAAAAATGTTGTCAGGCGAATATTTGAAATAGGGGTAATGCATTTTACGTAATGTGGGCCGAATTTCATTGAAGCAATTATTTTATTGAGAGTGAACGACTGTAAGTATGAGATCCTGAGTTGATTTGCAAATTCATGCTTTATCCATTCTAGACCCATTGAATGTGCAATATAATCCCATGTCGAAAAATCTCCATTCAGAAAAGATGTTTCACATCTCATCGTTTGGGCATGTGCAATAATGAATGATAGCATTGAATCAGAGAAAGCTTTTTCTTGAACAGCAAAATATTTTTCTAACAAAAGATAATGTTTTTCATTAATTAATGGTGATTCAACTTTTAGATATTTATATTCTTTTGATTTTCCTATCCCGCGATATATAATTATAAGCCCTTTATTTATTAAAGGTTGATCTTTCATATTGATTAATTGATAACTACCATGTTGGATTAAAAGATACATATCTTTCTTTTTATACCGAGGACTGTATTGATAGATTGCTATAGGCACTGTAAAATCAGAACATTTTTTATGCCCATAATATAATTTAACTTGCTTAACATCTCCTTTTCTTGCTAGATTCCAAAAATCAAATAGAAAATCAGAATATGTTTTTATAGGATGTCCAAAATAAAAATGCCTTTTTTTATCAGTATTGTTACTTATTACATCCGGTAAAATCCAACCATATTGAAAATAATAATCTTTAATTGGTGGATTCTCCGGGGTATAAGCCAATTCGCCGGAAGCTGATAACCAAGGGGATATATTATTATTTTTTGTTAATGTCGTGGTGGAATATTTTTTTCTTTTCGCCATAATGAATCACATTATCGATAATCAATTCAAGGTACTGTAAAATATAAGATTAATGTTTTTATTTCTAATGCCTTTGCTTTTTTAATCTTTAGTTTTATGACCCGGGTCATAAGTGTAGTGTTATTAGATTATCTATATTTGTAGCTCACTATATGTTTTTATAGGGGTGAACAACTCTTCATGAGCGTTTATGTATTTAATGCTTTTAATGCTTTTAATGCTTTTAATGTTTTTAATGTTTTTTGTTTTTAATGTATTTAATGCCTTTTGTCTTTATCGCCTTTAGTTTTTAAATTTTTAATGCCTTTAATGTCTTTGTTTTTAATGCCTTTTGTCTTTAATGACTTTAATGCTTTTATGCTTTTGTTTTTAATGTCTTTAATTTATTATGTCTCTATTATCACTATCAACTTGATAATTTGTTTTGGATAAAAATTGTAATTGATTTGTAGTGTGAATAATACTCATAACTATCCGGAAATAATGGTGTTTGTGTAGAAAAATATTTTCGGTAACATTTTGGAAACTTGCCATATGAAAGATTGCTTGGATCTTCTTTGATTAAACATTTAATGAGCTCAGGGAATAGTTTTATTTTATCTTTTCTATTTGGAGAATTTAACACTATGATTTTTGTACCATTAAGGTGTTTGTATTTCTTATTTCTGGTTTGATATTCAATTATTCCTCCAAATGTATATTGGACCTTTTGCCTAATTCCTGGGATTATCGTATTGATCTTGATGTTTTCTATTAGATATTTTATTACATTTAGCATAAATGCCTTTAATAGCGTCCGCGCGTCACCAGCCGAGCGCTCACCTAAATGCCCCGATTTACCTGAAACGGCGCGTGGGTGCGAGATCTGGTGGACGCTGCGGTTATGTGGTTTTTTATTTTAATTGACCTAAAATCAATAACTTAACCAATTAATACTAATGCCGCCAGACCAAATATTATTGTTGCTATCGGGATATTAAAAATATGTTTGTGATCATCACAAAAGTATTGATTAATCCGGCAAATTATTTTTTCAGTTTGTCGTTCCTTGCTTTTTCAATGCCACCCATGGCCTGATGCCGCCAGACCAAATATTATTATTGCTGTCGGTTGATAAAGTATATGTGATTATCCTAAGATATTGATTTTTAATTCTTGCTCCTACTTTCCACAGCACTTTTTATACTTTTTACCACTACCACAAGGGCATAATTCGTTACGTCCTATCTTTCTCCCAATTATTTTAGGGCTATCTGCATTCAATAATCGATTTACATCAGAAATATCCTCTGGTTTGTTTGGCTCAATTCCTATTATATAATGCCATCCATGTTCAGTACATATTGAAGCTACTTCTTTTGCTCTTTCTTCCGTCTGCACATGCACCACTAAAGGTCTTTTTTTTGTGCCTAATTTTGTCATAATTTCATCCAATATCTACTTCTTTTAAATTTAACCTTTGGGTAATCTTACTCTTTTTCTTTTGCCTTATTACTTCCGCCAAGTAAATCAGCAAGAAACTTACCAGGATCTGGCTTACTCATTATCATGTTTCCAATTTCCAAGCACGCACGAGCTACCGGATTATTTTCTACTTCCTCGGCCCATCGTTCATCGCTCAAATCCTCAAACCAGTCCCAGAAATGATCAAATTCCTTATCTGTTAAATTTAGAACAGCCTGTCTTATTTTACTGCTTTTGGCATTCTTATTTATTCGATTGCAGCCTATTTTATCGAACCAATTCTGGAATCTGACGAATTCAATATCTGTAAGGTTTAAAATAGCTTGCTTTATTGAGTAAAGATTCATTGTTTGTTCTCGCATTTCTATTTTCACATAACCAAGCTTAATTGATGCTGCAAAAAGCTGATAACACCAATAATTTTTGCCGCAGCTATAGCCAGTCCATGTTGAGCGCTTATGTTGCGAGTAGCTCTAACTCGTTAAAAATACATGGGTATTTCATTTGACCTCAGAGAGGAGATTTTTACCTTAATAAACAATAGGATAATGGGTATTTACACAAATTTTTTAAATTGACTGTCAACATAATAATCGGGGTTAGGGCATAAATCCCCTATCTGACCTATGGCGGTTTTTACCCTTAAAAGGCTGTGGTCAGAATTAAATTTTCTACCTTAAGATTAAAAAAGGCTGGAGTCGCTAATTTAACAATTGCATCCTTTGCCTTTTGCTTCGGGCAAATATCCAGACACTCATGTCCCACAGTAAAAGTATTAAATAAGCCAAAAAAACACTTGATTTGTAATATATTAAAACTGCTAAAGAAAAATATAAGGGACATAATGCCTTTTCAAAAATAGGGGTTATGAATTATTTTTTATTTTCCAAATATTATTATACTCATAGCTATATTCTTTTTAAAAAGCAAGTTTATTTTTTGGTTAATTTTTTGCTATTAATGAAACCATTTGCTTTTATTAGTAATACTCTTTTTATCAAAATTAATAATATACAAAAATAATATGAACTAAAGGAATTAGAGGAATTAAAAGAAGAAAAATAATAAAAAAAATTAAAAGGAAAAACATCTCTTTTCTTAAA
>DAOURK010000168.1 GCA_030625085.1 Pseudomonadota bacterium
ATTTTTGATAATATTTTGCGAATCACATTCCGGACAATTCATTAATTTCCCCCCTTTAGATAAAATGGTTTATTTTCATTCTAATATTTATCTAAAGGGATGTCCAGTATTAATTTACCACTACATATTAAGCACTACCAAATTTTCTATCTTTAATTTAAATATATTACTATAAGGAGGAAGTTAAATGTTTAAAAGCCTAACTTTAAAAGCCAGTTTTATGTTTCTTTTGATCACTTTTCTTTCCTTCTCTTTTCTTTTTTTCCTTCCAGGCAGGGTCCAATGCATAAATCAAATCCTTGAAGAAAGAAAAAATCTCCCATGGGAAGTCAAAATAACTTTCGGCATCAGTGGTCCAAAACCCTTAATCTGGGACGGGAAAGCCTCGATGAATGAGGGGCAAATAGAAACCATAGAAGGCATTAACTTTACGGAAAAAGACAAACTATTCCCCAAAAAATTTCAATGGCAATGCTCTATTGACCGGTTGCGCGGCCGGGAGATATCTGATGATTTAAGAGGCATCTCCCCAAGAGAATATCTTGAAGAGCGGGCGGCAAAGGGAATTATTTTACACCTCCACGCACCGCGAAGCGCACGTATCTCCATCGCCACCAAGGGAGGTGTCTTTTCCGTTTGTCTGGCTGATTTAATTCTTGGGGAACCATTGAAGAGGTTAGAGGATAACGTTAAAATTGAGTTAGCACCTCGTTCATATACTTTTGGTGAGAAAAAGGCAAAAAATAACTATCCGGCCGTGGCCATAGACAGCGCGAATAATATTTGGGCCGCATGGACCAAATATAAAAGGGGAAAAGAACGATTGGTCCTCAAAAAATATGATGGACAAAAATGGGGGAAAGAAATCGAAATTGCAGGATCGGGATGTTATTTGCAGCCATCTTTAGCGGGGGATTATGAAGGTGGAATATGGGTTTGTTGGACAGGCCGGGTTAAGGAAAATTGGGATATTTACGCCCGCTATTTTAAAAATGGACGGGGAGGAAAAACAATCCGCCTGAGCGACCATGCATCCCCGGACACAAATCAGCAGATCTTCGTTGACGGAAACAACCGCCTGTGGGTCTGTTGGCAAAGTTTTCAATCAGGAAATGCCGACATCTTTATGAAATATTATGAGCAGGGTAGCTGGTCTCAGATCATTAAGGTTACCGATCATCCGGGAAACGATTGGCAACCGGACCTAACCGTGGATGAGCAGGGGAATGTTTACCTGGTCTGGGATGCTTATCGGAATAACAAACATGCCATAGTACTTCGAGAATATACCGGCCGAGGCCTTCTGCCGGAAATAGAGGTGTTATCCACAGATAATTATGTGGCCCATGCCAGTATAGCCGCTGATGCCCAAGGGCGGGTCTGGATTTCCTGGGATGAGTCCGAGGGGGATTGGGGATTTGGTGAGGATGATGAGGAGCGATATATTGCGGTCAACAAATTTGAAGCTGTGGAAACGGAGATCAATTATTTTGGGGAACCGTTCATGAACAGCATGATGTACGCGGCCGAATGGCCATGGATGGTTTTGTGGTTGATGCCTTCAAATACGCCCTGGATGATCAACAGTATGACTTTTTGGGGATAACCGACTATGCACACCGGAGCACAAAATGGTTTAGCTCTGAAAGTTATCCACTCTGGGAGGCCAAAAAGGCCGCCTCTGTCCATACCATGCAGCCGGATTTCCTATCCTTTTATGTTAAGGGAAGAAGCCCTTACAAACGAGCAGCGGGCCATTCTTTACAGAAGAGGCCTATTCCCAAAGGAGCCCCGGTAATTACTGCTGCATATGTAAAAGATTTTACTACTGAATCATTTGTTGATGCCTTGGAAAAAAAGCGAAATTACGTGGCCACTGATTGGATACTTCTTGATTTCACCATTGAAGGATATCCCATGGGCGATAAATTCGAAGGTACCAATCCGCACCCAAGGATGCTGGCCAAGGTTATCGGCACGGATGATTTGGAGCAAATTGATATCATCCGCAACACCAAATGTATTTACAGCTCAAAACAGGTGGAAGGAAAGGAAGCGGACATAACCTTTGTGGATATGGATTTGCCTTCAGATAAAAAAGATGATTATCACTACTTTATCCAGGTTAAACAAAAAAATGGGGCCATGGCTTGGACGCCGCCCTGTTGCTATCACTACACCCCCTTATCATAAAAAAGGAATATACGTTTGAAGAGGATTATTAAAAACACACAAACAACCACTGTAAACCCTTATGCAGTTAAGGTATTAACTGAAAAAGGGATGACATAGAAAAATGGCTATTTGCCAATTTAAACAATCTTGCTGAAGAATAGAACCAGTGCAACTATTCCAAGTAGCCTGCCTGGAAATTGGCACATTCCTTTAAGGTTATTCCCCCTCTTGAAGTATGGAAGATTGAATGAGAAAAACTGGCCCTTAAGTTAATTTTAGAGGAAGAAGAATGAATAAAAAATTTTATCTCATTTTTTTTATACCAATATTTTGGTATATGTCTTTGAATTTCTGGGGCGGCGGCATTTATGAGCCCTCCACTGTAGCGGCCCCAAGGAGATGGATATGTAAACATCTTACTTTTTGGCACTGAAGAATGCGAAGTTTGCCGGGAAGTAAAGGAATACGTTTTACCTGACGTTAAAGCCAAATATCCCCAAATCAAAATCCATTATTTCGATCTCGAAGCAGTTGAAAACTACGAGATTTTATTACAATTAGAAAAAAAATTTCAACGAGAGACCACGGAATCACCAATAATAGTAATAGGGGACAATATCTTAGATGGAAAAGAGGAAATTGGAAAAAATTTAGATGAATATATCCGACTTTTTATCAAAAGAGGGGGCTGTGCTTTCCCTGAAATTGAAATAAGGGAAAAAGATGAGGCAACAGTAAAAAATACATTGCCCCTGTATATGGCCTTGTTTATAAAACCCGGGTGTAAGGTGTGTGATCGAACTTATACTACATTAAAGTATCTACAAAACGAGCACCCTCATCTCCAAATACGATTATTCGATGTCTCTCATAGAAAAGATATCCTTATTCAAGAAACTTTAGCTGAAAATATAGGCATCCCTGCTGCAACTAAACTTTTAGCGCCCATGGTCATTTTAGGGAGCGATTATTTAATTAAGGAAAAGCTTACAATCAGTGATCTGGAAGCACTTATTCAAAAATATACTGCTTCCGGCAGTGCATGCTTGTGGGCCGATATCAGTATTGATGATGTGGCCTCTTCAGCCGCAGGTGAAAAGATAGCAGGACGGTTCCTTCAATTCGGCGCATTGGCTGTTTTTGGCAGTGGCCTTTTAGACGGCGTAAATCCCTGCGCCTTTGCTACAATCATTTTTCTCATTTCATGGTTGTCCCTTATTGGAAAAAAGGGAAAAGAACTGTTATTAGTAGGTTGTTCTTTTACCTTGGCGGTGTTTCTTACCTATTTTTTTCTTGGATTGGGTATATTTCAGTTTTTGAAAAGAATCAGTGTAATGAAGGGCCTTCATGCAGCTATATTTACTGCAATGTCCGTAATTACTTTACTGTTTGGCTTTTTAAGCTTGAAAGACTACCTTAAAATACGGCAAGGGAAAATAAAAGAGGTATCTTTACAGTTACCAAAAATAGTAAAAAAAAGGATTCATCAGGTAATTAAGAAAAACACCACAGTAAAGGGGGTGGCCATGGCAGCATTTTTTATGGGGATACTTATTTCACTCCTTGAGTTGGCGTGTACAGGGCAAGTATATCTGCCCACCATCATGGCCGTCTCAGGCATACCTAAACTAAAACTGCACGCAATTTGGTATTTAACACTTTATAATTTAGCCTTTATCGGGCCTTTAGTACTTGTGTTTATGGTAACATATTATGGAACTTCCTCAAAAAAATTAGCTGAAGTCACGCAAAGCCACTTAGCCGGTACAAAGATTGTAACTGCATTGTTTTTCTTTATTATAAGTATTGTATTGGCATTTACCGCTTTTGGCGGGGGATAAAAAATAAATACCTATGATGCAGTTTTAAGGGCGGCCAAGATTCGGTTGCGTCCACGGGTGATGACCACTATTACCACTATTATGGGATTTATGCCCCTGGCCCTTAATATCGGTCAGTGCGGGGATATGCTAAAACCAATGGCTGTAGCTGCTATTGGCGGCCTAAGCATGGAGATGTTTGTAGCTCTGTTTCTGATGCCCTGTCTTTATTTAGCCATAAACGTAAAAAGTAACAAAACTATGTCGCCCTAATGAGCAGTGTAAGCAAATTCGATAATACAAATTCATATTCAAGGGGTATCAGTCGATTCTGATTCCCCTGATCAGCCAACGAGGTATTCATATAGCTATTGGTGGGCTCGTGGTATCCATCATGCCTGCACAATGTCGTGAAAATTTTGTTTCAAGTTAATTAGTTGTGTACCTTACCCCTCGGAAATAATTATTTGCCGACCATTCAGAAGTATTTGCTAATTCCCATCCATCGGAGAATTTTATATTGACTGTTATTGGATTAGTAATTCCTTCAAGGGGAATCCCCTTGGTGTGCAATATAATTCTATTGGTATAGGGACAAAAGATATGATGTTGTTTTGCACCAATCATCTGAAAATCAATATAGTGATAACATTCCCATATTTTAAAACATTTCGAACCGGGGATATTCATCTCAAAAGACCCCACTTGGATATGTAAGGTCTTATTTTGAAATCCCTCTAGTGCCGCTCCAAGGCTGCTACATTTTTTTAAATTTATTGTAAAATAATCATTTAAAAATCGTTTATTATTTCCAACAAATATTTCGCTACGCCCAAAATCAATAACCTCTTGAGCACAGACCGATACACAAAAAAATGAGTTAGCTAAAACTAAAAGGGGCAATATCTTGACAACCATATTAACTATATAATTTTTAAGATTCATGGTTTATGCCTTTCTCCTTTAAAAGTTAGAAGTTAAATTTTAAGACAGTAGATTTATTTCGGTTGATTAAGGAAAAAAGAGCCAAAAAAGACCGCTTGTTCTTTTGGATTGGTTTAAAGTGGTGGAGTGAATTAACACCCTGGATCGTTCAGGATGGCTCCTATGCTTTCAGCTCTTTTGTAGCCATAATTTTTAGTATGAGTTGCTTTTTTTTAACTCAGTTTATGTGCGCTCAGCGTAATAAAAATTGAACCAAAATCGTTAAGATTGTGTATAGAGTCAGAAAGGAAGGGTTGTGTCGCTGGGTTTATTTTATAATTATTTATGGTCTGATTCTAATAATGGCATGTTAAGTTCTTGCTATAGCATAATAAATAAGATAATATGATTAGATCATAAGGCCTAAACCAATTGAAAAGATTGGAGGAATATAAATCGACATGAATATTTTGGGTGGGGAGGAATGTGGATATCCCCTGTCACCATGCTCGTTAAAATTTTATCGAAATAATTACACGGGAGTTTGTACAATGCAGGATAGTGATAAAAAAAAATTAACCAATAGCTGTTGAGCATCAGACAACCAGTCTGGGCAGACTACACATAAAAACCATAAAAATACTAAAGTTGAAAATGATAAAAATACCTCTTCCCAAGAAAACTGTATGTTATGCGGTACAACGCTTGAATATTTAGCAAATAAAACAACAGTTAAATGTTCTTATTGCGGAGAAAAATTTACCGGTTATATTGTCTGCCCGAACGGGCATTATGTATGTGAGGGTTGCCACAACAATTCCGCCATATATGTGATAAAGCAAACCTGTGCTGTTGCAAATTCAACTAATCCGATTGAAATTTTTGAAAAAATATGTAATTCTCCCGATATTCCCATGCTTGGATGCCATCATGCTTTTATGGCTGCGTGGGCCTTTATTACAGCAATTAAAAATGAAGGCACAATGAAAGTTTCAGATGAAATGATTGAAGAAATTTTTACCCGAACCAAGCAACAAGCAATTGGGGGCTACTGTGGATTAACTGGTATTTGCGGGATTGCACCTGCTTTGGGCTCCTGTTTTGCTGTCATTTTGGGCTCAAAATGCGGAATGGATAGAGAACAAAAAATAACTATGGATGTAGTAGTTAAAATCGTCGAGGCCATTGCAGAGCTAACCGGCCCTAGTTGCTGTAAGGCTTATGCTCGAAAGGCACTGACAATTGCCACAGATTTTTTAAAAGATAATTTACAAATTGTTCTCTCATCTCTTGAGACATCAATTATATGTAACCACACCTTAAACCATCCTCATGGATGTAGAAAGGACAAGTGCCCATATTTTAAAAGCATCTGAAACTTTAGCCTCGGCAACTCGGCAGTGGTAAAACGCCTTAAAATTATTTACTCACCTGCAACAACTTGGAATTAATAGCTACAATTACTGTACTGAGCGACATAAGCACTGCGGCCATGGCAGGACTTAAGAGAATATCCATGCAATGAAGCACTCCTGCAGCCTGGGGAGGGCCTCCTCTCATCATGCCGCCTATCATGCTTCGCCCATTCATTATACCTTTCCTTATCATACCTCTACCCACATCATGCCGCCTCATCACTTTGTATTCTGTGCGCTATAAACTACCCTATGGCTTTGATCCCAAATTAATCGGGAAATTATGGGAATCTACCCCTTCGGTAAACGGCGAACTAACCCGCACTGCCGGATCTATGGTCCAGGCCATGATCCCAAACTTCAGGTTTAAGGCATTGTAACCCAGCATGTTTAAGATGGCGGCTGCTATACCCCCTTTATGACCTGTGTAGCAGTAAACAACAATCAGGCGATCTTTGGGAAGCCGATTGAGGGTTTCAGGGGCAGAGATGCTTAGCCATGGGATATTGATAGCTCCGGGGATATGGCCTATCTGGTAATGCTCAGGTTCACGCACACTGACAATTAAGGGATCATTGGAAGGATCGCCGTCATAGATAAGATTGTAAAGTGATTGAGCTGTTATGACAGGTGCAATATCAGGGGCACTCAGGTAGGTCGTGGCCGCGGACAGCACTGCTTCTTGCAATATTGCCGAATAAAAAGGTTGAGTAGCCGGCCCACTGCCATATAGAGCGGAGCCAAACAGCCCTCTGCCATATAGAGCGGAACTGCCATAGATGCGTCCACCGTATAGACTGCCGCTGTACATCCCTCCATATAGAGGGGAAGCACCATAGATGCTCCCGCTGTATAGATCGCCCCCATATAGACCGGAGCCGGAGTAAAGGCCCCCACTGTATATACCTCCGCCACCAAAAATATCTCCGCCATATAGGCTGGAGTCAAACAACCCGCCGCTGTACATCCCTCCATATAGAGGGGAAGCACCATAGAGGCCCCCACTGTATATACCACCGCAGCCAAACAGATCACCGCCATATAAACCGGAGCCAAACAGCCCGCCGCTATATAGGCTGGAGCTATAATAGGCATGGGCAGTCCCATGAGGAAGAATCATGGTGAAGACAAACAAAAATAAGTAAGAAAGAAAAACCTTTGGGACCTCAGCTTGTAAGATTGAATTTGTACACATGATTCGACTCCTTTCATTATTTTGCAACTGGGAGCTGAATTGCTAATTCATGGCCTTATTGGTCAAATTGTCAAATTTTAAAAGCATATAATATGCCAAAGAATATTGGGAATAAGCTTTGTTATTTACAAGAGCCGGAAAAGACAAGAAAAATTAAAAGTTGATATAAAGGCAGTGTAATGTATTCAATTACTTAGATGGAAAGAAACTCCGCAGTTATAGGAAAACTATAACATGACAAGCGGATAAATTTTATATAATGGGTCATAATTTTTAAAGAAGACTTCAAGTGCCTGTTAGTGCCATAATATTTTTGTTAACGAAAAACAGCAAAGGGAGATAACTAAAAAGGCAATCAAATGTTTTACTTATTGACCAAATAACAAAGAAGTTATATGATTATGTAAGAAAGGTGACCACAAAATGATTTTAAAAAAGATTAATTTGTTATTATTATTAAATTGCCTGACTTGGGCGGAAAATCTAGTTTTACAGCGGCACTCAAAAGCCGGCCCGTATGGACTTTAAAACTCAAACTTATTTAATTCCAGCGTGCCCGGATAAGGGAGTATACAATGGTAAATGAAGTTAAAGACCAAACGAAAAATCCCCTTGGCAAGGTACAAAGGCATGTCAAGGCATTAATAAATCGAACTTTTTAAAGGGCAAGCACAAGACCATGAAAATACAAAAAGCTATTATTCAAGAAAAAATAAAGAATTGGCCTCTATTGCTTGCCATTGGGTGTGCAATTTTAATTTGGATTCTTGAATCTTTTTTTCATGTCTTTATATTTAATGAGGGCACCATTATTCAGCAGCTATTCTTTCCAAAACACCATGAATTATGGATGCGTGTATTGATTACCACTATTATAATTATATTTGGGAGCTATGTTCAATTTATTAGCGACTGGCGAAAACAAAAAAACGAGGAAATCAAAGCCGCGTATGGAGAACTCGATCAGATATTCAATACTTCAGCCGATGGTATGCGTTTAATCGATAAAGAGTTCAAGGTGATTCGGATTAATGAAACACTTTCAAAACTTTCGGGTATAAGTAAGGATGAAGCTATAGGCAAAAAGTGCTATGAAACCTTTTCCGGTTCCCTTTGTCATACTGCTAATTGTCCGGCGAAAAGAATTTTCAAGGGTGAGAAACGTGTTGAATGTGATGTTGTAAAGAAAAGACAGGACGGCACCAAAGTCCCTTGCATTGCCACGGCAACTCCTTTTCGGGGGCCGGATGGTACACTGATCGGTGTTGTAGAAGATTTCAAGGACATTACCGCACGTAAGAAGGCGGAGGAAGAATTAAGGGAATACCGCTGCCGGCTTGAGGAATTAGTAAAAGAACGTACAGTCCAACTAATAGAAGCCAATGAACAATTACAACAGGAAGTCACTGAGCGCAAATGTGCAGAGGAGACCCTGCGAAAATCTGAAGAAAAATACCATTCTTTGATGAACAATGCCGGCGATTCAATATTACTATTTGATATCAGAGGGAATTTATTGGAAGTAAATAAAAAAACGGAAGAACTGCTGGGGTATTCTAAAGAAAAGCTTTTACGTATGAATATCATTCAGATTCACCCAAAAGATGAGCTTAAAAGACGTATTACTCAATTCAAAGAAACAGTTACCACAGGAAGAGGGCTTTTCATTGATGGACATATACTGAGAAAAGATGGCCGGGTTATACCAATAGATGTAACTGAAAGTGTTATTAAATATGGAAGGGAAAAGATAGTTCAAGGCATTTTTAGGGATATCACTGAACGCAAGAAGATGGAAGATGAATTACGGAAAGTGCAGAAATTGGAATCCATTGGCACACTGGCCGGCGGCATAGCACATGATTTTAATAATCTATTAACCGCTATTATCGGGAATCTCTCCCTTGGAAGACTTTATGAAAAATCCGGAAAAAATATCTCTGAAATATTGACAATAATCGAGAAAGAAAGTTGGCAGGCAAAGCAATTGACCCAACAATTACTTACCTTTTCAAAAGGAGGCGAGCCTATAAGAAAAAATGTTTCCCTCTCAAAGTATCTGAAAAGCACAGCCTGTCTTGCTTTGAGTGGTTCCAAGGCAAAATGCCGTTTGAAAATACCGGATGATCTTTGGTGGGCTGAAATTGATGAAGGACAAATGAGTCAAGCAATCAATAACTTAATGATCAATGCAGATCAGGCCATGCCTGAAGGTGGGCTCATCCAGGTATGGGCAGAAAATGTGGTCATTAATGCAGAAAATGGATTACCATTGCAGGAAGGAAGATATATAAAGATATCAATAAGGGACAAGGGCATTGGCATACAGGAAAAACATCTTCAGAGGATATTTGATCCTTTTTACACTACTAAGGAAAAGGGAAGCGGAATGGGCTTAGCCATCACTTATTCTATTCTTAAAAAACATGGTGGGTGTATTACATTAGAATCAAAGATAGGGGTTGGGACAAGCTTTCATATCTACCTTCCCGCTTCAGAGAAAAAAATTTTTAGAAAGAAAGAAGTTGAGATGGAAAGGCTTTATTCCGGCAAAGGAAAAATTTTATTTATGGATGATCAGCCGAATGTGAGAAATGTTGCCCACAAAATGCTGAGTTATATTGGCTACGAAGTTGAACTTGCCATAGATGGGGAAGAGGCGATTGAGCGGTATAAAAAAGCAAAGCGAGCAGAGAAGACCTTTGCTTGTGTTATATTGGATTTAACCGTGCTGGGGGGTATGGGTGGGAGAGAAGCAA
>DAOURK010000210.1 GCA_030625085.1 Pseudomonadota bacterium
ATTACGTAATTTTATGCTTAAATCATGAGGATTTAGATCTACTTATACTCGGACAGGCTGAATTATACAAAACTGCCATTATTTGAAGAACCTTATTAGAGAAGTACTTGCGGATTTTCCAACTGAATTTTTTTATTATAGCCTTTGCAACCTCTTTCTTCAGGGTCGGCACCACCTGCTGCGGCACCCAGGCGGAAATACGGTAGGTGTTGCCGACCTGATCAAATGATTTTCCAATTTCCAAAATATTCAAAGCACACAGGACCTTCCGGTTTATTTTCGCAAGTCGATCCTTTATCTGGCCTTTCATCTTTTCTAATTGGCCTTGTGCCGAAGAGCTTTGCCCTTCCAATTTTTGAATCTGATTCTGTAAGCTCGAGATGCTGTCCCCATTAAATTTGTCCTGATAAGGAATGCTCATTTTTTCAAAGTAAGCGCTTTTCAGCGCCTTTTCAATTTTCTCTTGGTCCTTTCGGGAGCCGAAAACAAAAATCAATCGCCGGTTACCAGAAGATCCTGAAGGAACTAAAAGATGATAGATATTGGATAAACTCAATTCCAAACGTTCCAGATTATCTGTTGGAACTAACCCCACAGATAAATACAGAAAGCGGCACTGACTAAATTGCTTAAAATCCACTCCGGTAATAGAAACTATTTCCAATAGCTCCAGCAGGTCCTCCTTCTCTTGTTTTATGTTTTCAGGAATTTCAACTTCATGAATAAGGCAGGAAATTTCCTCTTCCAACTGCTGAACCTCTCTATCTATCTGAAAAACCTCTTCAGGCGGATTGACCTCTTTTTGACAAAGACAGTATGATAAGTCATTAGGGTCGATTTTCAGAAAGGTTAAAATTTTTGCTAATCTGCCTTTCATTTCCGCATACTTATGCTGTAAAATTCTGTCAGCCGGGGACTCCAAATCGGTTTTTCCAATCCGTGTCTTTCGAATATTTATTAAATGAAGTCTTTTTAGATTGGCAATCATGCACGTGGTTTTGGCCACCAGGTGCTGGGGTACCTGTAATTCAACTTTAGACATCCTGGCCGGTCTAAACATTTATAACTCTCCTAACCTGAATTTTCGTAACCATTCAGTCCCCCTCCCTCGATGGGAGGGGTTGCTTTATTTCACCCCCACTTAAGCCTCCCCCATCAAGGGCGAGGAGTTGAGGGGACTGAATGGTTATAAATTTTCTTATAGTCTAATCACTCATTTTTGTATACTTCACCTTTTTTTATCATAGCTATAAATAAGGTAATCTTTAAACATCTTATGAGATAGATTCATTCGTTTGGCTTCAGTAAGGCTGATTAAATCCTTGACTTCAATTTCCTTGAACAGTAAATAATCCAAAACAGTGCCGATTTGAAAGGGAAAGCCGCGCCAATTTTTTTTAGCTACTGACAGGGCGTAAGTCAATAATTTCACATAACAGACCTCCGGGTCATGAACACCGGACAAAAAACCTTGATAAGGAGTGCCTGTCAAATTTGACACCATATCTTTTTGATCAACTGAATAGGCCAGTTTTATTCGTGTTTTTTGAGAAAGCCGGCATCCCTGCATCAGGCTATAATTGAGAATTTCCTCCGGTGAAAAATGATATGCCTCTTTAAATCGAAATATCCAAATGATATTCAAAGCATCCAATTGAACACCAAGTAAAGGGGCGTGCAATAATTTGGGGCTCGACGCGCAATAATTTTTTTCCCAGAATCATTATACAGAGTAGAAACTATTTTTACAAAGATAAAATTTGTAGGTATTTTTGATGAAATTCAGTCATCTTACGGGTTGAAAAATCGAGGGATGTTTACTTTTTTTTATCGTTGGATGGCAACTAAAATCAAGGTTGGTATAAGCTTTTTTTTGAACGGTTACTCCGCCTAATTTGACTTTTGTGAATAAAAGAATTACCATTTAATTAAATACTTAACATTTAGTGAGAGGGAAACCATGTTTAAATATCTTTCGTTATTTTTTTTAGTTATTGTTATCCTGTCAGTTTTATTCTCCGGCCCCATCCCCGTACAGGCGCTTATTTTTGAGGGGCAAGGCGCGGCCAAAACCGATATTTTTGAGTGTAATGGCGGCGCTGTAAAATTTACTGTTATTCATGATGGTGATTCCGTTTTTGTGGCCACTCTTCATAATATGCACATCACCCCCGAAGAATTCCCTGACGAACTCTATTCTTTTTTAGCTAATGAAACCGGCACTTGTTCTAATTCGACAACCGATACGCCGCCAAAAGGTTTTTATCGTGTTTCTATTAGTACCGACACTGCTGACAACTGGCTTATTAATGTCATCGGGGCCGTAACCACCCCCACGCAAAATCTGACTGATATAACCGACGAAGACGGCGGCTGTTTTATTAATTCTCTATGGCCGTAATCTGCAAGTGATCAATTCTGTTTGCTTTTGCCGAGCCAAAAACATGTTTTGTCTTTAAGACCTCGCAGACAAAGCCGGACATGGAATTAAGTGCGTGAGTGATGTCTCCGAGGTCACCCGGCTCTATTTCCATATTATCCAGGAACACCGCAAAGTGCACAATATCCCGCACGGATTTAAACCATTCCAGAATAAAGGCGCCGACGTGCGCGGCCATTGTATCATCCGATACAGCATCAAAAAGGAGGATATTGCCGCCTGAATATGATTCTTTAAGCTCTTTTTGGCCGTAGCGGGAAATGGATGTGGAGTCGGAAAGCTTCTTAACTGCCAGGCATTTGGTGATATCCTTGTCTTTTGAATAATCGAGATTATAATAAATATTAAAATAATTGATAATATCGTCTGTGGGGCTTCTCTCTATTGAGACGGAAGACTCCTTTATTTCTATGTTTGGTATGGCGTGTCCGCTTGCCTGGCCTGTTTGCCGGACTATCAATTTTGCTGTGCCATAAGGCGACACAAAAAACCGAGATCTGCATTGAAAAGCCAGGCGCATTAATTCAATTCTGGCTTCAATTGGTTCGGTGATCGCATGGCAGAATTTATATGAATTGGCAGCATAATAAGTCCCAGAAGTACCCAAATCAAGATCGCCAGATGAAGCCCCTAAAATAGCCGCCCAAATATGTTTAAAAACGTAATCCGGTCTTTCTATTAAAGCGTTAGGTGTGCCGGTATAAGTGCCCGATCCGTCGTCTTGATAGCCGTCGATATCGGCCACAACCATATTGCTCTGAATAGTTGCGTCAATTGGTTTTTTCATGATAAAAATTAAGGCGTAATAAGGAGGAGTATATGATTGTGAGGGTGTGGCTAATGCATGGGTATGTGTGCCTTGACTGGCCCCATGATAATAATTCGCCATATTTTCCTGCATGTCAAATATAGTGCCGTGAGTATGTGCGCCATCCGACTCGGCTTCGATTGTAAACTCAACGGTATTATCCCCTTCTTGCGTTCCGGCATTTCCCGAAGAAGATAAAACAATAAAATAATCCCGTAAATCAGGTGTCCCATTACTACCGTTGCATATAAACCACCCATCCGGAGGGGTTAAACTTTCCCACATAGCAATCATCATGCCCCTACCATAAAAGCCGCTTGTATCGGACCATGCCCGTAAATATGTTTTTTTGATATTTTCAGCATCGGAAAACGATGAAAAAGTATCGTTATGATCATGGCTCCCTCTATCAGTAGCATACTGCGAATAGCCGGAAAATGCACCACCATAGGTAAAGTTATCATGCGCGTGATGGGTATGGTTTCCCGCCGAATTTATCGATACGTTTGATTCTGAGCCTCCACCTGTGCTAATACTGCTATTTGCCCTTAGAAACTTATCTGATTCTATTTCAATGGTTAAATTTGCCGGATTGGGATTAGTATCTGCATGTGTTAAAACTATGGCTTTTGCTGGAAAATTATCCTGATCTGATGTGGCCCTGATTAATCTTATGTCTTGATATTCAGGCAAATAATCAAAGCCAATCGTATGTGTATGTGATTTTGCGCTCCCTGCGCCTTGCGCCCCATGATAACCAGCGCCATTAGTTCCGACATCCCCCGAAGAGGACCCATGACTCTTACTATCACTTGTTTCACTTATAGATACACTTCCCCCCGTATCACCAATGCCATAAGCTGTCCCGGCACCAACAATCATTTTACCGTCTGCTGATGAAAACCATTCCCACCCGGAGGGTAAAGATGTGTCATTGAAGGGGACAATAATCCCAGATGGAAGATTTGTTGTATAGCCAAACTGAAGTATACCTTTTGCCCCATAATCTGCGTGTTGATCCCCTGGTTGACCCGTATAAGCCGTATAATTCCCCGATTGCCGAATAGCAAGCCCGGAACTTCGATCAATTATAAAAACATTATTGATTGCTTTAATAGCGCAGCCCATAGAATAAAACATTTCACCTAAAATTTCCCTTACCTCAGCGCCTTTACTATGCCCGGCCGGAGTAGTACCACTAAACCCCCTAGTGAGCCCAGTTAGTTCATTGCTGGCCGATGCAGTATAATATATTTCCTCGCTATCAATTAAAACAATGCCGGGAGCATCAAAAAGGGCTGAGTCGGTGACGTATAATGTTGCAGCAATATCATCTTCTGCTATTAAAGTTGTAACGCCCCCGCCAGATACACACCTGAAAGGCACTTTCGGAACGTCATCGCCCCAGGCTAGAGGCAACATTTTGCCAATATCTTCCGGTATTGCATCCGGATAATCGGTTGCATTGACGATCAAATCCTCACCGATTAATTTATTATATTTCTCGAAGATGCCCCGGATGGTCAGGCGACACTCGTACAGATCATATTTGGGCTGGCCCCAGACGACGCCCTTAAACATTAATTCTTTTTCCGAATCAAGCAGGCCGGTGAACCACTGATACAGGGTAACAGTAACATTTTCCGGGGGATCGGCGGCTGTGAAATTATCGGAAAAGCGCGGGCTTTCGGAGTTGATGATGGTAATCTGCAAATCGCAGATTTCAATGTTGCCGATCAAAGAAGATCCGGGAGTCCTCTCGATGTTTGAATCAATAAACCCCCAGGCTTTTATCAGCCCTGAATGAGCCGAGCCCCCCGAGGGAGTAACGTCCCGATCGGATATATATTTAGGTGTTGTAAAGTCAAACTTTACCAGGTTGATAGGGGATGCGCCGCGTTTGTTCTTTTCGATAATAAAGTTGGCGTTAAAGGATCGCATGTTTACACTTCCTCGCGCAGGTGTATGGTTCCCCGGTATAACTGATGGACATATTCCTTGAGAGGGTTTTCAATATCAAGGCACCTGACTGTATGATTATTACTGTCCTCATCAGTATAGGTAAAAGTGTTTTTAGGCCCTACGCAGATATTTCTGATCCAATCATCTACATTATTGTAATCAGTAGAATTCGCGCCTTCCACAACAATATTGAAAAATTGCTCTTCAATGCCTTTATCATAGGCGTATAGTTTTCTGCCCTCACTGTATCCGGAAACTACATTTACCCGGGCAGGATCGTGCAAGGGGTATTCTCTGCCCTTCGAGAGGGTAAAGTTATCGCCACCTAAGGTAAAAATAATTAATGCCATTATAGCCGTCCTGCCTGTTCTAATTCGGGGATAATATAATCTCTTGTGATCTGCCGATAATCTTCCGGTGTTTGTGGGGCCGCTCCTGCCGGGATATGAATATGAATATCTCCAAAATTATTATTGTTTGTTTCCTGGTTGGCCTCCTGTGGGCGCTTGACCTCTTCTCCCCTATGGAGCATATACAGCCCTGTCTGCGGCACATAATCCGTGCCGTGGGCAAAGCCGGTATATGAGGGATATTTGGTTGCATACATGGTTTGATTAGGGCTAGTCCATCCTGTCGGCTGTACGAATTGCCCTTGAATGGGTGATGATGGGGTGTTTAACCAAGAGGTGTTATTAATTTTTGATTGCAGCTCATCTAATGCCGCATGCGCCGGAGAGCAATCAATCATAAGTTTAGGCTTTGCGGCCTCCACATTATCAGCAAACCATTTCACCCGGCAGTCCATCTCATTTATCTTTTCCGATAGCGGCAGGGTGGCCGAGCCTTTGCCTAAAAAATTCATAACAAAATCAATTGACTTGCCTCCCCATTTGCCGACAAAACCAAACATTGCTTTGCCTGCATCAGTAATTTTGCCGACCAAAAAAAAGAGTGCTTTGGTTAATTTTAACACAATCCAAAGAGTAAGCTCAAAAGGCGCATAAATGGCGGTAATAGCGCCACCTAAAAAATTAAGCACTTTTAATAGCGCCGGCAAAACATCATTAGCCAGAGATCCTGCAACCTTAGCCACTTCACCTATCCAATCACCCAGCCCACTGGCTATAATGCCTTTATTCTCCTGATACCATTCATTTACGTATTTTGCCGCATCCTTAACGTGTGGCCAGAATTTTTTGGCCCAGCCGACAATATTTTCCAGCCAGTAACCCACCTCACCGGCTATCAATTCTTTGTTTTTATCCAGCCAGGCGCCGGTCTTTTCGACTATTTTTGATACTGTGGGTGCCAGCTTTTCACCAATCAGTATCAGTTGCTTGCCTATGGTGTTTTTGGCTGTATCCCAGACGGCGGCCAGGGTGACT
>DAOURK010000085.1 GCA_030625085.1 Pseudomonadota bacterium
CGGCTCTGTTGATGAGGATTTTAATTTGCAGACAGATCCCAATAACTGCGGCACATGCGGTAATAAATGCCAATACAGCCACGCCGCTGGTATATGTTCCGGTGGCACCTGCTCTATGGGTGATTGTAATTCCGGATATTATGATATTAATAATGACCCCATTGATGGTTGTGAAAGTACAGATGCCAATTGTACCACCTATTATAAAGACACTGATGGTGACGGCTACGGGAGAGATGATGATACAAAATGCTTATATGCACCACAGGGTAAGTATACAGCCACTCAGGGCGGTGACTGTAATGATTCTAAGGCGGCTATACACCCTGGGGCCACTGAAACCTGTGATGATATAGATAATGACTGTGACGGCTCTATTGATGAGGAAAATGCCTCAGGCTGTACTACGTATTACAAAGATGCCGATGACGACACCTATGGCTTAACCTCTGACTCTAAGTGTCTGTGTGATCCTAATGGCGATTATACGGCCACTCAGGGCGGTGACTGTAATGATTCTAACGCGAATATACACCCTGGGGCCACTGAAGCCTGCGATGATGTGGATAATGATTGTGACGGCTTTATTGATGAGGAAAATGCTTCAGGCTGTACTACGTATTATAAAGATGCTGATGCTGATACCTATGGCTTAACCTCTGACTCTACGTGTCTGTGTGATCCAAACGGTGATTATACAGTCACCCAGGGCGGCGACTGTAATGATTCTAACGCGGCTATACACCCAGGGGTTACAGAGATTTGTGATTGTAGTGATAATGACTGCGATGGGATTATTGACAACAATTGTACTCTTTACATAACCACATCCCCCCCGCATGGGGTAAGACTAGACCAAAAGTATGAATACAAGGTTAAAACGAATAGAAATGATGCCGTCTATGAGCTTATAAAGGGACCGACGGGCTTAGATTTAAATGATACAGGGCAAGGTTCAGCCCTTATTACCTGGACACCATCAACTAAAGGCAACTATAAAGTATCTTTCCGTGTCAGTCGATGTAACAATCTTTCCGTTGATACACAGAGTTGGAAAATCCTTGTGAAAAAAGCATCTAGCTTACAAGGGTCCCTTACCTATCTTGACGATCAAACCAACACTTTAATCTCTCTAACCTGTGATTGTGATGGAGATAACATCTTGCCCATTAAAATTGACCTATACAGCAAGCTGAAAAGTAATCTGGCAGCCAGCACAAAGCAAAATGTTGATTCAAATATTTTCTTTATTGATACTAATTGCTCAACCGGCCAATACAGTATTGGATCATTATCGGAGGGCCCTTATACCTTAATTGCCTCTGAAGATGATCTCGATGATGAATTATGTTACGAAGATACTAATGATCATCTTGGAATCTTTGAGTCTAAAACAATCCATTTTCATCTTGGTAAGGGATTAAATTGGCAAGATATTAAAATGGAAAGAATGCAAAGAATTCACCATAGAATTCAGGGCATGGTAACTAAAAATCCTAACGACCCTGGAAAAATTGATCTCATTCTTCATGGTACAAATGATAATGGATCATCAGTAAGGAAAAGAGCAACAATGACCTACAGAGGTTGCTATAAATTTTCAGTGCCGAGTGGAATATATGCTATTTTAGCTCAGGCTAAGGGTTATGAAGGACAGACTGAAAATAATATTGTCGTTAGCAATGACATGACTATTGATTTTACCCTAAATAAAAAGACTGAGCCCTCAGTTTCCATTATCAGGGAAGATGTGATTGATAATTTCAGTCTTAATCTCCATTATAGGTATAACAATTCCGATGGTGAGGCACAAGGATGGACTGATGTTAATGCTTCTTTATCAGTAAAGCTTTTCAACAAAGACGATGATAACAATAATAATGGTATCCCCGATGATCCGGAATATCCTAATGGAATTGTTGTAGATACTACCCTCTCAAAGGGAGAAATCTTTGAGGTAGAATATCTCACAAGTAATATACCCTTAGGAGACCTTGAAGCAGGAGATCCTAATAATGTCATGGCCATTTTAGAAGATAGCTATATCGTCGGTCTTCGAGGAGAGATTAATGTAGGAAATGAGAGCTATCCCTTTGTAAGGACCTTCAAGGTTTCAAAACCTGCAGAAGACAGGGATCAATATATATCTGGAACAAAAGAGACTTTTAAGCCCGTTGAAGCAACAACCAAAACAGATATCCCGGCAATAACCTGGGTTAACGTAAATGGGCTTGATTTCCCCTTGACTACCACTTTTAACGCCGACAATCTTGATCCTTCCCTTTTATTTCAGGTGGATGAACAAGGTCATAAAGCAGCGAATATTAATCTCCATCAAGAGATTGAGTTGACGATTGAATACAAGATAATGGCAGACGATCCTAATACCATAATGGTTAATATTGCTTTTAAAGACTCTGAAGGAAATCCGGTAGAATATAATCCCCTTGATCCTATTACCGGTGAACATAATCCTGAGGCATCGCCCATTATTTTAGATGTACCCCTGCATAATGATTTACAAAATTTATTCAGCGACTCAAATGTTACTCTGGCTGATATAGAGGCTTTAGTAGCCATTGATGTGCCTGATGATTTCGTCCAAGTTAACGGTATTTGGCAACCCAAACCGGGATTATATGGTATTTATTTTAAAATTAGAACAGGTGATATTAATGTCTTTATGCCTGAGGCAGCAAAAGGCGAAAATTTAAAAATTAGCGCTTCTGTTTTAAAGGCTGAAATTACGGCAACCCATAACTCTAGCGGCTGGTATTGTTCGAGTTTTCAAGAAAGTGGCTGTACAGCAATTGTCAATTCTCTTCCTGATGTAAAGGGAGAATGTAACGCCGGAGTGACAGCGCTTACAGTCATAGATACATGTGGTAATTCTATAACAGCTACGACAACTAATCCTACCTCTTATTCAACCCAAGGAACGTATACGGTAACCTGGACTTACGATGATTACCCCGGTACTACACAAACCCAGAGGATAATTGTTTCCGATACTACGCCACCTGTACCGGACATTGATCCCCTTCCAGAGCTAATGGCAGAATCCAAAATCAGTCTATCGGCGCCAACCGCAACAGATAATTGCTCAGGATCAATAACAGCCACAACTACGAATCCTATCATTTACTCTACGCTTGGTACTTATACAATAACCTGGACCTATGATGACTCCCATGGCAATGGCAATATCACCACACAAACGCAAACTGTGTCTATCGTGGATGTACCGCCAACGATTATTTGCCCTTCAGACATCATAACAGAACAAGGCTCTATAGATGGAATACCTGTAGAACTTGGCGAACCAACTGTTTTTGATATCAGCGACCCCAATCCCACAGTCACTAATGATGCACCTGAACTTTTCCCAATAGGTGTGACTAAAGTCACCTGGACAGCAACGGATTTTTCAGGCAATTCCTCATCCTGTACCCAAACGGTAACCATAGGGAAACCCGACCCTCCCTTGATTGATTTCTCCGGAACATCTACAAGTGGTAATGCACCACTTACTGTGTTCTTCATTACCACTAATAGGGGTGGCCCTGTAACGAATTGGCTCTGGGAATTCGGGGATGGAAAAAGCAGTACTGAACAAAATCCTAGACATAAATATATATCAAAGGGAGCCTATACTATTTCTCTTAAAGCCCTCGGTCCTGGAGGTGAAGATACGAAAATCAAATCCAATTATATTATAGTAAATGCTGCAAACGGTCCCGATCTTACAGGCGAATGGATAACTCCCCGATTTCCTAATTGGCGCTCGATGATTTTAAGTTGGCGTTCAATAAAAAAATTGCTGACTAAAAATTTTTACCGATCAATGAGTTATGGTTGGAATTTGTTTCAAAAAAATATACAGTTTAAAGTAAAAAATATTGGGAATGTGAAAGTCTCTAACAGATTCAAAATAGCCTTTTATTTCTCTATGGATGGTACAACTTGTGAACAACTCTTGAAAAAAAAATATATTTATAGAAAGTTAAATGCCGGTCAACATAAAACTTTTCCCTGTTGGTTTATAAGATATTATAATCAATCCTGGACATATATTATTGCTGTAATTGATCCTGATGATCAAGTAGCCGAAACAGATGAAACAAACAATAAGATAACATTTCAATTATAGATTTTTCTTTCTATTACTGCTAATCTTTGATACACTTAAATGCTTTCTTGTCACAATAATTGATACATACGTAATAAATCTCATAAAATTATTATTCCTAATGAATGTGAGAAATTGTTACTCAAC
This sequence comes from Pseudomonadota bacterium, assembly GCA_030625085.1. GTDB lineage: Bacteria > SZUA-182 > SZUA-182 > DTGQ01 > DTGQ01 > DAOURK01. Next base: position 4,277 of record DAOURK010000085.1, read on the forward strand.
AGCGTGGTAAAAAATATAAAATTTCTCCAGAAATTTACACTGAACGAGGTGAATTTTGCTGAATGAACTGAATTGTAATTATTCAGTTTTTTAGCAGACCATTGCAATTAATATAAAAACAAATTATAAAAACATCTGTTGAAAGGGACAATCTATGTATGAAATTAATGATATCCGGAAAAACTTAAAAGTAGAGATAGATGGAGACCCCTATATTGTCGTCGATCATCAATTTGTTAAACCTGGTAAGGGAAATGCTTTTAGCAGAACAAGATTAAAAAATATGATTACCGGAAACGTTCTTGATCGAACATATAAATCAGGTGAAAAACTCAAACCTGCCAAGCTTGAAGAACATCCCATGCAGTTTCTTTATGAACAGGATAATGTTTATCATTTTATGAACAGGGAAACCTATGAACAAATCGAGATGAACGAATCACAAGTTGACAAAGCTAAGGACTACTTAATTGAGAATCTGAATCTTGATATACTTCTATTCAACAATCAGCCAATTGCTATAAATTTGCCAACTTTTGTCGAACTTAGAGTAGTAGAAACCGAGCCCGGCTTTAAGGGAGATACTGTTAGCGGTGGCGGCAAGCCGGCTATTATGCATACCGGCGCCAAAATTCAAGTGCCTATTTTTGTTAATAGTGAAGATTGGATTGTTGTAGATACAAGAACAGGTCAATATGTTGAACGAGCCAAAAAATAGCTGATTGCTATTCTCCTATAAAGGGCTACTATTGATTCCCTCAATAAACGGATTTAAGCTTGAGATTCATTACCTGCGGCATCATTTACTCAGGCTTATTCGCACCTTTTTTGAAGAGAAAGGTTATCTGGAGGTTACCACCCCTATTCTCGTAAAATGTCCGGGAATCGATCCATATATTGATGCCATTCCTGCGGATAAAAACCTTTTCTTGGCCACTTCCCCGGAACTTCATATGAAACGACTTATAAGTTCCGGATTACATAAAATCTACCAAATCACCCATGCTTTTCGAGCAGATGAAACAGGAAAATATCACAACTGCGAATTCTCAATTCTGGAATGGTATGAAACCGGATTAAACTATCAAGATCTAATGGAATTAACAGAATCATTGGTTCAGACCATTGATTCCAAAATGGGTGTTCACCTTAAAAAAGCTGCCCGGTTTGCCTCTCCTTTTAAAAAATTTTCCGTGGATACAGTTTTCCTGGAATATGCACATTGGTGTCCTTCCAAAGAGTGGGATGAAGATCGTTTCTTTCTTGATTTAATCGAAATAGTAGAACCAGCCTTAAAAAATATTCCTGCCTATTTTCTTTATGATTTCCCTGCCCCTCTGGCCAGTTTAGCAAAACTGAAACCTGACAATCCGCGTGTAAGTGAAAGATTTGAGCTATATCTAAAAGGTGTGGAAATTGCCAATGGATTTTCGGAATTGACCTGTGCTAAAGAACAACGTAAACGCTTTGAAAGGGATTCAGCCAAAAGAACAGCTATGAAAAAAATTCCCTATCCCTTTGATCATCACTTTCTTGCATCCTTGGAAAAAGGATTACTTCCGGATTGCGCAGGGATCGCTGTTGGTATTGACCGCCTTTTAATGGCATTAGCCGACCTAAAAGAAATTTCAGAAGTAATCGCTTTTCCTTATACACGGGTTATAGATGAGTCTGTTGATTTGCCATGATTTTATAAAATTACCGAAATTGTAGTTTAATAAAAACAAGATGTTACAAGTGCTCTTTTCGCAAAAAACACTCAATTTTGGACTAAATCAACAGAGTCATAGATGCATAATCAATGCTATTAACTTAAGGAATTCTTCTTTGTCATTTCGAAGTGCGTTAGCGACGAAAAATCTTTAAACGTAAAGCAGAACAAGATTTCTCGCGGAGTTTACACTGAATGTAAGTGAATGTGCTCGAAATGACAAAGGAACTCCGATAAAAGTTTAAATTAATGACATTGAATTCAGGATATGCTTTACCATAAAAAAAAACCTCAGAAAATTTACTATTTCTGAGGTTTTACATGTTGTTGATAATAAAAATCTTCTTATTTAAATTTTTAATGCATTCACCATAACCAAGGCAATCATTAACAAAATAAAAGATCCGCAAAGTCCCATAATAACCTTTTCATAAGATTCCAGTTCCTCAATTTTACTTATTATCCCTCTCATTTTATTTCACCTTTCCTAACTTATTTTTTTAAATTTTTTTGCTTTATCTATCTCAATTCTTTCTCAGTAAGTATTTCCGGTGCATTCTCTGTTTAATTAGCTAGACGTTATATATTTGCTTCTCCTTATGTAGAGAATATTTGATATAGAAAAGTATTTAGGAATTGACCACGAAGAATGAATCTATTATACTTAAAAAAATTATATCCATATATAGCAAACCAGGATAAAAATAATCTATGACCAAATATTTTATTTTCAGTATTACCAGGGGGATGACGTTCTTTATTTGTAATCAAACACTCATGGCTCTCTGAGCCACCACTAGTTATAAAAATATTATTTTTCAAAGCGTTATATAGTTATTTTTCGGAACAAAGGAATTTTAATAATCTATGAAATTTACTATTGGAAAAAAACTTACCTTATCAACTATCTTTCTTCTTGTTCTAGTATTTACCATTAGTATTGTCGGGATATGGAGTCTAAATCGCGTCGGAAAAGGCGCAGATATAATTTTGCAAGAATCATCTCATTTGCACGTCATCCAGGAATTACGATTATCTTTTGAAAAAATATTGATGCCCTCCCATGATTATCTCATTCTTGGAAACAAAAAAGAAATCCAAGATTTTGAAAGACTTCTTAACGTCTTGAAAAAAAATATGGCAAAAGCATTGGAAGTTCTCCAGGCTCATAAAGGAAAAAAATACTCAGAAAAAAAACAATTACTGTTGAAGGCCCAAAATAAATTAGCCGAGATTGAAGCGCTATCCAGGCAATTATTATCAATACCAGACCCCCTTGGTCTGAAAGCCGCAGAGATGATGAAAAACATGGATGCCTTAACAGAAACCGTGCAGGATGATCTTGATGAATTATACATAGTAACTTCGCAAAAAATTGACAACCCCGAACAGCATCATCGCATTTGCAGTTTAATGGTTTCCTTTCAAAGGTTCCTCATGCCTGTTCATGATTATCTGATTTGTGGTTCAAAAGATGAAATTATCAATTATCGCCGAATAGAAAAAAATCTTGACGCCCAAATTGCTCAGGTTAAGCAATTGACTTTCTTAAAACAAGAAAAAGAAATAATTGCTCATATTGAAGAAGATTTAAAAGGCATAAAAACCATTGCCTTACAACTCATAAATATTCCTGATCCTCTAAAAATTGAAGCTGGCCTGGCTATGAAAAAAATGGATAAAATCACTCAAGAAATAAGCGGAGATTTGGATTCCATACTCAATTTCAGTTTGGAAAATGCAGCCGAGGCAATGAAGATGGCTGATCGAATTCAGGCTAGTTCAACCATAAAACTGATCGTGATCTGTCTTATTATAGTTATTCTTGGATTAACCGGCGGGATTATACTGTCCAGGGGTATTACCAGACCGGTAAAAAATTTAGTCGAGGCAACGCAAAAAATTTCCGCAGGAGATTTAGGCTATGAAGCTAAAGTATTAAGTCATGATGAAATAGGAGATCTGGCCGAATCATTCAATTTGATGTCTGAAGACTTAAAAAAATATCATGATGAAATAATCCATGCCAAGGAATATATTGACAATATTCTCAAAAGTATGATTGATTCTTTGATTGTTATTACCCCGGATGGAAAGATCGAAACTATGAATCAAGCAACCCTGGATTTATTGGGCTATAAAGAAAGAGAGCTTATAGACCAGCCGGTGGAAAATATTTTTGCTAATGATAATCTTATACTTACTGGCCCTCACCTGGAAAAAATCATTCAGGAAGAAATAGTGAGAAACTACAACCTTACGTATAAAACCAAAGAAGATAAAGAAATTCCGGTTAATTTTTCCGGATCGGTAATGAAGGATAAAGAGGGAAATGTTCTCGGTATTGTCGGCGTTGCCAGGGACATGAGAGAGTTTAACAAACTTATTGGAGATCTGAAAAAAGCTTATCAGGATCTCCAAACAACTCATGCAAAATTGGTTCAATCTTCTAAATTGGCTTCTTTGGGAGTCTTGTCTGCAGGCGTTGCCCATGAAATTAACAATCCTATAAATGTAATCATGAATTATGCCGGACTTATTGAGGACGATATCAATCCTGACGATGAAATTTCCCGCTATGTTCAGGGAATATTGCAGGAAACACAACGTATCAGTAATATCATAAAAAGCCTTCTTACCTTTGCCAGGCAGGATAAACAAAGCTATAGCCTTATTTATCTTGTTGATACCATCAATTCTTCTTTGACCTTTACCGAAGGCCAGTTAATCAAAAATGGCATCCAAATTATTAAATCATATAAAAAAGAATTGCCGCGAATCAATGGAAATTATAATCAACTTGAACAAGTTTTTATCAATCTTATTCTCAATGCTTATGCTGCCCTCAACGAAAAATACCCCCTTCCTCACCCCAATAAACGATTGCAGATAACAGCAGATCAAATTGTAAAAGATGAAACCAAATACATTCGTATCATTTTCCATGATACGGGAATTGGTATTGCAGAAGCGGACCTTTATAAAATTTTTGATCCCTTTTTTACCACAAAACAAGGAGAAAAAGGTACAGGATTGGGATTAAGCATTAGCTATGGAATCATCAAAGATCATAAAGGGACCTTAGAGGTGGAGAGCAAACAGGCTGAATACACAGCCTTTATTATTGACTTGCCTGTAGAACGTTCTTCTGTAAATGATTTAAAAAGGGATACTAATGGATAGGGGAAACATACTGATCGTAGATGACGAAGAGGGGATGCGAGTAACCCTTAAAAAAATTCTCAGCAATCGCGGTTACTCGGTAACTACGGCTGCTGATTTTCAGGAAGCCAGTTATTATTTGCAAAAAATGAGCTTTGATACTGTTGTTACAGATATCATTCTTTCCGATATTAATGGCCTGGAATTACTTCGGGCAATAAAGGATAAATCACCAAATTTACCTACCATTATGATTACCGGCGCACCTAATATTCAAACCGCTATAGAATCTGTGCGATTAGGGGCCTATGACTATCTGATAAAGCCGATTACGAAAGATAATCTTCCTCCAATAATTGCCAAAGCCATAGAAAAAAAGAGACTTATTGAAGATAAAAATTTGTTGAAAAAGGAAAATTTAGATTTTCGTCAAAACCTTGAGAGCAAAGTTCTGGAGAGGACCAGTGAATTGGAAAAAGCAAATATTCAGCTTAAGAAATATCGAGAAGATCTCCTTCAATGCTCCCAAATGGCTACGGCAGTAGTTTTGGCTTCTTATGTCAGTCATAAATTACAAAATCACTTCAAGGTTATTCTTAATTCTCTTCAAGACCTAAAACACAATATTAAAGATCATGACTTTAGTATAAAGAAACATTTTAAAACTATCGAAAAAGAGATACAGGATGGCCAAAAAATCATTAACGACTTTCCTACCTCCGAGCACAATAAAATTGGTAACCTTCAAAAGGTCAACCTTAATCTCTTATTAGAAAATACACTAAAGCTTCTCCATATCCCAGAAAATATTCAAATAAAAAAAGATACCTTTGATAGCTTTCCCCTTCTCACAGTCGATGAAGAGCAAATCCGGCAAGTTTTTCTTAACCTCATTAATAATGCAGCTCAGGCTATGCCCAATGGAGGGGAACTTACTATTACAGCCAAAAAACAAAAATATTATGTAGAAATAAGCTTCCTGGATACCGGGGCCGGTATCTCAGAAAAACACCAAAACAAAATATTTCAACCCTTATTTACCACCCGACCTCAACAAAATGGCTTGGGTTTGCCTATCTGTAAATTCCTTTTAGAACAGCATGGGGGTGCCATCTCTTTTCAAAGCGCTAAAGCTAAAGGGAGCACCTTCTGCATTCAACTCCCCTTAGATTCCTGAAAATCAATACCCTCTAACGAGGGATCCCCCTTCTGTATCATTTCTTTTCGAGACACGTTAGCATTGAAAATTTTTTTTTAATATATGGATAAGGGGATATGAATAAAGATTTTGAAAACTTGACAATTTACAATGTTAGCAATAAAATCATAGCATTGTGATTTTAGTATAAACTTATAATATTGCCTACTTTTTATGAATAAAAAATCTGCTTTTTTAGTTTGTATATTATGGACTCTATTTATCGTTTCCTGTTCCAATCCGGAAACCAAAAAACATATTGGCTTTTGGGAGGCACAAAATTCCTTAGAAGAGAAAATGGTATGGGAATTTACAGAAAATCGTTTTACTTTTTATGATGGCATTAGTCTAGTAGAGGGAGAGTATTTTATTGATTATTCAAAAAGTCCCATATGGTTGGATATTAAAATGGCAGATGGAGAATATGAAAAATTATCGAAAACCATTATTGAATTCACTGACAAAGATAAGATGAAAATATATGCTTCTTTTGAAGAAGAAAGGCCACGGAAATTTGATAATGTTGATAGGGTAATTATCTTTCAGAGGAAAAAGTAATTCACAAGATTGCATGAACATAGTTACAATTACATTCTTGGCCTTCGGATTGGCAATGGATGCCTTTGCTGTATCTGTCACAAGCGGATTGGCAATAAAAAAATTACGCATCAATAATGCTTTAAAGATTGCGGTATTTTTCGGGTCATTTCAGGCTTTTATGCCGTTAATAGGCTGGTTGGCAGGCAACAGCTTAAAAGATTATATTTCAGGCATTGACCATTGGATAGTATTTGTCCTTCTTAGTTTAATCGGCTGTAAAATGATTTATGAATCAATGAAGGTAAAATCCAATGAAAAAAAAATCAACCCATTGAATTTTCCTGTATTATTGGCGCTATCCATTGCTACAAGTATTGATGCTTTGGCTGTTGGAGTCAGCTTTTCATTAATAAATGTTTTTTTTGTAACACCGATAATAATAATTGGAATGGTAACATTTCTTTTATCCTTTGTTGGAGTTTATATTGGCAATAAAGCAGGACATTTTTTTGAGAACAAGATTGAAATGGCGGGAGGTTTCATCTTAATCGGCATCGGAATAAAAATACTGATTGAGCATATGATTTAAAGGAATAAAATTATCCAACATCACTTTTCTTAAACAAACTTTTCTTCACTTTTGAATTAGATTCCTGCCTTTCTAAGATTTCTCACATTCGTTCTAAATGACAAGGTATAGGCGAAATGATGAGGAATAAAACATTTTATGAGTCCATCAAATAGTAAGGTATGAAAATATGAGAATAGGTAAAAAATTAACACTGGGATTTACAGCGATTGCTTTACTCATGGTATTTGTTGGGGCTATTTATATTCACCAAAATAGATCAATTCAAAATATTACGCAAAAAGAGATATATAATAGTTTTTCTATTCTCAATGATTCCTGGGAATTAATGGAAACTATTGAGCATCAACAAATGGCGGCGGTTCGCTATCTTTTGTTACAAGAACCCTTGGAAGGTAGAAGGGTTAATTATTATTATGAAAAAGAGCGCTTTAACAGGATTTATCAAAAATTTTATGCAGCGGCCGGGGAACATATAAAACCATGGTTGGAAAAATTTTATCACAAAGTCAATTCTTTTAATACAAAACTTGAGGAGACATTTACCCTTTACAAGCAAGGAACAAATATAGATATTTTAAAAGAAAAAATTAAAGAAGCTGAAACTATAGAAGAAGAAGCACACAAAATTTTATGGAAAATCATTTCACACATACAAAATGTTCATGTAGAGCCGGCGAAAGTGGATATTGCCAACAAAATTAATTCGGCCATTAAAATTACCATAGCAAGCATAGTTGCTTCCTTGCTTTTGGCCATTGGACTCGGTTTTTATCTTACACGTTCTATTTCTGTGCCTATAACTCACTTGAAGGAGACCATGATCAAAATAGGGTCAGGCAACTTGGACACCAAGGTTGATATTACATCCAGAGATGAAATAGGAATTTTAGCTAATGCTTTTAATCAGATGCTTAGGGATTTAAAAAAATCTCACCAAGAGTTGGAAAATGTTCTGGCTAACCTGGAAGAGCGCGTTAAAGAAAGGACCGCAGAATTAACGAAAAGTCAGCTTGCTAAGTCAAAAATGATTGAGGACCTGGATAAGCAGGCCAAGGAATTAAGGGAAGCGCAGGATAAACTTGTTCGTTCAGAGAAGTTAGCAGCCATAGGGCAATTGGCCGCCAGCGTAGCCCATGAACTCAGAAATCCATTAGGGGTAATGAAAAATATCGTTTATTATTTTAATCTGTTAAAATGGGATAAAGATAATTTAGACGGTATTGATATTAAAGATATTACTAAAAACTTAACCATCCTGTCCAGTGAAATAGACAATGCAGATAAGGTAATAAGCGACCTTTTGGAGTTTACCAACATCAAAAAGCCGGTCCTGCACAAAGAAAATATCAATATAATTGTTAAAGAGACTTTGAACAGGCTGCAGATAACTGACGGCATAGAGGTAGTGATGGAATTAGATACCTTGCCAAACATTTATGTGGATGCTCTGCATATTAGACAAATATTTGATAATATGGTCACTAATGCTTTACAGGCAATGGAAAAGGGCGGAAAACTAAAAATTAAAACGATACTGCAAGGAGATTTCATTAAGATTTTTTTTATTGATACAGGCACCGGAATTCCCAAAGAAAATCTCGAAAGGATATTTGAGCCTCTTTTTACTACTAAGGCAAAAGGCACTGGATTAGGCCTTTCTGTATGTACATCACTGGTTGAAAAACATAAAGGAAGAATTGAGGTCAAAAGCGAGGCAGGCAAAGGAACAACCTTTATCGTATATCTGCCAATAGATTTAAAAAATAAAGCTACAGAAACAGCATAGTCGGGGAATAATACAGGGGAATAATACAATGGATAATAAGCTTGTTAATATCCTTATCGTAGATGATGATGTGAATGCCCGTTTGACATTCGGAAATATAATGAAGTTGAAAGGATATACTGTTGAAACCGCTGCTACGGCTTCTGAAGCCATCTTTCAAATTAAAAATAAATTTTTTAATATTATCTTTATAGATATAAGACTCCCTGATGCAAGTGGGCTGGAAGTGCTAAAGTCTGTTAAAAAAATGAATGGAGATACTATGGCCATCATGGTAACTGCCTATGCCTCCATAGATTCGTCAATTGAAGCAATGAATCAGGGGGCCTACTCCTATATTATGAAACCTGTTAACATGGATTATCTTCAGATAGTTTTAGAAAAGGCCCTTGAAAAACAGCGGCTATCTCTTGAAAATAAGCGTTTATTGCAGGAATTAAAAAAAGCCAACAAAAAATTAACAGAGATGGATCGTTTAAAATCAGCTTTCGTAGCTATGGTTTCCCATGAGTTTAAAAATCCCCTTATGGCTATTAATCTTTCTTTAGACTATGTGTTTGGGGGAATGGCAGGTGAAATAAATACAAAACAGAAAAAATACCTTAATATAGGCAAAAACGAGATACAGCGTCTTATTCGGTTAGTAACAGACCTTTTAGATATATCCAGGATAGAAGCGGGAAAAATGAATTTAAAAAAAGAACAAATTGAAATACTGCCATTAATCAATGAAATAATAATGATTTACAAGGACTTGGCAGCTAAGAAACAAATTTCTTTAACAGTAACTATAAAGCAAGATATAGGCTCAGTTTGCGCAGATAAAGATAAACTGACCCAAGTTATCATTAACCTCTTAAATAATGCTATAAAATTTACTCCAACGAAGGGAAAAATAATAATTATGGTGTTCAGGACCGATGAAGAGGTTCGGTTTGAAATTTTTGATACAGGCCCGAGTATTCCGGAGAAAGATTTATTAAAGATATTCGACAAATTTGAACGTATTACTGCCGAAAGCGAAGAAGGCACAGGTTTAGGGCTCCCAATAGCAAAAAACATAATAGAGCTTCATCAAGGCAGGATGTGGGTGGAAAGTAAACCTGGACAAGGAAGTAAATTTATCTTTGTGTTACCCGCATAAATATTAATTTTTTTCTTAAAAAAATCCTCTGTGCCCCTCAACAATACAAACAATAGCAGCAAAGCATTAAATCAAAAATTTTCCACATCATTTCAGCGTCCTTTACCACACTGCCGAAACAAGATGCTGTTTATTTTAAATCCTTCAATGAAAAGGAAAACAAGATTTCTTGCAAAATTTATACTGAACGTAGTGTATGTGTTTCGAATGAGAACGGCGTATTGATCTGAACTTAAGGTAATGACATTAATTTGAGAATTCTGACCGGATAAGGAATTTCTCCTTGTTTAAATAAAAAATCAAAATACATTTTCAAACCCCTTTGATAGGAAAAAGAAAGTTCAAAGCGAAGGTTCTGAAGATAATGTAAACAATCAGAAGATGAGAAGGAAGCTGGTTTCTTCACAGAAGCAATCACCTCTTCCAGATGACCCAAGCTATAATTGCGAGATTCAATAAGAGCATGATAAACTTCAAAAACAAGCTCCGGGGTCCTGATAAAAACCTCTTGTCTCACAATCCAAAGTGCAAAAACAAAAGGAAGACCGGTTATTTTTTGCCACTCCTCTCCCAAATCATAAACATAAGGGTAAGGACTTTGCCCGCGTAATTGCAAAGCCATATCACCGATTACCAGCATAGCTGCAAATTCATTATTAAAGCCAAAAGATTCCTGTTCAGACTCAGGGATCTCTCCTCTCATATATAGTGGCTCAACTCCATACTGTGAAAAAATAATTTTTATTAAGGCCACAGATGTTTCCGAATCACTGGAGATCAAAAGTGGCCGCTGATGCAACTCTTCTAAGGGCACACGGCTAAAAAGTAATACGCTCTCAACAGGGCCCTGAGAACTAATGGAAAGATCAGGAAGAATCAAATAGTCATCAAAATTTCTGGCATATTCAATAGAGGAGACAACACTTAAATCAATCTCTCCTTTCCGGATACCTTGATTGAGAAATCGTGGCGGACCCTCTATTATTGTGTGCTTATGAGCCAGATATGGATGGTGGTTTAAAAATTGGTAATATATGGGGAGATTATTTAAATAGGTTAGCTTTCCTATACGAAGATTCATTTTTCTCTAATTCCTGTCATTAACTAAGGTTACAAAATCCACTGTACTCCCCTGCCCTGCCCTTCAAAAAGTAAAGCATCTTCAATATCTTTACCACATGTATTGATCAAAGGGACAAATAATAAAGGGGTATGTTTACCGACTTCAATACTTCCAAAATCAGTTTTTCCAAGAGCCATAGCTCCGGACAAGGTGGCCATCTTTAAAATTTGTGCACTGGAAATCGAGGGAACAATTTTTTTTAAATACATCATTTCCTGCCACATGGAAAGATCAGTGTTACTGTTCAGGCTATCAGTTCCCAAACAAACGGAAATCCCCTTTTGAAGGAATTTTTCTACCGGCGCAAGTCCCACCCCTAAATTATGATTGCTCCTGGGACAAAGGCAAACATGACTTTTGGTCCGCATCAAAATATCAATATCTTCATCACTGACCTGAACCACATGAACACAGATGGTTCGAGATCCAAGTATCCCTTGTTGAAAAAGATAGGCAACCGGGGTTTTTCGGGGGGGCACCCAATCCGGGTCCCATGCGTCTCTTTCCATCAAAAGCGATGTAATTTTCTCACTCCCCTGTGATAAAAAGATTGCCTCTTCAGGGGATTCTGCCAGATGAATAGAGAAAGGATTATCTTTATACATGAAGCTGTTGTGTAAAATTTGAAAATACCGAGAAGAAACTGTATAGGGTGCATGAGCAGCTAATGATAGGGTAATATCCTTTTCTTCAAAAGGTGTATGTGCAACTATGGATTCAATGAACTTTTGATTTTCACGCTCTTTTTGATGACAAAATCCGATAGCCTCAATAAAAACTCTCCCTATTAAATTGCTCTTTCGAAGAGGAAGTATCGAACTTCCCGTGTTGGAGACATCACCAACCAGACCCGTTCCCTCCTTAAGGAGTTCTTTAATGGAACTTAAGATTCCTTTCTCTACCTCCTCTTGGCTGCACCTCTGTCTGGCCTGAATTAATTCCTTGATCCAACTAAAAAAATCGGCTTTGGGAGAAACCTTTCCGGAAAGGCAAGAAAGCTCAAGGTGCGTATGTGCATTTACCAGACAGGGCAGAATAACTCCCTCTCCATGCTCCACTAATAAAGAATGCTCCTGAACCGGATTATATGTTTGTAAAATAAACTCTGAAGGCCCAACATCTATAATGGTTCCATTTTCCAACACAACAATACCATCATAGATAGGGGGAGAGCTGATAGGTAAAATATGAGTTGCTTTATGAAATGTTCTTTGGGGAATGGGCTCTGGGGAGTCGTCAATCTTTTTGCCCATCTCAGAGTAAGGCATAATCCATGGTTCTCCTGGCAGCTCTAAAGCCGGCCCCTTCAATAATTCTCACCAGTTCAGACTCAGGCAAACAAAAGGAAACGCCGGCTGCAGCCACCACATTCTCCTCGATCATGGTAGAGCCCAAATCATTGCCGCCAAAATTCAAAGCAATCTGGGCAATTTTGGCGCCCTGAGTAACCCAAGAAGCCTGAATATTTGATACATTATCCAAAAAAATTCGAGAAATGGCCAACATTTTTAAATATTCAAATCCTGTAGTGCCTGATCTCGAAATCGAAGTATTACCCGGTTGAAAAGGCCAGGGGATGAAGGCAGTAAATCCTCCTGTTTTATCTTGCAATTGCCGAATGCGAGAGAGGTGCTCAATACGATCTTCAATAGCCTCCACATGTCCAAACATCATGGTAGCCGTAGTTTTTAATCCATTCTTATGGGCTATTTCCATCACCTTAAGCCATTCTGTGGAAGTGCATTTGTAAGGAGAGATTTTCCGGCGTACCTTATCCACCAAAATCTCTGCTCCGCCGCCTGGAATAGAATCAAGACCGGCTGCTTTTAATTTATTAATAACTTCCTCTATAGAAAGATCACTTTGTCGGGAAATATGAATAATCTCAGGGGGAGAAAAACCATGGATATGAATTCGATAGCGAGATTTAATAAAGCCAAGTAAATCCTCATAGTATTCTAAACCCAGTTGGGGATGAAGACCACCCTGCAATAAAATTTGAATACCCCCCAATCTCAAAGTCTCTTCAATTTTCTGCGCCACTTCCTCTTGGGAAATAATATAGCTGTCTGCTGCACTCTCATCGCGGCAAAAGGCGCAGAATCTGCATTTTGAAAAACAAATATTCGTATAATTGATATTTCTGTCAACAATATAAGTAACCAGTTTTTCCGGATGTAATTTCAGGCGTCTCAAATGAGCCAGGCCCCCCAGGATCAATAAATCTGCCTCCTGATAAAGATCCAGGGCCTCTTTTTCTGTAAGGCGAACTCCTTCAATAACTTTTTCTTTAACAGTATCTAAAACGTGCATATCCTCATTTCTCAAAAAAATAGACTATTATAGTTTTTATCCTCACACAAAGACACTAAGATCACAAAGGATTATGCTTTATGTTCAAGATTTTTCTCTTTTACTCTTTCTTTGTGGCTCTGTGTCTTTGTGTGAAATTTTAAAAAAGTGTAAACTACTTATTGTGCTTTATGAAAGATGCCATCAGAATCATAAAAATAATTTTATAATCGATTTTCATGTAATAGTAGCGCATGAAATTTACTATCTAAAAAGCTATAGTTATTCATCAAGTTAACCCATACTATCCCTAAAAATACAAAACTATAATCAGTTTTCAATATAATTATACAGTGTGTCTCGTTGCCGGGGAATTCTACCGGCTTCCTGAATCAAGCGAATCAAATCCATTTGGGGTAAAACCTGATCAGTTTCCGCACCGGCCATATGAGTAATTCGCTCCTCAATGACAGTGCCGTCCATATCGTCAGCGCCAAAAGAAAGGGCAATTTGAGCAATCTTGGGGGTCACCATAATCCAAAAGGGTTTTATATGAACAAAATTGTCCAATAATAAACGAGCAACAGCAATATTTTTTAAATCATCAAAACCCGATGTTTTATGCAGATCAGACAATTGTGTATTTTTTGGGTGAAAGGATAAGGGAATAAAAGCCAAAAAACCTTTTGTCTCGTCCTGAGCCTCTCGAAGGGCCAATAAATGAGCTACCCTCTCTTCCAATGTTTCCACATGCCCATATAACATAGTAGCATTGCTCCTGACACCTAACCTGTGGGCGGTTTTAGCTATGTGAATCCAGTCCTTGCCAGATAATTTTTCCGAACATATCAATTGACGGACCCTGGGGCTAAAGATTTCCGCTCCTCCCCCCGGCATCGCGGTTAAGCCCGCCGCCTTTAATTCTAAAATAGTCTCTTCCACGCTTTGGCCAAAAATTTCAGCCAAAAACGCCACCTCTACTGCTGTAAAAGCTTTAATCTGAATGGAAGGACGAATACTCTTTATAGTAGAAAGCATCTCCAAATAATAATCATAAGGAAGATACTCGTTTAGTCCACCTACAATATGCACTTCAGTAATGGGTTCATTGAGTCGTGATTTAAGGCTTTGGACTATATTTTCAATGGAAAGAACATAAGCTGCCTGTTCACCATTTTTACGGCTAAAAGCACAAAATCGACAACCATTTCGGCAAATATTTGTGTAATTAATATGCTGATTGTAGACATAAAGGGCGTCATTCCCATTAATTCTCTCTCTGACTAAATTGGCCAAAAAACCGAGCCCCAAAAGATTATTCGATTGATAGAGGATTAATCCATCTTCTGAAGAAAGCCTCTCTTGTTGGATAACCTTTTGGTAAATGGGCTCAAGATCAGAATCAATAAACAGCCTTATCTTCTCTTGGGGTATGGATATATTCATATCTGTAGTTAAAACATTTCCCATATGTCAAACCTCTTCTCAGTTATCAGTTATCAGTTATCAGTTATCACTTATCACTTATCACTTATACAATTGATATATACATTATGTTTATAAATATTCAGGCAGCTATTCCATGTTTTACCATTTCAATTAATTTTATAACATCTTTCTCTAAATTATCCGGTGCCTGGGCGCAGATTGAAGAAGACTCACAATGAGAACCTAAATATGATTGTAAGAGACGATCAATAGATGCATCAAGCATAAAGGCAATTAATTGTGTATTGCAATCCGCACGAATTTCTCCTCGCCTCATGCCTTCTTCTAAAATAGGGACCAGATATTCTACAGAAGTTATATGAATTTTTTTTATTATTTTCTGTTTAAACGGCATACCATTCTCAAAAAGCGTTCGTAAATAAAGGCGGAATATAAGAGGATATTTTTTTACAAATTCAATGGATGAAGAAAAAAAGAGCCTGATTTTAGTAAAAACATCATGGTCCGGCCGAATATTATTCTCAGCTTGACGGATACTACCCTTTACCAGATGGATACCATATTCAAATATAAAGAGAAATAGATTCTCTTTATTATCAAAATATTGATACATAGATCCCTTGGCAATGCCAAGATGAGCAATTATATTGTTTATACTGGCCTGTTGATAACCTTGCCCTGCAAATTCCTTAACAGCAACATCAATAATTTTCTTCTGTTTTTCCTCAGGAAGGTTATAAAATGTTCTTTTTGCCGGCAAAATTAATCCCCTCAAATAAATCCTAAATATCCTTCTATGTGACCATCTGGTCACATTGGTAATATTACCTCGGTTGAAATAAGATGTCAACGTTATATTCAGCAATTATGTCATAAAAATTATGACCTAAGGAGTAGTTGATAAAAATGAGAATTGCCTGGGTTTTCGATATAAGGAATCTTTCTGAGTTTACTAAGCCTTTATATACGTAGGGTAAGAGGGTATGGAGCGGCTTAAATAACTCCAATAAAATCAACTAGTTACAGCGCGGCAAATTTCTGTAACTTGTTGATTTTAT